>JAEYRZ010000142.1 GCA_023435265.1 Pseudomonadota bacterium
TCTTCACTCAATCCCGTGCCCCTGAACACGACCATCATGCGGCTTCCATTCAACGGCCGGCAGAAGATCTGGATTCCGGGCAGCCTGATCTGGCTGAGCAGTTCGCATATGTGTTCGCTCTTTCCAGGGTCGAACCAACCGGCGTGCCGATCGAGGATATTGCCCTGCCCGTCCAACGTGCAGAGATTGCCGCGCGCTGCAAGGTCCGTTGAATGCAGATCGAAATTTGCACCCAGAGCAGCCAGCACACCGCCTCCGACATGAAATTCGATTGGATCGTATCCGAGCAGGGCCAGATGGGCGGCTCCGCTGCCGGGGGTGATTCCGGGGCTCACCGACTGCAGCATTCCGCACAGGCTGTTTTCGGCCAACGCGTCCAGGTGGGGCGTTGCAGCAGTTTCGAGTTCCGTCGCCTGACCCTGCAGAGCCGGCATGCCCCCCAGGCCATCCAACACCAGCACGATCAGCTTTGTTCGCGCGGGCCGGATGAGCTTATGAAGTTGCGCTAATTTCATTTCCCCTCCTGCCTCCTTCGAAAAACTGCGGATTAACCGATCACATCCAATGGGCTTGGGGGCGTATTCGGAGGGCCCTTTAATGGTATATCGGGCTGCATTGCCGCGAACCCTGCCTCGCTGCTGATAAGGCAATTGAAACGAAAGCTTACAGAGAAAAGCGTATTTACGGTTTTTTATATGCGCCTTATCTTTGAAGCATACGACAGCGAAGGAATAATGCAAAGTTTACTTATCATAGACGACAATGTCATCTTCCGCAGAACAGTGGCTGCCATCCTTTCATCCCGCTTTCCGGCGTTGAAGATCATTCAGGCGAAAACGCCTTCCGGTGCTTTGGTGATGTGCCGCAGGCGCGATCTCGGTCTGGTGTTGATGGACATCGATCTGAACGAAGGCAATGGATTGACGTTGTTGAAAGAGATCCGGCGCCGCAGGCCCCACACGCGTATTGCCGTTGTAACCGACAAAGATACGATGGAATATCAAAAGGCCGCCTTTGGGAACGGCGCCGATTATTTCTTCTCCAAATCGGGGCACGACGGCCGTTCGATCATCCGAACGGTATGCGATTGCCTGGCGATTGCGGATCGTTGCCCGGTTTCAGAGACGGTACCGCTGCCAATTCGCGCTTCGTTAAAGAGCTACAGGGGGTAGGATATGAATTTTTTCCGGAATTATCATGAAGGGCTGGCTGTGGCCATTCGGTTGATTCTCGGACTGACCGGCAGAGTACCCGTACCGGTCCCGGTGTGCGATCCGGTTCGCACGGGAACGAGATCGATGCGGGACGAGTCCGATAAATGAGGAAGCCGCAAGGTTCAGCGTTCGGAAGGCGAAGTGCGGATCGCCATCACATGACAGTGCGCCTTGCGCATCACCCGCTCCGTTACGGACCCGAACAGGAACCGGTCCAAACCGGAATGGCCGTGGGTGGCGATGACGATCAGATCGGCCGATTCACTCTCCGCCAGGTGGATGATCTCTTCGGCAGGGCGACCTTGGAGAATATGCTGAACCGGGTGAATATGCGGTGGAACGACCGATTGGATCAGTTCGTTCATGGCTTTTCCGGCACCGGTTTCCATCTGCTGGAGCATTTCCGGGTACTGCGTCCCGGCAACCTGGGGCAAATGCGCTCCGGTCAATGAATAAGTGCCGACGATCATCGGGATCGGAGCGATCACGTGCACCATAATCAGTTCCGCGGAAAATTTCTCCACCATTTCGATGCCGGCCAGCAACCCCTGGCGGGCAGGCTCGCTGAAATCGGTGGGACATATAACTTTTTTGATCTGAAACATCTTTCCCCTCCTGTGAAAAAAGTTTCAAACCTCAGGCTTCCTCCAGTTCTATCTTCATGGAAAGAAAATCGAGCATGTCTTTCAGGGTAACCACGCCCAGAAGACGATTGTCGCGCACGACCATCAGGCGGCTCGTATTGTTACGGCGCATCGCGGCCAATGCCTCGACGGCATCCGTCCTGGGTTCGATCGTATTTTCGGGGGAACACTGCGCGACGATTTCGGCAACCGTCCGGTTGGGCCATTCTTCCCGCGGCACTTCCTTCACCTGGCCGGTCGTGATACACCCGATCAGACGGTCGCCTTCGACCACGGGATAAAGCTTGAAGTTTTGCTTGAGGAAGTATTCGTTGACCAGCTGGCCGATGTTCATCTGCGGCGGGACCGTCACCGGATCTGATTTCATGAAGCGGTCGAGCGGTTCTCCCTCAAGCGCCCTGCGGGTCACCAGTTGCTGATAGGAGGCCTTGGCGGCGCCGCGGATGAACAATCCGATCAGAAAAAGCCACATTCCGTTAAGAAAAGCGCCCGACAGAAACCGCAGGCCGCCGAAAACCATCAGCAGGCCGCCGAAGAGAACGCCGATCCTGGAAGCGATCCTTGTCGCCCAGCGCATATCGCCCTTCCAACCCCAGAGGGCGGCCCTCAGGATGCGGCCGCCGTCCATGGGATATGCTGGAATCAGGTTGAAAAGCGCCAGCAGCAGATTGATCATGCCCAGATATTGAAAAACAGCCGAACCGGCAACCGACCATGAACGGCTCATAACTGCCAGGGTGTAAAAGATACCGGCCATCGCCAGACTTGAAACCGGTCCCACGGCCGCGATCCAGAACTCGTCCCGTGCCCGCAAAGGTTCTTTGTGCATTTCGGCCATGCCTCCGAAAATGAACAAAGTGATCCCCTTGATGGGGACGCCCCTGCTGCGCGCCACCAGCGAGTGAAAGAATTCATGCACAACGATCGAGACAAACAGTCCGAGCGTTCCGATCAGTCCCATGATCCAGTATGTGGCTGTCGAAAGATCCCGAAAATAAAACGGGAAGAACCCGGTCGACAAGGTCCAGGCCACCAGGACCGCCAACACGATCCAACTGGGATCAATGCCGACCCTGAACCCGAAGGCCCGAAACAGCTTGATGCCTCTTCCATTCATGCTTCAATACCCTCAAACGCGCCGTCGTCGAAATCGGCCGCCATCGCATCATGCTCCCGGATCTGAATTCCTGCATCACAGGCTGCCGGCATGCCTATGCGATCGGGATATACAAAGGGTTCACGGGTCGCTGAATCGCGGCGCTTACAGCCGCCGGTCTGCCGCCGCCTCGATGTCCATGCTGACGATATAGTCGAATAGGAGCGCCTCCACCTTTTCCCAGCCCTTGCGGCCGACCACCAGTGTCGATTCGGCCTTTGGGAAATGGTATGTATCGCACCAGGCGTTCAGCTCCGGATTGCCATCAATCATATCTTGCCATACGCTGAAGCCGTCGCTGGCGCCGGTCAGTGCCTCGATGGCATCGATCACTGCAATTTTTCCTTCCGGAGTGAACCGGATCTCGTCCTGATCCAATGTCAGATTCACCATCTCCATTCGCACACCCCCTTTGACGCAGGCGCTATCCACCAGCTTGCTGCAGTCAATAATAACTGACGCCCACCCGGAATGCGCCGCTGCGTTCGTTTGCGCTTTTTTCACACCATTTTACTTCCGCCAGGGTTGTGGTTCGAAAGAGCCCGGCCTTTTCCGCATCCATGCCGGTAATTTGCTCCGCCCGGATAAAAAGAACGGTACCCGGATGAAGCGGTTGGCTGAATTCAAAACATGCGCCCTGGTGGCTGTGATTGCATGTTCGGGTGTGAAATTCGACAACGCTTCGCCGGGAGTTGAAGGGTGAAAAGATGATCTTCATATTTGCGTCGAAGCGTGATCCTTCCCGTCGGTCTCGCGAGTGTAGAACCGGTCCCTGTTCGTAATTTGATGATGACAGCATTTTGGCTGCTCCTTTCTGTGTCTGGGAAAAGCGTTGATCTGTATGAAAGTTAACCCAGCAGCACCGTATAAAACGTATGTTCGCCACGTTTAACGAGTAAAAGAACGCCATCCTTGTTCTTCTTTGGCACATCCTGCAGCCGGTTTTTCATCTCGTCCACCGACTTCACTTCGCTGCGGTTGATTTCTTTGATCAGGTCGCCTTCCGCGAGCCCCGCCCGTTCGGCTTTGCTCATCGGTTCGACCCCTGAAACCAGCACGCCCTTCTCATTCGTGTTCCATCCCAAACGGGTCGCAATCTCGGGGGTAAGGGTCTGGATTGCGAGCCCCAATTGTTCTTTGGAAACCTTTTCTTCCGGAGCCGTCTGTGGGCCGGGCGCCGCCGCGACCTCCTCCCTCGGCATGGTACCGGTTTTAACTTGCAGCTGGTTGCTCTTTCCGTCCCGGATAACGGCAATCCGCAGCTCGGATTCCGGCTTGGTGCCTGCGATTTTGCGCGACAATTCCGGTACGTCCTTGACCGGTTCTCCATTGACCGATGCGATGACGTCGCCGCGCCGGATACCCCCCACCTCGGCTGGGGCGCCCGGAACAAGGTCGGCGATCAATACGCCCTTGTCGTCTTTCAACCCGAAGGAACGCGCCAGCTCGGGTGTTATTTCCTGGATCATCACGCCGATCCACCCCCGGGTGACTTCACCGGCTTTCAATTGCGGCAGGAGTTCACGCACCAGATTGATGGGAATGGCGAAACTGATTCCCTGCCCGGTGGCCACAATGGCCGTATTCACCCCGATCACTTCGCCGCTCGCATTAAACAGGGGGCCTCCGCTGTTTCCCGGATTGATGGCGGCATCGGTCTGCAGAAAGTCATCGTAAGGCCCGGCTCCGATAACGCGGCCTTTGGCGCTGATGATTCCGGTGGTCACGGTTTGCACCAGGCCGAACGGATTGCCGGCGGCCATCACGCCGTCGCCGACGCGAAGCTGGTCGGAATCGCCCAGTCTGGCAGGTTCGGGAAAATCGCTGTCGGGTTGGACCTGTATGAGCGCCAAATCGGTCTTGGGATCACGTCCGACCAGCTTTGCCGTATATTCTTTCTGATTCTGGAGGCGGATTTTAATCTCGCTCGCCGTCGCCACCACATGGTGGTTGGTCAGGATCAGTCCGTTCCGATCGATGATGAAGCCGGTGCCCAGGGCACTGACCGGCCCGGGTCTTCCCGGCATTTGGTCGTCGAAAAATTTTTCGAAGAATTCTTCCATCTGCCCGGGGGAACTTTCCGGAGAACCGTCCGGCGGTCCCGGAGGCCTGACCCCCGCGGATGGGCCGACATCCACGATCCTGGTTGCGAAGATGGCGACCACGGGTTCCTTGATGCGATCCGCCAAGTCTGCATAAGAGGGCAGTCCTTCGGCTGCGGCGGTGCCTGCCAATAGTGCTGGTAATCCGACAACTCCGACAGCCATGATCGGCAGAAACAGGAAAAGCGCCCGGACAGCACGCAACATTGAGCCGTTGGTGATTATCCACATGTGCTGCATTCGGATCTCCTTTGATCGGGGCCCGGGAGGGCTTCCCGTTGAAAACGTGATTTCTTCCATCAATATCATGCACATTTGAACAAAGAGTATTCACTTTATCCTGTATTCCTCGATCAACCTCGAAGTACCCCAGGGCTGGATCACCGGCGTGGGTGTTTGCCAATCCGCCTCAGCGGCCCTCAAATAGGGTCCCTACCCCATTGATCTGAAGCAGGTCGTTTATCACGTTGCATCCACGCCCGCGTAAAAGGCCGGTTCGTAAGGAACTCCCAAGGAGGCGGCAACATGCTCAGCGATCAAGAAATCATCGAATTACGCGGCAGGCTTCTGCAGCGTCGAAATGAAATCATGGGATTGAGGGAATCGATCCGCACATCCTGGGATGAATTGCAGGAGCCCGAGCAGGAATTCGAGGAAAGCGCCAGTATGCGGACCATGGCCGGCGGCCTCGAGCAGATCGACGATCGTACCGTGGAGGAGCTGCGCAACATCGATGCGGCTCTGGAAAAAGTGGAGCGCGGCAGATACGGCCGTTGCGAGGTGTGCGAAAGAGCGATCGGACGGAAACGGTTGAGCGCCATACCTTGGGCGCGGCGGTGTGTCGAATGCGCCGAACTGGGTGAACGGATTTCCCAGGACGAACCGGAACCGGGTGACGAAGAAGCGGACAGGATGCCGTTGCCGGCGAACGACGCCGAATGGGTGGAACGCATTTGGGATGCCCTCGATGCAGAAGAATCGCTGCAAACGGAAGGGCTTGAAATCACGAGCGTCGAAGGAGTTGTCCAGCTAAGCGGCTTTGTCCCCGACCGGCGTCACCACCAACTGATCCTCGAGATCCTCGAGGAGAATCTGGGAATACTGGACATCATCGACAATATCGAGGTTGAAATCGATCGCTGGGATGCCCGCGGCGATGACGAAACGGAGGCGGACTGAGCGGTACGGCCGTTTTCGAGTCCCGGACTTAAACGACGATGACCGAATTTTGACTGTCGCCGAACGGCGTGGCCACATACTTGTCGGCATGCCAGTCGTTTTCCCAGGTGTGGCCGTCGATCAGAAACCGGTACTGGTACTCCCGGCCGGGTTCGAGATCGACGGTGATGCTGAATGCGCCGCTTTTCAGACGACGCATGGGGTGCATCACCTGGTTCCAATTGTTGAAATCCCCCACAAGGCTGACGCTCCGCGCTCCGCTGGCAGCCTGCCGCGGAAGTTGAAAGCACACCTTACACACCTTGCGGGTTCTCAGATAGATCTTCTTGATGTGGGGATCGGGCATCGTATTGCGCCCTCCATTACCATTGTGGGACGGTCGGGGACGGACCTTGACCTTGACTCTTGCGTCATTCCATCTTTTCATGCGGCCCTCCTGAATTGAGGAATGGCGTCCACAGGACCTGACACCCGGCGAGAGGCTATCACCGCAACAACGATCATCTATAAGGGCGATCCTGTATTTTTGCTTCGAGCACACCCCATCCAGCTCCGCGCATCATCTTCATTTCCGCTCGTTGTTGTCGTACCGCGGAAAGGCGCGTCCACTGATCACCGTCAATTCCTTGAGCCGTTCGGCCAGATCGTCGTTCAAAGCACCATCCGGCATACGCCAGCGCCAATTGCCATGCCGCCGCGCCGGCTGATTCATACGGGCCGACCCATCCAGGCCGAGCAGGTCCTGCACCGGTATGATGACCGTCTCGGCGGCCGACTGCATCAGCAGCCGGATCAGTTCCCAGGCGAGCCGGTCCGGATCGGGGTCGCGCCCCAGGTACGTTCTCAGGCGGCTTTTCTCCTGCGGACCGGCTTCCTGGCGAAACCAACCGAGAACCGTGTTGTTGTCGTGGGTTCCGGTGTAGGCGACGCAATTGCGCGGGTAGTTATGCGGCAGGAAGCTGCCCTCGGGGAAATCGTCGCCGAACGCGAACAGCAGCACGCGCATGCCCGGCAGTTCGAATCGCTGCATCGCCTCCCGGACGCGGGCGTCGATGGTTCCCAGATCTTCGGCGATGCAGGCAAACCGCCCGAAGCGGCGAAACAGGCTCGCCAGCAATTCTTCGGCCGGAGCCTCCCGCCACGCCCCCCTGAGGGCGTTCGGGTGGCCTGCGGGAACCTCCCAATAGGCAACCAGGCCGCGGAAATGATCGATGCGCAGTTCGTCGAACAACGCGAGCAGGTACGCCATACGCTCCTGCCACCATCGGAAGCCCTGCGCGCGCAGATAGTCCCAATCGTATACCGGATGGCCCCAGAGTTGCCCGGTGCGACTGAAATAGTCGGGCGGCACACCCGAAACCGCCTTTGGCTTTTTGCGGGCGTCGAGTTTGAAAACAGCGGGTTCGAGCCACACCTCGGTACTGTGAAACGGAACATAGATCGGCATATCGCCGATGATGCGGACATCCCGCCGATGGCAGTAATCGCGCAGCGCCTGCCACTGGTTGTGAAAGAAAAACTGTTCCAGGCGGATGACCTCGATTTCTGATTCGAATCGCTTCCGCGCCTCTTTCAGTGCCTGGGGTTTCCGGTCGCGCAGCGCCGCGGGCCAGTCGCACCATTGGAGTTTCGGATAGTGCCGGCTGAGGGCCGCAAACAGCGCATCGTCGTGCAGCCGGGGATTGCGCTCGCAAAAGCGTTGGTATGCATCCCGGCGCCCCGAAGAAGGAAATTTTTCACAGGCCCGGCGCAGCATGCGGGTCTTGATCCGGCGTACGGCGCGATAGTCGATGCGGCGGGGCGGCAACTGCCGCGCCGGATCGATGTCCGAGGGTTCCAGGAAGCCCTCCGCGACCATCAGTTCGGGACTGATCAGCAAAGGGTTGCCGGCGCTGCTCGATACGCTGTGGTACGGGGAGTCGCCGTACGCGCTTGCAGTGGGGCTCATCGGCAGCACCTGCCACACGTGCTGGCGTGCGCGGCTCATAAAATCGACAAACCCATGCGCCGCCGGTCCCAGGTCCCCGATTCCGAAAGCACCGGGCAGGCTGATCGGGTGCAGCAGAAGCCCGCTGCTTCGAAGGGTCATATGTTTGCCTCGCCGGTGATCAGGGCCACGGGGAAACGCGCCAGAAGGTCGGCCATGGCCAGGGTTCCGCGAGCGGACACGGACTGCCCGGTGAATTGGTCGACCCAAACGGCCGGACTCCCGGGCGGCAGTTCCACCCCCGTATCGGCCCATGCCGACCGCCCGACCGGCGCCTGGTGATCGCCGATCAAGGCGCTCAGAAAGCGCGGCACGACCGTCAGCGCCCACGATCCGCCAAACTCGCGGGCAAACGCCACGACATGGGGGGCGTGCCGGCCATGGACGTTCAGCGGCTGATAACGGCCTTTCCGGTAAAGTGCGGAACGCATCTGCCGCTGCTGCAGCGCGACGTAGGTGATGTAGAGCTTGATCCGGTCTCCTCCCTCGGCGGTCAATCGCGCGGCAAGGGCTTCCGCGTCGCGACCCCGATCCGCGATGATCGCGTCGAGCAGCGCCGCCCGGAGTTCAAAATCGACTTCGCGCCGATTGTCCGGATCCACCAGGCTGTCGTCGAACAGCTCGCCTCCCTGGTAGAGATCCGGAACGCCCGGTGCCGTAAGGTGAATCAGACATTGCGCCAGGGCGACATACCGGCCCCTGTGCGCGACACCGGCGGCAAAGGGCGCCAGATCGTCGAGAAAAAGGTTGTCCGGCCCCGGCGTGAGAAGGCCTGCGATGAAGTTTCGCAGGGCCGATTCGTAGGCGGTGACGGGTTCGCTCCAGCACGTATGCCGTTTGGCCTCACGCGCAGCCTTGACGGCATAGTCGGCGATGCGCCCGGCGTATGCCTGCAGGTTGTCCGCGTGCTCCGGATAGGTGCCGATCAAAGTCTGGTAAAGCAGGTATTCGATCTCGGGGTCGGGGGCCCGGCGGCCTTCCGATCTTGAGGCCCGGGCGGCGTTCATACGGCGCCAGCGCGTCACCCGGGCCCGCCATTCGTCCGGAATCTCGGCGATCACCAGCATGCGCGCACGCACGTCCGCACTGCGTTTGGTGTCGTGCGTCGACAAGGTGTTGAGCGTACCGGGCGGGCGGCGGGCGGCGAACCGATGGAACCGGTCCAGGGCGCCGTCGAAGCGCTCGGGGGCGCCGCCGACTTCGTTCAAAGCGCTCAGGCGGTTGTACCGGTAGAGGGCGGTATCTTCGATGCCCTTGGCGGCCAGTGCGGCCGAGAGTTGTTCGAAAGCGCTCATTGCTGTGCGGTAGCGGCGCTCATCCTGCACCGGGTCAGTTCTCAACATGACGTTCATCAGGCGGTCAAACACCGATGCGGGGCAGCTGCCCTGGCGGCGGGCGACATCCACGGTCCGGTCGAACACTTCCCGATCCGCAGGCCGCACTTCACCGGCCGACAGATAAGTTCGGTAGACCGGCAAATGAATCAGGATCTGCGCGAGGCCGATGCGCAACATCTCGTCATCCGGCGCTTCCGCCGGACCCTGAAGGAGCGGCGAAAACCTGCGCACCAGATTGTCCAGATCACCGCTGAATTCCGTTTCCAGAATTTCGGCTTTGCTTTGCCGCCCGAGCGCTTCGAAATCGTCCGTGCCGCCGGTCATCTCCTGGTAGATGGCGGTCATTTCGGAGACATAATCGGGCAGCGTGAACAGCGCGTTCAGGTGCGCCGCGAATTCATAACCGGTCGTGCCCTGGATCGGCCAGCCGCCTTCGAGCGCTTCGTCCAGGGCCAGTATTTTCTCCACCACGATGAACGTATCCGCACACGCCTGGCGCAATTGCGCCAGATAGCCGCCCGGGTCCGCCAGGCCGTCGATATGGTCGACCCGCAGGCCGGTGAGGTCGCCTGCTTCGATCATCCTCCGGATCAGACGGTGGGTGTACGCAAACACTTGCGCGTCCTCCTGGCGCACGCCGATCAATCCGTTGATGCTGAAAAAGCGGCGGTAGTTGATCGCATGCGCCGCCTCCTGCCAGTAGCAGAGTTCGAAATGCTGTGCCTGCATCAGCAGCTGCATGCGCGCGCGTGCCTGCGGTGCATTGAAGGCGTTCACGTGCCGGTCGACCCAGTCCCGGATGCGCGGAGATCGGCGGTAGAGTTCCCGCAGGGCGCGTTTGGCATCGGCGATACGCTCGGCACGCTCCTCCGCAGGGGCGGCGGCCGCAACCTGGATCAACTGCTGGATCCCGCGGCGCCACACATCGATCTCAGGGGTCTGCCCGGGTTCGGCGTCCCCGGATGTGGTTTCGAACACCTGGGCATAGGAATTCAAGGCCAGGGCGTAGCGGTTTCCATAATATACAGCAGCCAGACCTTCCGCGTTGTACTCCAGTGTAATCTCTCCCCGGTCGAGACAATTCTCCAGGGTGTCTCCGAGAAACGGCGTGCGCACCTTGCCCTTCAAGCGGGAATCGGGATGATCCCATTGAATATCGAAAAAATGATAGAATGCCGAGCGGGGCCCGTTTTCGAAAATATCCGTCAGCAGCGGGTTCAAGGCGCTGAAGGCCATGTGGTTGGGTACGATATCCTGAAGCCAGCCCATGTTCAACGCCCGGCGGGCATCCGCCAAGGCGCGCCACTCCGTTTCGCTGCCGAGCTCCGGGTTCAGCAGGTTGGGATCGAGGACATCATAGCCATGCAGGCTCCCGGGTTGCGCCCTGAACAGCGGCGAAGCGTAAACATCCGAAATCCCCAGGCGCTTCAGGTAGGGTAGAATTGCGGCGCTTTCCGCGAACCCGAAACCGGGCCGCAGTTGAAGGCGATAGGATGAGATGGGAATCCGCATGTGTACCTCTATTCCGGGGCCGGCAAGAAGCGGCGTGCAACCCGGTGGATCAGAACGCCCGGGCCGGGGCCGCTCCTTTCACGGGCTCACGATTTGCTTCGGGCCGCCCCTTCGAACCGCTCCCACAAAACCACCTGAAAGGGTCGCAGCGTGCATTCGGCTCCGGCGTTGCCCGCGGCTGCTTCAGCCTGTACCATGCTGCCGGGCCCCATCCATCGCGCGTCGGCCGAATCCAGGCACTTCCGCCAATCACCTTCCGGCAGGGGTATGAAGCCTTTCCAATCGGAAGAACCGAAATACAGCCACAAAGTGTGACCCCCGGCACTATTCACGGCGATCCATTCACGATCCGGTTCCGCGAGCACCGATTCCCCGGCCCGGACGGGATCGCGAATGCTTTCCATGCGCTTACGCAATACGATCAGGGTCTGGTAAAATTGGAACAACGTGGAATGCCGGCCGGTCTCCCGCAGCCGGGGATCGATTTTGGACGACATAAAGGTTTGGCGCGCCTGGGGATCGGGCGGCTCGGCCTGCCATTCGAACTCTTTGAATTCCTGTTTGCGCCCGGCGCGCACCGCGGCGACCAGTTCGGGGTCGCCATGACTGATAAAATATGGAAAAGGTGCCGGTTCACCGTATTCTTCGCCCATGAAGAGCAGCGGGACGAAAGGCGAAAGCAACACGGCGGCGGCCGCGAATTTGAGCTGTTCCAAGTTCAATAGCGCGCTGAGCCGTTCGCCGGCCAGCCGGTTGCCGATCTGGTCGTGATTCTGGCTGAAAACGACAAAGCGCGTCGCATCCTGCCGGCCCGCGGCAGTCCCGTGCCGCCGCCTGCGGAATGGGGAATATTCGCCGGTGTAAACGAAGCCTTCGCGCCAGGCTTTGACAAAATGATCCAGCCGTCCGAAATCGACGTAGTAGCCGCTGTGTTCTCCGGTGAGCAGCGTATGCAGTGCATGGTGGAAGTCGTCGTTCCACTGCGAATCGAAGCCCAGCCCACCCTGCTCGAAAGGGCGGATGACCCGCGGATCATTGAGCGCGCTTTCCGCAATGGCGTATATGCGCCGCTGCAGAATGCCGGTCAGCATACGCATTGCGGCAGTGACCTCTTCCAGAAACGGTCTGGCCGAAAAGTCGAAAATGCCGTGCACCGCGTCGAAACGCAGGGCATCGATGTGAAATTCCTCGATCCAGCCGAGTGCGTTCTCCATGAAGAATCGGCGCACGTGATCGCTGTCGGCCCCGTCGAAGTTAACCGCCTCGCCCCACGGGGTACGGTAGGCCGATGTGAAGTAGGGCCCGAAATCGCCCAGATAATTGCCTTCCGGTCCCAGGTGGTTGTACACCACATCCAGAATGACCGCCAGGCCGTCCGAATGACAGGCGTCCACGAATTTCTTCAAACCGGCCGGCCCGCCGTAGGCATGATGAACGGCAAACGGGCATACCCCATCGTATCCCCAGTTGCGGCTCCCCGGGAATTCCGCCAGGGGCATCAACTCGACCGCCGTAACGCCCAGCGTCTTGAGGTACGGAAGCAGTTGCGTCAGACCCTCCAGCGTTCCCTCGGCGGTTGCGGTGCCGACATGAACTTCGTAGATAATGTATTCCCGAAGCGGCAATCCACTCCAACCGGCATCGTTCCAAGCATAATCGGAGGTGGTCACCCCGGAGGGTCCGTGTACGCCCTGCGGCTGAATGCGGGAAGCCGGGTCGGGGCGCGAAAGCGGTTGGGCGGCATTTCGAGCCGCTTGGTGGAGCTCATATCGGTAAAGCTGACCGGGAAGGATTTCTTCGAAACGTCCTTGGTGGTAACCATCCGCCTGGGGCGTCAGTTCGAGGCGCCGTTCGGAACCTTCCAGCAGAAGATCGACGTTTCGGGCCAGTGGTGCCCAGACGAGAAATTCACACGTCCCGTTACCCAGGTAGGTCGCCCCGAGCCGACTGCGGTAGGCTGGACCCCCTTCGTTGTTCATTGCTTTCATTCATCTTCCTGCTGTTTTACGACCATCTTAGCCCGCGGGAAATCCACGGGAAATAAGGGCTGCTGCTTAATCCTGCGGCCCTTCGGCGGTATTCGGCAATGCGCTCTGAGGCGATCAGCCGCGGTTGAAAACTTGCTTCAAGCCGTGAAGCCGTGTTGCACGGTCTTTGAAAATGCTTTCATACATGAGTGATGGCTGCGCTTTTTGAAAGCGGCGCGCCTTGCCTGCGGCTCGATGCTCGTTTTTTCAACTATCTGTTAGGGGGTATGCATTTCCCAAATGGGGGCACCATTGTATTTATCTCGATACAGCCGTTCTTACCTTGAGTGCATCGCAGTGCTGTTGCCAGTTACCTCTGTTAACTTTCTCCTCGCTTGATCACGCCGTCGTGCGCCTGCTGCGTGTTTTTCGAAGCGGCGCTTTTGTGTTGGTCCGCGTGCACGGCACGCGTTCGTCTTAACTATCCAAGGAGGTTCAACATGAAGAAAAGCATCATTTTGATCGTGTCCGCCCTTTTGCTGCCTGCTCTGCTTGCGGCCTGCGGCCTGCTCGTGGCCGGGGGCGCCGGGGCCGGCGCGGCGTATGTTTATGAGCGCGGCTGGCTCGAACGCCAGTATGATATTTCTTTGAACGAAGCAAACCAGGCGGTCGAGCAAGCGGCCCAGGAATTGAACATGACGATCGATGAGCGCAAAGACCAGGTCGGCGGGAGTGAATTCAAGCTTACCAAGGGTGAAGAAAACACCTGGATTCGCACGGAGGCGAGGGGCGAGAAATCAACTCAGATTTCAGTTCGCACCGGCTATATGGGGGACCAGGAAGCATCCCGCACCGTTCACCGCGAATTGGAATCCAAAATCGGGTAGACAACGCCCGCCAGCGACGTCCCGAAAGAGGCGCAGCAGCCTCTTTCGGAACAATTTCTTTCACATAATCCCGGCTAATCCTGGCGCTCGCTCCAGTTGGCCATGAGCGCACCTGCCATCGCCTGGGTCTTCTGGGACAACAATTTCCATTCAATCCGCAGGCGCTGGCTGAGCGCATCCCAGGCGAAGTCCTGGCTGTCCGCCGCCCGCGCGGTCTCGTCCGCTTCGATAACCGATCGATAATAGGAGGCCATTTTCTTCGCACACGTTTCGCGCGAAAAGTTGAGCGCGGTATGTCTGGCGGCGGCCGACCACCAGGGGACGACTGCGGGATGATCGAAAAAATGCTTGATTGCCGCTGAAAAATCATGTTCGGAGGCCGTCGGTGGGAGCAGGCGTCCGTTGATGCCATCCGCGATGACTTCCCGCGCCCCGGGAGCATCGAGTGCGATTACCGGTTTGCCTGCCGCCATGGCCTCTGCCAGGACCATGCCCTGCGTTTCCGTGTGAGAGGCGAACACGAACAGGTCCATGGCCTGATATGCGTCGCACAGGAGGCGGCCGTCAAGTTGTCCGGCCTGGATCAGGCGCTGGGCGACACCGGCGCGCCGGCAGATGTCAAGAATCTCCGGCTCGCTGGGCCCACGGCCGACGACGAGAAAACAGGCCTCTGCGTGCCGTGCCAGAAAATGCGCCACGGCGGCTGCCAGAAAGCGCAGGTTCTTCTCCGGGGCCAGCCTTCCAACGTGCCCGACCACCCGGGCGTTCAAGGGGATCTCCATCTCTCGACGGAAACCCGCGCCATCGCCGCTGCCGAGCGCATCCGTGCTCACACCGCTGGGGATCTCGACGATCGGCGTCGTCACACCGCGCTCGCGAAGGATATCGGCGACGCTTCGGCTGGGGGCCACTACGCCATCGCAAAGGTTGGCATACAAGGTGGCCAGGCGGATGACGAATTGCCGGAATGGTTCCGTATTCACGGGAACATAGTGGACATATTGTTCGTACATCGTATGGTGCGTGAAGATCAGCGGCAATTTCCGCTTGCGTGCGACACGCAGTGCGGTGTCCCCCATGATGAACGGGTGATGGCTGTGGATGATCTGAGGGTTGAACTCCTGAATACGCCAATCGACCACGAAAGGTACCGGCAGCCGAACTGCGAAGTCGCTGCCGTAGACTTTCTGAATGGCGGGTATGCGCAGTTCCCCCTCATCCTCCTGACCCTGACGGTTGTATCGCGGCGCCACAACCAGGACATCATGTCCCAATTCGCGCAGGTCTTCCGTGTAATACTGAACCGAGCGGGCGATTCCGCCGATAAACGGAAGGTAGGTATTGGTGAACATACAGATGTTCATTTCCGCGGCCCCTTGAACCACGATAATCCTCATCCTAAGCCTGCAGCGGCATTGGCGGCATGGGTTTGGGCCAGCATTACGGCTTAGGCGGCCGCTGTATTTTCGTTATCCGATATTCGCTCCAAGGACGATCACGTGCAGATGAGAGATACTAAACGGGTGGTCGGTATCGGGTCCCAACAGCCATCGCAATGCATCGCAAAATACAATCCCCCTGGAACCAATCGATACCGACCCCGGAAATGAAGCTGCATGCGATTATCCGATATCAGTCCCTAAACCATTGGCTTTCTGCCTCTTGATTTGATATAGGCAATGTTAATATTACCGCATCCGAGTCGAGGCCTGCTGATACCCGTAATTCCATGGAGGATTCCGTGCGCCGCCTCGACGTTTCCAGCTTGACCTCCATGCCTGTTGCGTTACATTAACCCAGGTTTATGCGGTGAATCCTTTACGAGGATCCGTTTTTCAGGCAGTATAAACAAGACCAAGAGCGAGGTTTTTCATGGGTACGATGATTCGCGTCGTTTTAGTGGAGGACCATAAGCTGTTCCGGGAAGGCATGAAGGCGATGCTGAACTCACGGGAAGATCTGGACGTCGTGGCGGAAGCCAAGGACGGCCTCGATGCGATCCGGTGTATCAAGAAAAACAACCCGGATCTTCTGGTGCTCGATCTTTCCATGCCCAGGCTGAGCGGGATCAGCGTCATCAAAGATATACGGCCTCAGTTTCCCGACCTTAAGATCCTGGTGCTGAGCATTCATGAGTCGGATCAGTATGTGTTGGAAGCATTCGAAGCCGGCGCCAACGGCTACTGCATCAAGGACGCCAGCCGGGACGAACTGATGATCGCCATCGACAGTGTGCTGCATGGTAAAAAGTACATCAGTCCGGGTGTCGCGGACAACGTGCTCGAAGGCTACCTCGAAGGCCGCAAGACGCTCAAGACGCAGAGCACCTGGGACACGGTGACGCGCCGTGAACGCGAAGTGCTCAAACTCCTGGCCGAAGGCTACATGAACAAACAAATCGCCGAGTTCCTCAACATCAGCGTCAAGACCGTGGAGAAGCACCGTTCGAACATCATGAACAAGCTCGATCTGCACAACGCGTCCAGCCTGACTTCCTACGCCATCGAAAAAGGGATCGTTACCAGCAAAACATAGGCTGCCGGCTCAAGTAATCCGCAGCTGCTTGCCGGAAGCATTCCCGCTGTCTCAAACGAGGCCGGAAATAGTAGGACCGGAATGCTTTTGGGCTGGCGGCTTTTCATGCCTTCGCCGATCCGGGCCACGGCGCTACAGCGCGAAATGCCAACCTACACCTTTCGCCGTATTGAACTGCAACCGGCCAGGCCGTATGGTTTCTATCATTTCAGCGAGGAGGATTAACCATGGCTAAGATTGCAGCCTTACTGACCGATTACTTCGAAGACAGCGAATATACCCAGCCTGCCGAGGCTTTTCAGAAAGCCGGCCACAAGGTGTTGCACGTGGGGTTGAAGGCGGGCGCCACCGTAAAGGGGAAGCGGGACCATACGCCGGTCATCATCGACAAGTCGGTCAAGGAAGTATCGGTCGACGATTTCGACGCCCTGTTCATCCCGGGCGGCTATTCGCCGGATCAACTGCGCGTCGAGGACAAAGCCGTACAGTTCACACGTGATTTCGTCAATTCGGGCAAACCCGTTTTCGCGATATGCCATGCGCCGCAGATCATGATCACGGCCGATGTGATCCGCGGACGCCGTATCACTGGATACAAATCGATCATTCAGGATATCAAAAACGCAGGCGCCGAGTTTGTGGATCAAAGCGTCGTGGTGGACGGCAATCTGGTCTCGAGCCGCAATCCCGGGGACTTGCCGGATTTTATCGAGTCCTGTATTGCGAAATTGAGAAGCTGAGCATCCGCCCCTTTTCAATCGGGCCCGGATTCGGCATACAGGGCGGCCTCACTCGGCTGCAGGGGCAAAACGATCCTCAACCGGGTTCCACCCCCGATGCGTGATTCGAGCCCGAAAGCCCCGCCGCTGATCGTTACCCGCTCGCGCATGTTTTTGAGTCCGCGGCCACTCACCGGGTCCTCGGCGATCCGCGATGACGATGGATCAAATCCCCTGCCGTCATCTTCGAGCCGGAACTCGATCGCATCGCCATTGCGTTCGAGCCTGATCCGGATCGAATGCGGTTCGCCGTGCCGCGCCGCATTCTGCATCGCCTCCTGCAATACCCTGTAGATGACGATTTTCTGGTCGGGGTGCATTTCCGACTCCTTGACCCGGATGGTGATCTCGATCTCGATTGCTTTGTAGATTTCGCCGAATTCACGGCAATAAGCCTGGATGGTAGAAAGCAAACCCAGGTCATCGAGGGTCAGCGGGCGCAAGCGCGCGGCCACCCGCTTGGTTTCCTTGATCGTGTCGGTCAGTGCGTCCAGGATCTTGTTCAGCGCGGGGCTGACGGGCCTCTGAACCTGGTGCCTGCCCGTCGCCGCCTCCAGACGTATCTTTTCTTCCAGGCTGAGTTTGATGGCTGCCAGACTGACACCGATGCTGTCGTGCAGCTCCTTGGCAATCCACTTTCGGTCGTCTTCCAGCGTCGACAGTGTGCGGCGTGACAGGTTTCGAAGCTCCAGTTGGGAGCGCCGCAATTCATTTTCCATCTGCCGGCGTTCGAGCATTTGCGATTCCAGCGCCCGGATGGTGGCGCGCAAATCACCAGTGCGCTCGGCCACCCGCAATTCCAGATCGCGGCGCATCTGATCCTGGCGGAACTGCTCTTCCCGCACTTCTGTGACATTGCCGAAAACTCCGACGGCCCCCTTGATTTCGCCGTCCCGATTCAGGACCGGAGCCGCGGTGACCTTCAAGTATTGTTTTAGACCGTCCGCCCGAATGAGCAGAAAGTCTTCCCGATCGATGCTTTCGCCGCGTAGAAGTGAACGTCGAAGCGGTGTTTGGTCGCTCGCCAGCGGCCGGCCGTCCGGATGGTGGAACGCCATTTGCCCGGGGCCCGCGCACCTGTCCGGCGATACGCCGGATGAATCGAACATCTTTTGCGCAGCCGGATTGCTTAAGATGATTTTGCCTTGCGCATCGGCGATCAGAACGCCCTCGTTGCTCTTTTCGATGGCAGCTGAAAGCGCCGACTCCAGTACTCCTGAACCGCTGTGCAATTCGGAATGGATCGACGGGTCGCGGCCAAGCAGCACGATCGCGGCAATACGCCCCGCACCGTACAGAGGGACTGCGCTCACCTCAAACAAGCGCTCGGCGCCATTACGGTCGGTGACCACATAGGGGTGACGGATGAGCCTTCGGCCTTTGAAGGCCTGAACCAGCGGGCGCAAACGCCATGCAGGTTTTCGCTCGGCGCTTACGGGTTGAATGCGGGCCATCAATTCACGGGGCGCCATGCCGACCGGGTCGAATCCCAGCGTGCCACTGGCCGGCGGGTTACACCATCGCACGCGGCCCGCCGGATCGCATATCAGAACCGGTTCCGGGAGCAGGTCGAACAGCGCCCTGAATGCACTTCCCTCCGCAATTTGCGTGTTGAATGTTGCTTCTCCCGAACCTGCCGATTCGTCCTTGTGCTTCTTACAATCAAGGTCGGGCGATTCGCTTTGTTGTTCGAAAGAATGCAACGTCAGCCTGCTTCTTTACCGCATGTGATACGCAAATATGATTAATGGGGAGTTAATGCCGACGAGAATATCTAAGCACCTGCGCGGCCCAGCCCCATGGGGTTTGAATGGTATATTACCAAAGCACAACCCCTAAAAGAAGAATGCTTCCGGATACCGGTTTCCTCCTGCATCGGTTCTGTGCTTGAAGGCGATTGATGGCGGATCTTGCCGAAATGAGGGATATGCAGTATGGACCTACCGTCGACGATATGACTATTGTCCAAAGAAATCGGGAGAATATTAATTTGGTGAAGCGGCCTCTGATCATCGTTTCGAACCGATTACCGGTCACCGTTCGCGAGACGATCACCAAGTCCTCGGGCGGATTGGTATCCTCGATGGAGAATATCCGGGCGGAGCGCGATCTGAAATGGATCGGCTGGGCGGGAGGAAATCCGCGAAGCGCTTCCCGCCGCCGGGAAATCACTGAAGAACTTCTCAGGCGTTTCAACTACATTCCGCTTTTTTTCCATCCCGACGAAGTCCAGCGCTACTATACCGGATTTGCCAACTCCAGCCTCTGGCCGCTGCTGCACTATCTCCCCTCCTACGCCCAGTACGAAAAGGAATGGTACGCGGAATATGTCCGCATCAACGCCCTTTTCGCCGATCAGGTTTCCGAAGCGGCAGCTCCCGAGGCCCAGGTTTGGGTACACGACTACCACCTCATGCTGCTTCCCGCCCTGCTGCGTCAGCGCCGCCCGGATCTGAACACCGGTTTTTTCCTGCACACCCCTTTTCCCTCCTACGAAGTCTTCCGCTGCCACCCCAATCGGCGCGAGTTGCTCGAGGGCGTACTGGGCGCCGATCTCATCGGTTTTCATACGACCGGCTATTTGCGCCACTTCCGCAGCACGGTACTGCGGCTGCTGGGCATCGAGTCGGAAATCAATACGCTCTCAATGGATTCCCATACCGTAGGATTGGGCGTTTATCCGATTTCCATCCCGATCGAAAAGTTCGAACAGGAGCTTCGGTCGCCCGGACACCGCCGCTACCTCGAAGAATACCGCAGGACCTATGCGGGCAAAAAAGTGGTCTTGAGCGTGGAGCGCCTCGATTACACAAAAGGCGTGCCGCGCCGCCTGGACGCCATTGCGCGCTTTCTGGCGGATTCGGGGCGTGAAGACGTGGTCTTCATCTTCATCAGCGTACCGTCCCGCGAAAATGTGCACGCGTATCGCGAACTGCGCCGCACGATCGAATTGAAGGTCGGACAGATCAACGGTCAATTCGCCACGATTCATTCGTCGCCCCTGCATTTTATTCATCAATCGGTGGATTTCGAACAGTTGTGCGCACTCTACTCGCTCGCCGACGTCGCCATCGTAACGCCGCTGATCGACGGCATGAACGTTGTGGCCAAAGAGTATCTGGCATGCCGATCCGACAACACCGGCGCGCTGATCCTGAGCGAATTCGCGGGCGCGGCTCAGGAGCTGCACCAGGCCTATATCGTCAATCCGTACGACACCGATCAGATGGCGCAAAAAATCGATGCCGCGCTGAATGCATCGCCGGAGCAGCAGCAACTGCGCATCGAACCCATGCGCCAGCGGATCAAACGCTATCATGCCGGCCGCTGGGCGGCCTCTTTTCTCGAAGATCTTGCTGCCGCGGCGGAGACCGGCCGACGTGCCAGTCCGACGCGCATTCTGGAAAGCAGGCAAATCCGTGCGCTGCTGGAAAGCCGTTCGGCCGCCTTTTTCCTGGATTATGACGGCACGCTGGTCGATCTGTATCCCAATCCCCACGAAGCGGCTCCGGATCGTACTCTGCGGCAGTTCCTGCAGGACCTGACCGCACGCAAAACTCCGGAAATATACCTGCTCAGCGGCCGAACCTGCCGGGAGATGGACGTCTGGTTTTCCGGCCTGGGGCTCCACTTGATCGCCGAAAACGGCTACTATTACCGACACCGCCAGGCATCCGAATGGGTGGTTGCCGAAACCCAGGCCGATCTTGACTGGAAAGAGCAGGTCAAGGATTTCCTGCTGCAATATGCCGATATGACGCCGGGCAGTTTCGTCGAAGACAAAGCGGTTGCGGTGACCTGGCACTACCGCAATGCGGATCCTGAGTTCAGCGCCTGGCAGGCGCGCCGCCTGATGGTCGAACTTTACGAACTGCTGGCCAATTTTCCGGTGGCCGTTCATCATGCCAACAAAGCGATCGAGGTCGGTTCGATATTGGTCAATAAAGGCGCCACGGTACAGCACCTGCGCAGCCTCAATCATTATGAGCATATCCTGGCGGCCGGCGATGACGAAACGGATGAGGCCATGTTCCGGCTGGCCGAGCCCGATGACCTGACCATCCGGGTGGGTGGGGGCACGCTCGATACCATGGCGCGCTACCGGGTTTCCACGCCGGGAATCCTGCGCACCTTGCTGCAGGCGGCCTGGGATCATCAATGTACGGCGACGTGACAAGGGCTCATGTTCTTGAGGCAGCCGGCATATAGCTTAACAGGCTGCCTTCGTGCGGCTCGAAACAGGAGCGATCATGGCGGGTCCGGAAAACTTTCACAGGAACGGCGACGCCCTGTTGATCATCGATGTCCAGCTCGATTTCTGCCCGGGCGGTGCATTGCCTGTTCCAAACGGCGATGAGGTGGTGCCGGTGCTGAACAACTGGCTGGCCGCGGCGGTTGAAGCCGGCATTCCGGTTTATGCCTCGCGGGACTGGCACCCGCTGAGTCATCCCAGCTTTCTGGAGCGTGACGGACGATGGCCGCCGCATTGTATCCAGGAGAGCCCGGGGGCGCGGTTTCATCCCGACCTGATGCTGCCCCGCAACAGCTTGATGATCACCAAAGGGACGCGCTTCGATCAGGATCAATCTTCGGTCTTCGACCATACCGGCTTTCTGCAGCAACTGGAATACGATCAAATCAAACACCTGTGGATCGGCGGACTGGCGCAGGAGACGTGTGTCC
>JAEYRZ010000006.1 GCA_023435265.1 Pseudomonadota bacterium
GCGCCGGGGATGGTGCGCGGCCGCGCCGCATCGGGCGGCGGCCCGCTTCCTGCGGCATCCTCAAAACGCATCAGGCTCTGGCCCACCGTGACGATCTGGCCGGGTTGGACTTCGATGGAGGCCACTACGCCGCTGAAGGGAGAAGGAATATCCACGGCGGCTTTGTCCGTCTCCACGGTGAGGATCAGATCGCCCTCGGAAATGGACTGCCCGGCCGTGACGTGCACGGCAAGCACTTCGCCTTCATGGACGCCTTCGCCCAGGTCGGGTAATTTGAATTCTCGCGCCATCCCGCTGTCCCTCCTCATTGTGCATATTGAACGAACGAGCAAACAGCAAGCCCGTTCAGGCATTGATGCTCAGTCGGATGATCAAGGCCGGGCGCTCCCGTACTTCGGGTGGAACAGCCCCATTCTTTCCTGGTTTTCGATTGTCTCCATCATCGGCCGTATTCGAGAGAGAATTACTGCTCCAAAATATGGCGCACCTGCCGGACGATCCGCCCGACATTCGGCAGGTAATCGTTTTCGCGGCTGAAGAGCGGGATAATGATATCGAATCCGGTGATGCGCGCCACGGGTGCTTCCAGGTAGTAAAAGGCATGCTCCATCAGGCGCGCGACGATTTCGGCGCCGGGGCCGAAGCTGCGCGGTGCCTCGTGGATCACGGCGGCGCGGCCGGTCTTGAGGATGGAGTCGGTGAGGGTACGGTCGTCCAGGGGTGAAATCGTCAACAGATCGATCACTTCGGCGGCCAGGCCGTCTTCTGCGGCGAGCTGTTCGGCCGCGGCCAGCGTGGGCGCCAGCATGGCGCCGTAGGAAATCAGGGTGACCGCATCGCCCTCTTGCACCACGCGCGCCCGGCCGATGGGCAGCGTTTCCGGTTCCTCGGGCACCTCTTCGCGAAAGGCGCGGTAGAGCGCCTTGGATTCATAGAAGACCACCGGGTCGGGGTCTCGGATCGCGCTGAGCAGCAGGGCGCGGGCGTTGCGCGGCGACGAGGGGATCACCATTTTCAGTCCCGGGGTATGAGCCCAGTATGCCTCGCGGCTTTCGGAATGGTGCTCCAGGGCGCGCACACCGCCGCCGTAGGGCATGCGCAATACCATGGGCACGCTGAAGCGCCCCTGGGTGCGCCAGCGCAGCCGCGCGGCATGATTCTCCATCTGATGGAAGCAGTGATAGCTGAATCCGGAGAACTGGATTTCACACACCGGCCGCAGACCGTATACGGCCATGCCGATCCCCATCCCGGCGAGCGCCGACTCGGCCAGCGGCGTATCGACTACGCGCTCTTCCCCGAACTGCTGGATCAGGCCGTCGGTCACGCGGAACACCCCGCCGTCCAGCCCTACGTCCTCGCCCATGACGATCACGCGCGCGTCCCGTGCCATCTCCTGGCGCAAGGCCAGGTTGAGGGCCTGCACCATGGTCAGTTTGGCCATGCGTCCATCTTCCCGATAGTACTTTCAAGTCACTTCACTCAACGAGGATCAGGCCGCTCCCTTTTCCCCGTTCCGCGCCTCAAGCTCCTGTTCCAGCTCCCGCCGCTGACGCTCCAACTGGGGTGGCAGTTCAGCGTAAAGGTGGTCGAACATCTGCAGCGGATCGTGCGGTGCGCGCATGCGCGCCTCGGCGCTTTCGACGGCAGCCTGAATCTGGCTGTCGATATCGGCCTCGATGCGGGTGGCCGCCGATGCGGTCAACAGCCCCTTGCCGATGAGATAATTCTGGAACCGGGGCAGCGGGTCCCGCCGCTGCCATTCGCGCTCCTCTTCGGCGGAGCGGTAGCGCCGCGGATCATCCGCGGTGGTATGCATGATCAGGCGATAAGTCACACACTCCACCAGCGTCGGTCCTTCACCGGCGCGGGCGCGCGCCACCGCCTCGCCGGCCGCGGCGTACACAGCCAGCAGATCGTTGCCGTCCACCTGGATGCCGGCCATGCCGTAAGCCAGCGCCTTCTGGGCGATGGTGCGCGATCGGGTCTGCTTGTCGCGCGGCACGGAAATGGCCCATTGGTTGTTCTGGCAGACAAAAACCACCGGCACGCGGAATACGGCGGCGCAGTTCATGGCCTCGTGGAAATCGCCCTGCGAGGTGGCGCCGTCGCCGAAGAAGGTCATCACTACGTCGTCGCGCCGGCGGTAGCGGGCGGCCCAGGCCAGGCCGACGGCATGCAGAACCTGCGAACCCACCGGTACGGCGATGGGAAAGCTGGTAGCGCCTTCGGGCAGCGCCATGCCTTCATTGAAGCCGTTGTTGTAGAGAATCGAATCCTCGAGGCTGCGGCCGCGCCACAGGTCGGCGGCCAGTTCGCGGAAGGAGGGCACCATCCAGTCCGAGGGCCGGAGGTGCGCCGCTGCGCCCAGGTGGGCCGCCTCCTGCCCCTTGACCGGCGGAAAGGTGCCGATCCGTCCCTGGCGCTGCAGGTTGAGCAGGCGCTCGTCGAACTTGCGCGCCAGCAGCATGGTGCGGTGCAGCCGGGTCAGCGTTTCGGCCGGAATGTGCGGTTCGAGCGCCTCATCCAGATGTCCGTGTTCATCCAGGATCGAAAGATATTCGATGCTCGCGGCAAGGTCTATGGGTCGTCTGGGCACCGGCTCCTCCCCGAAGTGTCCGCCCGCCAGGATTCTCAGCAGGCAGTGAACGTAAGGAGTCGCGTACGTGGCAGGCTGTATGTAACTATGGGGGGCCTTTCCGAACAGTCAAGCCACGATGCGTCTCTCCACAAACCGAGAGCGCCCAGATCCAGGCGGGACGCAGGTGCCCGGAAAACACGGAAGCGACCGTGCGCTGGCCGCCGTGTCCCAAGGCAAAACCGCCGGCAGCATGAGGTTTTAGAGCGAATTCCAGCTTTTCAAATGAACGTGATGGGATCGCCCACTTTGATGGCGCCGTCCTTGAGCACCTTTGCGAAGACGCCCTCTTTGGGCATGATGCAGTCCCCGGCCTTGTAGAAAATGGCGCACTTCTTATGGCATTCCTTGCCGATCTGGGTGATTTCCACCTCGGCCCGATCGCCCAGGCGCAGGCGCGTGCCCACCGGCACCTCGAGCCACTCGATGCCCTCGGTGGCGATATTTTCGGCAAAGGCACCGAAGTCGACCTCCAGACCCTGGTCGCGGGAGCGGGCGATGCTTTCGGAAGCCAGGAAGCTCACCTGCCGGTGCCACTCGCCGGCGTGGGCGTCGCCTTCAAGGCCGTGATTTACGATCAGCAGGGCCGAGTCGACCAGATCTTTTTGAGTGCCTTTGCGTTTGCTGACAGCAATGGAGACTATTTTCACGATTCCGCCTCGGGGCGCCGGTCGGCGCCGCATGTTGAGATGTAACAGCCTCAATCCCATATCATTCAATGCGCTCGGAGCCAAGCGCCGAAAATTGACCCCGCCCGTTTTCATTCGCGGAGCGATCGCATGTGGATTTGACATATTGAGCGGGGGGTCGGGGTCGATATCGGGGTCGCAACGAATCGCACCATGCGATTGCCCCATTTTGATCCGCCATTGCACTTGACTTCCCATTCGGATTTAGGATAGCAGCAGGATTCATTGTCCAGGCGCTCGCCCGCGAGCATAAAAGGGAACCCCGTGAAAATCGGGGACGGGCCCGCCGCTGTGACCCTGCCCGACGTCGCGTCGGGAACCCGGCCGCCGTTGCGCGCCACTGTCCTGAAAAGGATGGGAAGGCCGCGGCCGGTGGGGGGAAGTCAGAAGACCTGCCCGGACATCCGTCGGCCGTGTGGCGTGGACCACCACCGGACCATGATCAGGCGATAAAAGGGCAATCCCGGATCGATGCAAGCCGTCGGTCCGGGATTTTTTTTGCCTCCCGGACCCCAAGGCGAAGAGAAGGAGAAGGATCGGTATGCGCAGGATGATATTGTCCGGATTGGTGTTGATGCTGCTCTGCACGGGGGCGCGGGCCCAGAATCCCGGTGTGACCATGGAGACCGTGGTGGTCACGGCCAGCCGCGAAGCGGAAAAGGTATCGGCCGTGCCCGACCACATCACGGTGATCGACAGCGCGGCGATCGCCGAATCCAATGCCCAGAACGTCCCCGAACTGCTGCTGGAGCAGGGCATCCATGTCAGCGACCTGGGCGGCACGCGGCGCAACTACTCCGTCGATCTGCGCGGCTTCGGCGAAAGCGCACCGGCCAACACGCTGGTGCTGGTGGACGGCCGGCGGGTCAACCAGCCGGACCTGAGCGCCGCAGACTGGGTGCTGATTCCCCTGGAACGCATCGAGCGCATCGAGGTGATCCGCGGCGGCCGCGGCAGCGTGCTGTACGGAGACAACGCGGCGGGCGGCGTGATCAACATCATCACTCGCGAGGCGCGCGAAACCGGCGGCGAGGTTTCCGCCGGGTACGGCAGTTACGAAACATTCCGCGGCGCAGCCTGGACCGGCGCGGCCGGGGAGCGGTGGACGCTCGATCTTTCGGGAACCTATTTCGACAGCGACGGCTACCGCGACAACAGCGCCAATCGAATGAAGGACCTGGGCCTGGCCCTGCGCTACGATCCGACCGACCGCCTGCGCCTCTATTTCAACAGCGGCTATCACGACGACCGTACGGGGCTGCCGGGCGCACTCAAGGAGAGCGATTTCGATACCGGATTCGACCGCACCGACACCCTGTACCCGGACAATTTTTCCGAAACCGAAGATTATTACGCGCAGGCCGGGCTGGAACTGGGCATTTTCGGCGACGATACGTTTAAACTGGACAGTTCGTACCGCCAGCGGGACAAGGCCTTCAAGTTATTCTACCTGAGCGGCAACGCCGAATACGAAACCGTGCTGGACACCATGACCCTTTCGCCTCAACTGGTGCTGCGCCAGGATCTCGGTCCGCTGGCCAACCGCTTGATCGTCGGAGTCGATTATTCCGCGGCCGAAGAAGACATCAGCGGCGGAACCGAGCTGGAAAAGCAGGGTTTCGCCTATTACCTGCACGACGAGATCGAAGTGGCCCGGGGACTGACCCTCTCGGGCGGCTACCGCCACGACAAAGCCGCTTATGAATTCAAACCGAGCGAACCCGACGAAGCCGACTTCCGGCAGGATGTCTATCATGGCGGAATCAACTGGGCCTTCGGCGCCGGTTCCCACCTTTACGCCAGTTACGCCAAGAGTTTCCGTTATCCGCTGCTGGATGAACTTTTCCTCTTCTCCGGCAGCATCGACACCGAACTCGAAGATCAGACCTCCGATCACTACGAGGTGGGGGCCGGATTGGCCGTCAGCGAGCGCCTGCATCTGAACCTGGCGCTCTTTCACATCCTGACGCGGGACGAAATCTTCTACGACAAGGTCAACTGGGCCAATACCAATCTGGACGGCGATACGCTGCGCACCGGCCTGGAGGCGGGAGCGACCTGGCGCGGCCGGCAGCTCGGGATGGGATTGAATTACACCTATATCGACACCGAAATCGACGGCGGCCGTTTCGACGGCAAGGAGATCCCGCATGTGCCCACCCACACCGGCGCGGCGTGGGCCGACTACACCTTCACGAACGGTCTGTTCCTGGCGCTCAAGGGGATCTACGTGGGGGAACGGCCCTTCTTCGCCGATTTCGACAACAGCCTGCCGGACCAGGAAGATTATTTTCTGCTCAACGCAAAGGTCAAATACCCGTTCCACTTCTTGACCTTCTTCATCGATCTGAACAATATTCTCGACGAGACGTACGCTTCGTACGGAGGGAACGACGACCCGGCGGGGGTGGATCAGGCTGCATATTATCCTTCGCCCAGGTTCAACTGGATGGCTGGCGTCAGCGCCGCCTTCTAGCAGCCTGCTGAAAAACGAGCATCGAGCCGTCAGGCAAGGCGCGCGGCTTTCAAAAAGCGCAGCATACACGCAGTATGTGAACATTTTTGAAAGCTGCGCAACGCAGCATCACGGCTTGAGGCGAAGTTATTGAATAGGACATCCGATGCTTCAACTGATAGAAAAAGGCGGGCCGGTGATGTACCCCCTGCTGGTCTGCTCGCTGATCGTGTTGACGCTGGTCATCGAGCGCGGCCTCTTCTGGCTGACCATCGAATGGCGGCGGCGGCGCTCCCTGGTGGACGAGGTGCTGGAGCTTTGCCGGGCCGGCGACTGGGCGGCGGGGCGGCGAAAGACGACCGGCTGCAAGGATTTCGTGGTGCGGGTGCTGGTCAGCGGCATCCTGCACCGCGATTTTTCCATGCTCAAGGCCATGGAGGCCGCCGCCGCCGATACGGTGCAGCGCATGCGGCGCTTCATGGGCGTGCTGGACACGATGATCACGGTGGCGCCCCTCCTAGGCATCCTGGGCACGGTGACCGGCATCATCTCCTCTTTCGATATGCTCGGCAGCGCCGGCATCGAAAATCCCGGCCTGGTGACCGCCGGCGTAGCCGAAGCGCTGATCACGACCGCCTTCGGCCTGACCATCGCCATCCTTTCGGTGATTCCCTACAACTACTTCAACGCCCGTGTGGAGCGCGCGGTGCTGGACATGGAGAAGTACGCCACCAGCCTGGAGATCGTTTATGAAAAAATGACCCACGACAGCGTCCCGAGGCCGTGATGAAGATCCGCACCTACCAGCGCAAGCCTCCGCGGGTGGAGATGATGCCGTTGATCGACATGGTCTTCCTGCTGCTGGTCGTCTTCATCTATGCCATGCTGTCCATGGCCGTGCACCGCGGGCTGCCGGTCGATCTGCCCTCCTCCGCCCAGGCGCTTGCCGAAAAACAAAACCCCATCGCCGTGACGGTGCGCGCCGACGGGGCACTGTACGTGGACAAGGCGCCCGTGGCGCTGGACGAGCTTTCCGCGCTGCTGCGGCACAAGGCCGCAGGAGAGACCGAAACGGGCGTGATGCTGTTCGCGGATCGCGAACTCTCATACCAGCGCCTCTTTGCGGTCATGGACCGCATCCGCCAGGCCGGCCTGTCGCGCATCAGCCTGCAGGCTGAAACGGAAGTCCCGTGATCCGCTTGATATCCGCTGCGCTCCTGGCGCTGGGCGCCCACGCGCTGCTCTTGCTTTTTGAAATACCACCCGGACGTGCCGTCCGGCCGCCTGCAGTACGGACCGTTTCGATCCAACTGGTGAATCTGCCCCCCAGGCTGCAACCGGCGCCGGCACCCGCTCCGCCGAAGCCGGTACCCGCCCGGCCGGCTTCTCCTTCGCCGCCGCCGAAACGCCCGCCGCCCGTGTCGACCCATGCCCGGCCGGCCGCTCCGGCTGTCAAAGCGGTCGCCCCTCGGGAGAGGCCGACGGAGCAGGGCCCTGCTGACCCGCTGCCGGCTCCGGCGGAAAACGTCCCCGCCTCGCCGCCCGAATCCGTGTCGGAACCGGAGCCCGTGATCACCTCCGTGCCGCGTTACGATCTGAATCCGCCGATCGCCTACCCCGCCCCGGCACGTCGCCGAAATCTCGAAGGCACCGTGGTGCTGGACGTCTTGGTCACGGCCGAAGGCCGCCCCGCGCAGGTCGAAGTGGCCCGCTCCAGCGGACACGCCATTCTGGACCGCAGCGCCGCGGAGGCCGTGCGCCGCTGGCGCTTCGATCCAGCGCGGCAGGGCGAGAGCCCGATTGCAATGTGGGTCCAGGTGCCGGTAAGATACGCGTTGAAATAATGCAAAGCCGGAAAGCAGGGGGTCGCTGTCGCTTTTTTCGAAAACGGCCCCATCTTCAGCTTTCACGTTCGGGCCTCGGCCTGCTCTTCGAAGAAGCGACCGCTGAAATGAAGAAAAACCAGATCCCGATTCCCCCGTCCCGACCCTGGATCATCGCCCATCGCGGCGCGCGCGACGCATCGCCCGAGAACACCCGGTCGGCCTTTGTGACCGCATTGTCCTATCCCGTCGACGGCATCGAGCTGGACGTCCAACTCAGCGCCGACGGGCATCTCGTGGTGTATCACGACTGGACCCTGCGGCGCTTGGCGCGTCCGGGACGTTATCTCTTCAAGGCCCCCTTGTCCGAACTGGCTGCGCTGGACTGGGGCGGCTGGTTTCATCCGGCCTTTGCCGGCGAACCGCTGCCCCTGCTGCAACCGATCCTGGCGGAACTGGGACCGCGCACGCGCTGGCTGATCGAAATCAAATCCCATCCGGCTGAAAAAGCGAACGGCCGCGCCCTGCACCTCACCCACGCCGTCCTGGACCTTCTCGACAGCCTCGGGGACCGGATCCCGGACGAGGCGGCCTACGTGCTCTCTTTCGATGCCGATCTTCTGCGCCTCGCGGCCGAACGGCGCCCTGAACGGCGGTACGTCCTCAACCTTTCTGAAAAAGAGGCCGATTCGCTCAAGGACGGACATGCCGCGACCGACCATCTTTGGGGCGTCGACGCTCCGGTCTCAAAGGTTTCCGCGCAGCTGGCCGAGTGGGCCCGGAAGCGAAACCTGCGAATTTTCGCTTACACCTGCAATGGTCCGCGGC
>JAEYRZ010000028.1 GCA_023435265.1 Pseudomonadota bacterium
GGGTATGTGCTTTTCTCGTACTGATCCTGGCAGCAGCCGGATACCGCTATTTCGATGAACGGCGGTCCCGGACGGCATCCGATCTATTGAGTCGGACCTTGACCAGTTATCAGCAGGAGCTTGCCAAGGGGGATACAAAAAAAGCCTTCGAAACAGTGGAACCCGATTTCAAGCGCCTGGTTTCGGAATACGGCGGTCAACCGGCCGGCCGATTGGGCCAGATCTATTACGCCCATTTCAGCGCAGCCGCGCAGCAGCCGGACACGGCCATCGGGCTTTACCAGCAAGCGCTGAGCCGGTTCAAAAACGACCCCTCGCTCACCAACGTGATCCTGCAGAGCCTCGCCATGGCTTATGAACTCAAAGGAGACGCCCCGGCGGCGATCGAACACTACCGCAAGGTTGCCCAGAGCCCCAACGGGCTGCACAAAGCCGATGCGTTATTCCAGCTGGGGCGCCTTTACCGCCAGACGGGCGACACCGAAAAAAGCCGGGAGGTCCTCGAGCAACTGAACAAAGATTTTCCGGATTCGATCTATGCCGAGCCCGCTGCTGAAATGGCCGCCGGCTGATCCGCAGATAAGGATTTTTTCAAAGGCCGGTGCGGACGCATCGGCCTTTTTGTATGCCGCCGCTACTCCGGCTCGGTCAAGTTGGGGATTTTGATGCCGAATTTTTTGAGTTTCTGATTCAATCCGCTTTTCCCGATGCCCAAAAGATCGGCGGCATGGGCCTGGACCCAGTCAGCCCGCTGGAGCGCCCGCAGGATGAGGTACTTTTCGACATGCGCCAGGGTTTCATATAATGAGGCCTCGGGCGGGAGTCCGTCCATCCGAACCGTATTATCCTTGTAGACATTCTGCTTGAAGTCCTTGGGGAGATCATCGACCTCGATCACCTGGCCGGAACACATGACCATCGCCCTCTCGATCACGTTCTCCAATTCACGCACGTTGCCGGGCCAGCTGTAGTCGAAAAAAAGCCGCTCCACCTCCCGGCTGACATGTGTGACCGGTGCCTGCCCCTGACGTTCGCTTGCGAATTTTTCGATGAAATGAGCGGTCAGGAGACGGATGTCTTCCTGGCGTTCGCGCAGCGGCGGCAAGACGATATGCACCACATTCAGGCGATAGAAAAGATCTTCGCGGAAGTTCCCCTTGCGGACCTCTTCCTTCAAGGCCTTGTTGGTGGCGGCGATGAGCCGGATATTGACCGAAATCGGACGCACCCCGCCCACACGCTCGAAAACCTTCTCCTGCAGCACGCGCAGCAACTTGACCTGCAGGGCGGGAGACAGCTCGCCGATTTCATCAAGGAAAAGCGTGCCGCCGTCGGCCAGCTCGAAGCGTCCCTTCTTCATGGCGACCGCTCCGGTAAAGGCGCCTTTTTCATGGCCGAACAATTCGCTTTCGAGCAGCGTCTCGGCCAGGGCGGCGCAATTGACCGCCACAAACGTCTGGTTGCGGCGCGGGCCGTTGAAATGAATCGATTTGGCCACCAGTTCTTTCCCCGTGCCGCTGGCGCCTTCGATCAGGACCGTGGCCGTGGCCGGCGCCACCTTGCGAATGGTGTCGAAGATGGCCTGCATCGGCTTGCTTTTGCCGATCAGGTTGCCGAAATGATACCGCGATTCGACGGCACTGCGCAGCTCACGGTTTTCCTTGACCACCCGATACATGGCCATGGCCTTGTTGACGTACAGGATCAACTGCTCGTTGTCGAAAGGCTTCAGTATGTAGCTGTAGGCCCCCTTCTGCATGGCTTCCACGGCTTTCTCGACGGTCCCGTAAGCCGTCATCATCATCACGGGCAGTTCGGCATCCCTGGCCTTGATGCGTTCCAGCAGTTCGATACCGTCCATCTGCGGCATCTTCATGTCCGTGAGAACCAGATCGACATCCGAATTTTCGAGTATTGCGAGCGCTTCCAGCCCGCTGTTCGCCGTCAGGGTTTCAAAGCCCTCATCCTGCAAAACCGCGCTCAGTATCAGCGGATAATTCTTTTCGTCGTCGACGATCAATATCGTATCCATTAAGAACCAACCTCTTTCACCGGCAGGCGGATGGAAACCCTCGCCCCGCCTTCCGGACGATTATCGATGCGTATTTGCCCATCATGGGCTTCGATGATTTTCTTGACAATACCCAATCCCAACCCGGTCCCCTTGTCCTTGGTAGTATAAAAAGGATCCCAGATTTTTTCCATAGAAGCAGGCGGGATGCCTGTCCCCTGATCCTCGATGGCGATCCACAAACCATTGCTCATCTGGGCGCGGATCATGATCGTACCGCCCTGGGGCATGGCCTGCATGGCATTGATCAGGATGTTCAAAAAAGCCTGGTAGAGCATATCCGCGTCGGCATCGATCTCAGGCAGTTCGCCTACGAAATGGGTTTCGATGTGGTAGCCGTTCTGCCCTGTCTGCGTGGACAGGTAGGCGATATTTTTGGCCAGCACATCCTGAACCCGGCACTTGTAGCGGTTGGGGGCCTTCGGGCGTGCATAATTGAGGAAATCGGTGATGATGTTGTTCAGGCGGGTCGATTCCTCGATAATGATATCCGGGATATGGGACGTTGAATCGCCGGAGGGCATTTTCTTTTTGAGCAACTCGGCTGAACTGCTGATGATTCCGAGTGGGTTGCGGATCTCATGCGAAACGCCGGCCACCATTTCGCCGATCGAAGAAAGATGCTTGGTCCGGCTGAGCTGCTCCTCGAGCTTCAACCGCTCCTGGGCACGTTTCTGGATAATCCCTTCTCCACGTTTGACGACGAACGTCATAATCAGAAACAAAACCGACATCACCGCACTGATGGTCACCAGGGTCAGCACTTGATACCGGAAGATGCGCCGGTAATCACTTGTCAGGTCCTGAACGATTTCGACCACCCCCAACACCGGACCCACTACGGGAGACAAAGGTTTTTCGGCGCGCAGAGGCGCAAAAGTGACAATCTTGACTTCGTCGGGAATACCCAGAAAGAGTTCCCAAAAACTGCCCTGCTGAATCAGCTTGGAGGAAGCGCTGCCTTCGATGGCCTTTTTGTAGCTCGAACCGCCCAGATCTTCCATGCCGACCAGGTCTTTGGAAAAGCTGTAGGCGATGATGTCTTTGACGCCATAGATATTCACCATATGCACATTGAAACTGTGCAGCGTGCTGCGCACGACGCTGTCCATGCGCTCGAACTGCTCCTGGTTGCGCAATTCGATTTTTCCGAATTTGAGAACGATCGGCAGGACGAATTGGGTGAAAACCTGGTGGTTCAGGTTCTCGATCAGCAGCAACGCATAGTCCTCGCTCTTGTCGTACTGAAGCGAGCGAATCCAATGCGTGTTCAGGACCGCAAGCACGATGGTGCCGGCAAAAATCAATATAAGACTGGAAAAAGAAAAATATTTAACCAGCCGGAATGGCTTGATGCGTTCTGGTGCCGTGTGTGCATTCATGCCGATGGCCTCAGCGAATTTCATTGTCCCAGCGTATCCGTGGATATCGACCGCCGCGTGTCGATGCATCCACCTGTTCACGTGCCGATAACCGCGCCTATCATACCGATTACAGGCGTCCTATTCAAGACGCACAAGCGCACGGCGGGTACCGCCACCAATACGGTCTCCGGTCGGGCCGATCGGGTCGAGTATCGGCTAAAGTTTCCCTGTTACCTGCCGATGACCATAGCAACTCAGGGTCAAAGATGCAGGCCGTTCAGTTGATGACACGCCGGGCACCCGCTTCGGATGAAAGCGCTCACAAGACTCCAGGGGTCCGGCTGATCGGCGAACAGGATTATGGAATGGTTTTAAATAATATACAAAGGGTGACATTATTTAGACATGTTCATCTTTAGTACATAATAAAATAAAATTATATGCAAATTATATATAATTTAATTGACACGGCTTCGCTTTTAGACGAAATTGAGACAAACAGAACAAGGTGCCGCAAAATAGCGGTCTGGATCATAAATCCAAAATATGGGCGAAAAGTTGAGCATGGCGAAAAACAGCTTAAAAAAAATTCGCGAATCGCTTCTGATGAGCAAGTCCGAGCTCGCCCGCGAGGCAAACGTGTCGCCGATCACGATCACCCGGATCGAAGAAGGTATGCCGTGCCGCATGGAGACGAAACGAAAAATCCTGCTGGCACTTGGATATAGCTTGTCGGATGCAAAAAAAATCTTCAGCGAATGAGAGATAAATTATGTTTGCTGGCAAACGGACCCGCCTCGTCGGACTCGATATCGGCTCAAGGTCAATCAAGGCAGCCGAGATCAGCGAAAACAAAAAGGGCTATTCCCTTTCCAAATTCGGCATGACCGAAATTCCTCCCGGTTTGATCGAGGACGGCGCGATCAAGGACCCGGAGAAGGTCGCGGAAACGATCCGCCACCTGTTCAAATCCTTCGGCATCAAAAATCACAGCGTAGCCATGTCGATCGGCGGCTATTCGGTGATCGTCAAGAAGATCAGCGTGCAGAACGCTTCCGAAGATCAACTCCAGGAAACGATCCATTTCGAGGCGGAGCAATATATTCCGTTCGACATCAACGATGTGAATCTCGATTTCCAGATCCTCGGCGAAAACGAAAACAACCCCAATCAGATGAATGTTCTGCTGGTTGCCGCCAAGAAGGAAATGGTGAACGACTACATCAGCCTTGCGGAAATGGCCGGCCTGGACCCGCGCATTATCGACGTGGATGCGTTCGCCCTCCAAAACGCCTTCGAAACCAACTACGACGCGCAGTCCTCCGAGAACATCGCTCTGATCGATATCGGGGCAAGCAAAACATCGTTGAACATTCTCAAGGGCGGAACGTCGGTCTTCATGCGTGACGTCTCATTGGGCTGCAGTCAGATCAATCAGAAGATCATGGCCTCGATCGATTGCACTGCAGAGGAGGCCGAAGCCATTAAATTCGGAGAAATCAACGACAAGATGTCTCCGGAAGATCTTTCGGATATCATTTCCGCAGTGGTGGCCGACTGGTGTACGGAAATCCGGCGGGCCCTGGACTTCTTCTATTCAACTTATCCGGACGATCAGATCAAGAAAATCGTCCTGAGCGGCGGCGGCGGCAACATTCAGGAGCTGCGCCAGCTGCTGGCGGTCGAAACCTCGGCCGAGGTGACCACCATCAATCCATTCCAGCATTTCTTCATCGACGGCGGCAAGTTCGATACCGAGTACCTGGAAAAAATCGCGCCCCAGGCTTCGATCTGCATGGGGCTGGCAACCCGCAAAGTGGACGACAAATGATACGCATCAATTTACTTCCCTATCGGGCGGCACGCAAGAAGGAGAACATCCGCATCCAGGTGAATGTTTTCCTGGGCTCCCTGGTGATCCTGTGCGGACTGATCTTCCTGGGCAATTCGTATCTGAAAGGCCGCGTGAACGGCCTGAAAGGCGAAATCGCCAGCACCCGCGAACAGGTAACCAAGTACCAGCAGATCAACCAGGAAATTGCCGAGATCAAGAAAAAGCTCGATCTGCTCAATCGCAAAATCGAAGTGATCAACAGCCTCGAACGCGACCGCAAAGCGCCGGTGCGCAATCTGGACGAGATCTATCGGTTGGTCGTGGAAAAACGCATGTGGTACACCCAGCTGGAAGAGAAAGGGCAGACGCTCAAAATCAGCGGAATCGCCCTCGACAATCAGACGGTGGCCGATTACATGACGCGCGTGGAGAAGTCGGAAAACTTCATGAATGTCCGCCTGGCCACCATCAAACAGCATAAACTCCAGCAGAACGATTTGAGTCTCAAGCAGTTCGACGTCAATTTCGATAAAAAGCCGGCCCCCACGGATACCGCGAAGGGTGCAAAGCCATGAAAAAGGAAAAGGATCCCCTCGGCGCGTTGGCGCCCCTGTTCGAAAAGATGGAGAAGTTGACCCGGCCGCAGCGCATCGCGCTCTATTCGGCTGTGATGGTCGTGGTCCTCGGGCTGTCGGCCTACTTTTTGCTGTGGCCCAAGTACCAGGATATCGAGCGGCATGAAAAAGAGCTGGCCAGTGTCCGGGCGGAGCTCGAGAAGGCAAAGAAGAATGCCCGCGAACTGAACGACTGGCGCACCCAGATGAAGAAAAAAGAAGCCGAGTACAAGACGGTAATGCGCGCGCTGCCGGAAAAAGAAGAAATTCCTTCACTGCTGGCCGGTATTAGCCAGGCCGGCAAAGATGCAGGCCTGGAGTTTCTCCTCTTTCAACCCAAGCCCGAAAGCCCCAAAGACTTTTATGCCGAAATCCCGGTGGATATCAACATCAGCGGCACCTATCACCAGGTGGCGGTCTTCTTCGAAAAGGTGGCCAACCTGCCGCGCATCGTGAATATCCGCGATGTCAAAATGGCGCCGCAGTCCAAGCAGGGCGCCGCGGTTCTGACCACTGCCTGTCAGGCGGTAACCTATAAGTTCATCGAAAGCTCGGGAGCCAAGCCGGGCGGAAAACCCGGTAAGCCGGCAACAACCAAGAAACCGTAACACGGGGTCAGGTGACGGGAATATGGATAGATACTGCAAACACGCACTATGGATCTTTCTTGTGGTCTTCTTGATGACCGCCTGCGGTCAGGATCCGGCACCAGCCCCTCGGCCGAAGGTGCAGACCAAGAAAATCGACGTCCCCGCTCCGACGCCTTCCGCTTCCGCCGGCGGCGCAGCAGCAGCTCCGATACAAGCCGCGCCTGCCCCTGCACCGGGCCCCATTCCGGCCGGCGGAAGCCCGGCTCCAGCGGATCGACCGTCCGAATCCGGCACGGCGACCGGACCTGTCGCGGCAACGCCGCCTGCGGATCCGGCCGATGAGACGCAAACAGCGGCAGCCGCCGCAGAACCGGCGGCCAATGGTGATGCGGCCGCGCCCACCCCGACAGAGGCATCTGCGGATCTGGTCCAGGTCTCTTTGCAGACCACCGGCACCTACAACCCTACCGGACGCTTCGACCCCTTCGAACCGCTGTTCAAGGAGTCCCCTCAGGCCGCTGCTTCTACGGCCACCAGAAAGCGCACGGCACAGACCCCTCTGGAACAGGTGGCCCTGGGACAACTCAAACTTTCGGCCATCATCCGCGCACCCAGCGGCAACCGCGCGCTTGTCGAGGATGCCGCCGGAAAAGGCTACGTGGTTCAAAAAGGAACATACATCGGCCTGAATTCGGGTCAGGTGGTCCAGATCGAAAAGGATCGCCTGGTCGTCGAAGAGGAAGTCGAAAACATCTTGGGCGGATTGACCGTTCAAACAACCGAGTTGAAACTTCAGAAACCTGCTGGAGAGCTGTAATATGCGAACCTTCCAAGCGAAAAAGACGACCCTGGTTCTTGGTGTGATCGGATTGTTGCTCGTTCTGTCCGGCTGCGCGTCCCAACCCGGCCCCCAACCGGATGCCGGACAGCCGCCCGTGGCGATTTCCGCCGTCGAAGCAGCGCAAACGGCGGATGGCGCGGAGGTTGTTGTCACCGCCGATCAGCCGCTCACCTTTTCATCCCTTAAACAGCCCGACCCACCGGCGGTGGTGCTTTATTTCCCCAATGCCACAGTCGCCGGCCTGCCTGCCGAGCAGGACACCGCCCAGGATTTGATCCCGCGCATTCTGGCCCAGGACGGCAACGGCGGTAAAACCGCACGCCTCGAACTCAGGCTGGCGGCCGATGCCACCTACGCGGCGCGGCAGGAGGGCAACTCGGTGCGCCTCACCTTCACCCGGGCTGCTGAGGCTACCGCCCCCCCAGTCCCGGAATCCGCCCAGCCCGCTGTCGTTATCCAGCCGGCGGCGGGCACCGCTGCCACGCCTGTCCAGGCGGCGCTTGCATCCGACTCAAAGGAAGCGAACTGGGTCAACAAAATCGATTTTTTGAGCGAGGCCGAGGGCAAGTCGACGCTCTCCATCGGCACCACCCGTGCCGTCGAATACCGGGTCTCCAAAAGCGATTCCCGCAAGCTTGAAATCTGCCTGCCCAACACGCGGATACCGGCATACCGGCAGCGGCCTTTGATCACCACGCGCTTCACCAGTGCGGTCGACCGCATCGTGCCCTATCAAACCGGGAAAGAAATTAGCGAGACCGTGATTGCCGTGGAGCTGCGCGAGGCGGTCCCGTATGTGGCCGAACAGGCGGGCAATCTGCTGTTGGTCCATTTCGAGGCCTCGGGCATTCCGCCCCGCCCCATGGAACAGGCCCAACTGCCGGACTGGAAGCAGGCCCTGAGCGGCGGTCAGTCCGAAGCAGCCGGCCAGGGCCGGGCACTCGCGGTTCCGGCGGCCATGCGATCTCTCGACCCGCCGCCCGCTCCCCTGACCCCTTCCGAGGCCCAGGCGGCCATGGAAGAGGATCTGATCCGCGAAGACATTGAAATCCGCAACATCCTGGCGCCGCGCAGGGCCAATTACACCGGCGAGAAAATCGCCCTCGATTTCTACGAAACCGATATCAAGAACGTCTTCCGCATCCTGCGTGAGGTAAGCGGCAAGAACTTCGCCATCGACAAGGATGTCACCGGCAAGGTGACCATGACCCTCGACAAGCCGGTTCCCTGGGATCAGGTGCTCGATCTGGTATTGCGCATGAACCAGCTGGGAATGGCCAAGGAAGGCGACATCGTACGCATCGCCACCTTGGAAACCCTGAAGAAGGAAGACGATCTGCGCAAAGCCAAGTTGGAAGCGCTCAAAAAGGCCAGGGAAGATGCCAAGGCACTGGAACCGCTGATCACGCGTTATTTCCCGGTAAGCTACTCGAACGCCAAAAACGATGTTCAGCCGCATGTCGAAAAAATAATCACCTCAGGGCGCGGCAGCGTGAGTGTGGATGAAAAGAACAACCAGGTGATCGTCACCGACACCGCCGCCGTCGTACGCCAGGCCGAGCAGATCATCAGCCGCATCGACAAAGTGACTTCCCAGGTCGTCATCGAGGCCCGGGTGGTCGAGGTGACGGACAATTTCTCCAAAGAACTGGGCATTACCTGGAACATGTCCTACGGGCCCGGCGTGATTCCCGGATTGGACTGGAGCAGTACCACCGACGCGGCCATGAATTTTCCATCCCAATCCACGTCCAACATCGGCATCAGCTTCTCGCGGCTTTCCGGCGTGCCGTTCGTGCTCAATGCCAGGCTGAACGCCCTGGAAACCACCGGCAATGGACGTGTATTGTCGTCGCCTAAAATCCTGACGCTCGACAACAAGAAAGCCAAGATCAAGCAGGGATTCGAGGTGGGCTACCTGGAGCGCGATTCTTCGGGCGGCTCATCGGTGAAATTCAAAAATGTGGATCTGCTGCTCGAAGTCACACCCCATGTGACCCCCGACGACCGCGTCTCCCTGATCATCTATATCACCAAGAACGATATTTCGGACATCGTCAACGGCGTCCCCTCGGTCGCCTCGAATGAGGCCCAGACCGAACTGCTGGTCAATGACGGCGATACGGTGGTCATCGGCGGCATCATCAAAAAGACCGAGTCCCTCGGCGAGGACGCCTTCCCCGGCCTTTCCAAGATTCCACTCCTAGGATGGGCATTTAAAAACCGGACCGAAAAGAGCCAGAGCAATGAACTGCTGATCTTCATCACGCCCCGCATCGTCCAATTGGAGCAGGTGGCGGCGCAGTCGAACTTATAAGATTCACATTAATGATTAGAAAGGGTGGACAACTATCATGCAACGGGCAGCTCTCTCAATATTATCATTAATCCTTTTTACAGGCTTTACTCTTTTGGGCTGCGGCTCAGGAGGCGAAGGCGATGTGCTGGATGAAAATGAACAACGTTATACCGCCGATGTTTCATTTTCCGATGCGGATGAAGACAATATACTGACCATCGATGTACTTCAACAAATGTGTGACACTGAGCCCGAAATATTCACGGATGTATTGGCTACGATTTCGCTGGATATTTCACCTGGCGCTCCTGGACTCACCCTGGAAAGCTACTCCATAGAATTTATACCAGTGGCAAGCAGTGATACGAATGATCAGCAGGTGATGCCTCCTGATCTTGCAGATCCCGAGGAAGGTTTTTATACATTCAGCGTTCCCTCCGGAGGTTCGAGTGAATTTACGATTACTTTAATGCGGATTGATACAAAAGATTTTTATTTACAGCAATGGTTGTCAGATCCAGCTCTGGCCAATCTGGTGGTCGCTCGCTACAGGATTCGAATTGAGCTCCATTTCGTAGATGAGTATGGCGTAGATCGTGATATCGAACTTGATCGTACAGTGTTTTTATCCAATTATGATAACTGCTGATGCATGCTGTACAAGAGGCTATCGAAGAGACCCCATCCGCCGCCGGGCCTTGGCCGCCAGCGGGCTGTCGGACGGCGCGAGGTCGATGACGGTTTCATAGGTGTGGCGGGCCTGGTCGAAGCGTCCCACCAGAACATACGCTTCGGCCAGGTCGAAATGGATTTCAGGCACCTTGGGCGCCTGCTGTGCGGCGCGTTCCAGATGGCGTAAAGCCAGGCTGCCCTGGTTCATGGCCAGGTACGTACGGCCGATGCCGTAAAGAGCCTTCACGAAATCGGGCTGGATCTTGAGGGCCTCCCTGTAGTAATCGAGCGATTTGGCATAATCACCCTTCCGGTAATAGGCAATTCCCAGGTTGTAAAGCGGAAAATGCGGCGTAGCGTACAGCACGTCCTTGGTGATCTCCTTGAAGACCGCGATGGCGGCGTCCCATTGTTCCATGGCCAGGTAGGCGCTGCCCAGGTTGTTGCGCGCCGGGGCGTATTCTGGCTTCAGCGCGATCGCCTTTTTGAAATGCTTCACGGCATCCGTCATGCGCTCTTTGGCCATGTAGCATAACCCCAGGTCGTTGTGGACGTAAGGATCGTCCGGGTTCAGATTCTGGGCTTTGATCAATTCACGCAGGGCTGCGGTATAATCGCCCTGGCGCATGTACGCTTCACCGATTTCGCGCGTCGCCTCGGCGAGTTCGCTATTCTTCTCCGTCGTCTGCTGGGCGGCGCAGCCCGCCAGCAGCCCCAAGCATGCCATCGCGATCCAAAAGCGTTTCATCATCCTGCCACCGTGATTTGATCGTGTATTTGCGTTAAGAAAACAGGGAAGGCAGAAGCACGTCAAAAAATCCTCCGTGTCCTCTCCGGTCCCGCTCTGAATCTCCGTGGTAACTACATTATTGTCGTCTCAGCGGACGAATCCGGCGCCTGCTTCACTTTGGCCAACTGCATCTCACCAGGTCACCAGAGCGATATTCTCAGCACTCAACAGATCGGTCAGCGCGGGATGCAGATCCAGCGCAGAAAGCAGAATACGCTCGCCGGACTCTTTGCGGTACAGCAGACCGGGAATTGCAATGGCCGTGTTGTACTCGGCCGGCCGGCGTGCCGCCAGGAACCTGGGGGCATCGCTGAAATCGAGCTGTAGAACGGCCAGCAGCCTGCGCGCGATCCCGGCATAACTGTCCTGAGGCGTGATCTGAACCACCAGTGGACCCGACTGGCGGATCGCCTCCAGTGCATCGCCGTACAGGTCGCCGAAATCGACCAGCACTTCCCTGCCCGGCCCGGCCGAAAGCAAGTGCGCATAGGCCTGCACTTGAACGCCGCCGTACGGGAAGGTCACCGGAACATCCGGAGCATAGGAAAAGCCGAGCGCACGGGCCAGGTTGCGTACAAAATCCTTTTGGCCGGCCGGCGCCAGATCCAGGATGTTTTTGACGGCATGGCGTCCGTTTTCCCCACTCGTGTCCGAAGCGCCCCGGCCTTCCGGAAGGATCTCGTTGAGCACGATGTTGCGCTGCTCCAGATAACGCCGTATCGAATCGGGTGTTCGTTCGGCGGCGCTGCCGATCGGTGTCACGCAAATGGCGCGCTGATCGCCATCGGGTTTGATCCAGCGCGCGCGCACCATGATCTGCACGCCGTTGTCGTCCACGAGAAGCTCGGAGCCTTCCGCCGGACCCGCACCCTCCTCTCCCATGGCCTCGAAAATAGCCGCCACGATCTCCTGGGTGGACGCCTGCGCGTCAATGGCCGCGATTTTGATCTCCGGCCAGTTGGCGGCGGCCTGGTTGCGGTCCATGCCCATGATATGGTCCTGGGT
>JAEYRZ010000133.1 GCA_023435265.1 Pseudomonadota bacterium
GCGACTGTCTTGTTCGATAAGTAAAGAGCTGAAAAATCAGCCCGCCCGCAAGGGCGAACAGGCCGCTGATACCGAAAAGCGCCGACGAACCGATGCGGCTGTACAGCCAGCCGCTCAGCATGAACCCCACCATCAGCCCCAGTCCGTAACTGACCGCATTGTTGACCGCCTGACCGGTCGTTTTGGCTTCATCCGGGGCGAGACTGTCCATATACAATATGCTGGCCATGTGAAAGGTGCCGTAGGACATGGCATGCGTCACCTGCAGCAGCAGAAGGCCGGAGGCCGAGGATGTCGTCCAAAGGCCGATCCAGCGCAGGACGGCCGCCGCGAACGACAGGCTCAGGACGGTCTCGTACCGCAGGCGGCCGAAAATAGGTTCGGAGAACAGCATGACGATGATTTCGGCCCCCACGGCCACCGCCCAGCACAATCCGACGAACACATCATCATAGCCCAGGCGGTTCAAATGGATCGAAAAAAAGGCATAGTAGGCGCCGTGGCTGAGCAGCATGAGAAATCCGCAGAGCAGAAAAACCAGGACCCGTGCCCGCAGCAGGCGATTCAGACCCACACCGAAAGCCCTGCGCCGGGCTTCGGCGAGGCGTGGAAAAGCAAGCGCCGTCAAGGCTTGGACCCAGGCCCCGGCGAGGATCAGACTGAGGATGATTTTGATGCTGTAGGTTTCGATCAGCCGGCCGAGTACCAGCACGGTGACGATAAAGGCCAGCGACCCCCAGGCGCGCAGGCGGCCGTAGCGTTTTTTGTCCTTGCCCAGGGCCTGCATGGCGAAGGCTTCCAGGAAGGCGATCAGCGGCGCATAGAAGATGCTGTAAACGATCATGATCGCCAGCATCCAGACAAAGTCGGCGGTCAGCAGCAAAAAGCCCCAGGCGCCCGCACTGGCGAAATTGCACGCCATGTAAATCGGCCGGCGCGACTGAAAGCGGTCCGCCAGCACGCCCCACACGATCGAGAAAAGGATGAGAACCAACGAACGGACAGCCGAAAGCGTGCCGATCTGCAGCCCCGAGAAGCCCAGCCGGTAGCAGTACAGGTTGAAAAACGGCAAATAGACACCCATCCCTCCGAAGTACAGGAAGTATTGGGCGCCGAGCACCCAGCGCCTGGGGGTTCCGTTCTGCATGCATCCCATCATAGGGGATGGGGGTTGCCGGGGCAATCCCGATTACTCGATGGTGACGCGCACCTGATGGGGTTTCTCTTGTTCGGGTTTGGGAACTTCGATCTTGAGAACGCCGTTTTTCATGGAGGCCTTGATCGTCTCCGGCGCGATGCTGTGGCGCAGGGTGAAGGCCCTGTGAAAGGTGCCGATACCCCGTTCCCGCCGGTAATACTGCTCTTCTTTGGCCTCGGCATCGCCGAGGCGTTCGCCCTTGAGGATCAGAATGTTTTCTTTGACTTCCAGCGATACTTCTTCTCTTGAAACACCCGGCAGATCGGCTTGAATCACCACGCCGTTTTCCGTTTCGTAGATATCGACCAGCGGCCGCCAGGCGCAGAGATCGTCCGCCGTCTGGGGCTGAGGAAAGGCGTCTTCGAAAAGGCGGTTGATCCGATCCTGCAGCGTGGTGATGTTCTTGAAAGGATCCCATCGGATGATTGTCATTCGGTACCTCCTTGGATCACTTTTGGCCGCGAAGCGTGGCCGAAACTAAGCACCGCGCCCGGCATGTCAACCGGGCGGATTCCCGGCAATTCGCTCTGCGGGGGGTAGCTTTACAAAGTCCGGACCGGATGTTATTTTTACCGCGTCATTCCTGTGATTCCGGCCATTTCATGAATGGGCGTGCACTTGTGCAAAACGACACCCGGCGGCCGAGGCCGGAACGTGCACCATGTAAACCGCGACAGCGGCAGGAGCAAGACATGGACTCTCACAAGATCAGGTTTGTTGGCCCGTTCGACCCCAGCGGCTCGCAATTCGAAAAGACGATGCAGGAGATCTTCCGCCCGCGGCCGGTCAGTCCCATGTTCGTGTGCAAAGACTGCAGCTGGCTGCCCCAGATGGACATGTATGAAACCGAGCGGGAGATTTTCATCTGGGCCGAATTGGCCGGGATCGAAAAGGATCAGCTGGAAGTCGAAGTCAACAACAAAGCTGTGCGCATCCACGGTTTCCGGCGCGAACAGCCGCGCTCGCCCGAAGGCACGTACCGGCTGGCGGAGATCCGCTACGGCAATTTCGAACGCATTCTCTATCTGCCGGCGCCGATTGACAGCGAGAGCGTGATCTCCACCTTCACCAACGGCCTTTTGACCGTTCAGATGAAGAAGCAGGAAGCCCCCAAGACGCACAAAATTCCCATCAGCGACGGCTGATAAAACCGGCGGCCGCATGCGCCACCCGCCCGCCTGAAAAGGATACAAACGATGGAAGCACGCAGACCCTCTGACAAGGACAAAGAGAAGGAGCGTTTGATGCCTGAAAACAAGCCCTCGGTGGGATACAACGCGGAAAATCTGCCGACGCTGATTCCCATCCTGCCGCTTTATGAGGCCGCCTTGTTCCCCAAGATGGTGCTGCCGCTGGTGGTGATGCAGGGCGAATCGATCAAGCTGGTGGACGAGGCCATGGGCAGGGACCGCATCATCGGACTGGTAGTCTCGCGCAAGCAGGAGAACGTACGGCCCGATCCGCAGAGCGACGACCTGTCCAAGGTGGGGTGCAGCGCCCTGATCCTGAAAATGGCCAAAAACGATGACAACCGCGCCCAGATGCTGGTCCAGGGGTTGACCCGTTTTCGGATCAAGCGGTACGTGGAAGGCAAGCCTTACCTGCAGGCCGAAGTCGAACATTTCGAAGATGTCGAACATAAAAACGACGAAACCTCGGCGCTGATGGCCAATCTGATCAAGCAGTTCGTGCGCGTCGTGGAGCTGTCGCCCGGACTGCCGCCCGAAATCGGACAAATGGCCGGGTCCATCAAGGAACCGGGCACGCTGGCGGACATGATCGCTTCCACGATCAACTCCTCGCCCGAAGAGAAGCAGTCGATCCTCGAACTGCAGGATTCCACCGAGCGGCTCCGCGCAGTGACCAAACTAACCAATCACCAGCTCAATATCCTGGAACTGGGCAACAAGATCCAGAGCCAGGTCAAGGGTGACATGGACAAGCGCCAGCGCGAGTACTACCTGCGCCAGCAGCTCAAAGCGATCCGCGAGGAGCTGGGTGAAACGGACGAGGCGACGGTCGAAATCGAGGAGTACCGCACCAAAATCAAGGAGCGCGGACTACCCGAGGCGGCCGCCAAGGAAGCCGAACGGGAACTGGATCGGCTGTCCAAAATGCATCCCTCTTCGGCGGAATACACGGTCGCCTCGACCTATCTGGACTGGCTCACCGAACTGCCCTGGCAGGTCAAGACCGAGGACAATCTCGATATCGCCAAAGCCCGCAAGGTGCTGGACGACGACCATTTCGGGCTGGACAAGCCCAAGCGCCGCATCATCGAGTACCTGGCCGTGCGCAAGCTCAAACCCGATTCCAAAGGACCGATCCTGTGTCTGGCCGGCCCGCCGGGCACCGGGAAAACTTCTCTGGGCGCGTCCATCGCGCGCGCCCTGGGACGCAAGTTTCACCGCATCTCCCTGGGCGGCGTGCGCGACGAAGCCGAAATCCGCGGCCATCGGCGCACCTACGTCGGCGCTCTACCCGGACGCATCATCCAGGGCCTGCGGCGGGTCAACTCCAAAAACCCCGTTTTCATGATGGATGAGATCGACAAGGTGGGCAGCGATTTCCGCGGAGACCCGTCATCGGCCCTGCTCGAGGTGCTCGATCCGGAACAGAACCACACCTTTTCGGATCACTACCTGGACGTGCCGTTCGATCTTTCCGGCGTGATGTTCATCTGTACGGCCAACGTGCTGGATACGATTCCCGCGGCGCTTCGCGACCGCATGGAAGTGATCCAGCTGCTGGGCTACACCGAAGACGAGAAGGTCAACATCGCCCAGCGCTACCT
>JAEYRZ010000181.1 GCA_023435265.1 Pseudomonadota bacterium
CCCCAGGGGCACCGTGGGCTGCGTCCGGGCCACGAAGGCAACGGCGGATGAGGTGCTCCAGCCCTCAAACGGTATCTCGGGCGGCAGTTCCAGGCTGATGGGCTGCAGCCGGGGGTGATCGGGTCGGCGTTCGAAGTGGGCGAGGGCGGGGCTCGCGCGCATTCGATCGGCGGCCGTCGCTACGGACTGTTGTTCCCCGATGACGGCCATGACCATGTTGCCGGGCTGGAAAAGCGCCGCGGCGATCGCCGAAAAAATCTGCGACAATTCGTCGAGTCCGCGCTCATCCAGCTTCCGGTTGAATGCGCGCATGGCACGGATTTGGTGCACGCCGCCCCAAATTTCGGCGAGTGCGCTGGCCGGAGCGAAGGCGCGGGCCGATAGCGAAATCGCCAGACGGTGGCCGCTTTGCAGGATCACCGTTTCCAATCCCGCCACGTACTCCCCGAGCAGCTGCTTGAGCCGCGGACGGTTCCCGAAATCGGCCTCGGCGATCATTTCTTCGATGATCGCCAGGGTGGGCGCGACGTTGCGCGAAAGGCACTTGGCGCTCATCGAAACCAAGGGCAGGCATCCGCCGCCGGGCTGGCCGTACAACACGCGGGCCTGGCCGTTCATTTTAAAGCCTCCGGTGACGGCGTCGATGCGCTGCGCCATGGTCGAATAATCGTAGCGCGCCGTGCCGATCTTCGAGAAAGCATAGCAGAAGAAAGGCACCCAGGGCAGCAGTTCCCGGGGGAGCGCGCCTGCGGCCGAGGCGGCGCTGAAGTAAAAAATGCCCGAGGTGGGCTGGTCGTAGCGCCAGACCGGCAGCCGGGCTTCTATCCCCGTTGGCGGATAGGAAGCGATTTCGGGCGGAATGTCGGCCAGGGCCAGGGTGGGCAGGCAACCGACATCCTCCTGACGCTCCTGCAACTGCTTCAGTTCCCGGGCATCTTCTTCGATCTTTCGTTTCTCGCCCGAATCCAGTGAACGTTCCCGCGCTTGCAGCTCTTTGAGCAGGCGGGCCTCTTCTTCGGTCGATTTCTTCTGGTCCGGTGCGAGGAGCATGCGCACGCGGTGGCGATTCTCTAGAAAATAGAACCGGAGGCGCTCTTCGAGAAAGGGGCCTTTTTCGATTTCGGCGCGCAGGCGCGCCATGTCGGCATCCAGCTGCAGGATGCGTTCGGGATCGCCGCCGTGCAGCCAACTGCCGATGAGGCTCATCAGCAGTTTGAGACCATAGGGGTAAGGGGTGTTGGTGATCTCCTTGCGGTGAAATTCGATCTGGTGAATCGCCGACGCGATATGTTCTACATCGATGCGCTTTTCGACCAAGTGCTGCAGTACGTCCAGAATGATTTTCTCCACGGCCGGGCCCGCATCTTCCTCCGTGTCCTTGAGCCCGCAGGCGAAAAAGGTGTCCCGGTTGTCGGAATCATAACCGGTCGCATCGCTCAAGGCGCTTCCCAGTCCCGAATCCATCAAGGCCTTGCGCAGAGGCGAGCCGGCATTGCCGAGCAGTATCTGTTCCAGCACGCTGAGCACGAGGACTTCGAACGTGTCCCGGATGTCGCAGGTCAGCCAGGCCAGGCTGATCTGCGATTTGCGCTGCGGGTCGTCGCCGGAGAGGGGGTAGGTGTAGCGGGCGGTGCGGGGAGCGTCCCAGCGCGGTTGAGGCGGCACATCGGTGTGCGGCTCGATGCGCGCGAACCGGTGCATGATCTTTGCTTCGATGAAGGCCAGGTGATCGGCCAGGGGCATATTGCCGTAAGAGTAGAAATAAGCATTGCTCGGGTGATAGTGACGCGCGTGGAAGTCCTTGAGCTGCGCATAACTCAACTTCGGAATGACCGCCGGGTCTCCCCCCGAGTTGTTGCTGTAGGTGGTGTCCGGGTAGAGGGCGTTGAGCAGCGAGCGGCCCATGATCTGGTCGGGTGAAGACATGGCGCCTTTCATCTCATTGTAAACGACGCCCTTGTAGAGCAGTCTGCGGCCGTTTTCGGCTTCGAATTCCAGCCGGTGCCCCTCCTGCTTGAAGCTCAATTCATGCAGCAGGGGGAAAAAGGCGGCGTCCAGGTAGACATCCATCAGGTTGTAGAAATCTTTCGCATTCTGGGTGGCGAAGGGATACATGGTCCAGTCCGAGCTGGTGAAGGCGTTCATGAACGTGCTCAGGCTTCGCTTCAGCATGGAGAAAAACGGGTCGCGCACCGGGTAGGTGCGTGAGCCGCACAACACCGTATGCTCCAGAATGTGCGCCACGCCGGTGGAGTCGGCCGGCACGGTTTTGAAGGTCACACCGAAGACGTTCTCCTGGTCGGGGCGGCTGATATGAAGATGACGGGCGCCGGTCGCCTCGTGGATCAGCCGGTAGAAGACGGCATTGATCTCGGGCAGCGGCGATATGCGTTCGATCCGGTAACCGTGCAGCTGATCTCCCACGGCCATCGCATCGTTGTGGGCATCCTGAATCGGCATATTCTACTCCTCGGGCTGGTAAAGTGGGATTGCGGCGACCGTCCTTCATCCGTTCGCCTGTACCATCATAATGGTCCGCAACGGTTATGCAACCGGATCGGAGGCGGCCGGGACGTAAATTCCCCGGCTTTTGCGGGTCAGGCGCCCAAGCTTGTGCATCCTGAAAATGATGTTGCGCAGCTTCTTGTCGCTGAAGCCGGTCTGTTTTTGAATTTCGGTCAGCCCGATGCCTTGCGGGTGCCGCTGGACGATTTGCATCACGGTGTCGGCGGCAGACACAGAATTCGGCCGCTTGAGCGGATCCGGGGATGCACGCCGGGGCCGGCCTTGCCCGGTGTTGGCGATCAAACGTTCGATGCGGTCCAGACGTTCGTTCAGCCGGTCGATGTCGCGCTTGGTTGGAATCTCGTAGGTGTGCATGAAGAATTTGACCATCGCGTCGAAGCTGACCGATTTACCTTTGCGTTTTGCCATGTTTGGCCTCCAGATGCACGATCGCCGGCGGGGAACTGCCGTACAGGTGGGTTAAGCAGTCAAAAAGATTCAATATACCGCAAACTTCTAATGAATCGGGAAGCAAAAGTCAACAACCGGCGCGATCGCTCGATCTGCCATGGCGGTTCGGCATGCGCCCCGATCAGAGTTGCGGGCCGTCAGCGGGCGGGCAACGGCATACGATCGTGTGAGGATTGTATTCATGGCCGGCGTATGGTAGCTTCGCCGCGGCCGGAAAGGACCGTTGCGATGACCTCCCCCAAGACGCTCTTGGATGCCTGGAACCTGAAAGCCCTCAAGGCGTTCGGCCAGAATTTTCTCAAGGATCCGGCCGCGGCCGAACGGATCGTCGACCGCGCCGGGGTGGATCGGCAGGATGTGGTTCTCGAGATCGGCGCCGGTCTGGGCATTCTGACCATCGCCGCCGCACGGCGCGTGTGCAAGGTCTGGGCGGTGGAGAAAGACCGGCGGCTCGTGCCCTTGCTGCGCGCCGAACTTCAAGCGCGCGGTATCCGGAATGTCGACATCCTCGAACAGGATGTGCTGACCGTTGACCTGGCTGCGCTCGGCGCGGCCGGGCCGCTCACGGTGATGGGCAACCTGCCGTACAATATCTCCTCGCAGGTGGTCATCAAGCTGATCGAGGAACGCAGCGTCGTGCGGCGCGCGGTGCTCATGTTTCAGAAGGAACTTGCCGAGCGGCTGTGCGCGCGCCCGGGCGGGAAAGCCTATGGCCGCATCTCGGTGATGCTGCAGTACTGCGCCGATCTCGGGCCGCCTGCGATCATCAAGGCCGACCAGTTCCATCCCCGGCCCCAGGTCGATTCGGCCGTCCTGCGCATCGATTTCAAAGCCCTGATCGCGCCGCGCGCCGATGACGAAAAGATGCTGCGGCGTGTGATTCAGGCGGCATTCGGCCAGCGGCGCAAAACCTTGAGGAACGCGCTGACTTCCGGCGGTTTGCCCCTCGACCGCGAAGGCGTGCTCCAGGCGCTTGCAGCCTGCGGCATCGATCCGGTCCGCCGTGCCGAAACGCTTTCCGTAGAGGAGTTCGTGGCGCTTTCGAACTGTGTTTCGCTAAAGGCGGAGAAAAAATGAATGCTAAAGCTTGGTGGGCTCACAAAAAAGGCCGAATGACCACAGAGGACACAAAGAGCACAGAGATAAAGGATTGAATCAGATCATTCCTCTGTGACCTCTGTGATCTCTGTGGTTAATCTTCCTCTCTTGCGGGTCCATCTTTTAAGAGCCCAGCGCAGGATCGGTCGATTACTAATCCAATCAATGGCGACCTTTGCTCAACACTTAACCTTTGAAGCTGAAAAACGTCGCAAAAAGTGCGACAGCGACTTTTGCCGGTCCATCAGAGATCGACTACATATGTTCGGCGATAGAAACCGTGCGGTCGCCCAGCAGGTGCACATAGCCGCCCATCTCGTTGTCGTACCACCCGTAGACGACCGCCTGGGTCACCTGGGGGCGGATGACGGTGCTTTCCAGTTTTTGCAGGACAGAGGGCGGGATGGTGGCGATGCTTGCCAGATTGATGTTCAATTCGGCGGTGCGGGTATGGGTCTCGTGCGCTTCGATGATGGCTCCGGCGCCGCAAAGGCCGGTCACATCGCCGGATACATTCTGCTCTTCGGTGTAGCGCAGGTAGCGGTTGATGTCCTCGGCCGCGGCCTGCGCGTATATGGCGTTGATCGCCTGCCGGGTGACGGCGCGGCCGCCCCGTTCCTCCTGGATGCTCAGCACGAGGATGATCAAAGAGCCCGTGGCGACCGGAATGCGCACCGACTCGGCGATGAAGCCGATGCGCACCATCTCGGGGATGACCAGGGCCAGCGTCTTAGCCGCGCCGGTGGTGGTCAGGATGATATTGTTGAGAATGCTGCGGTTCTTGCGCAGATCGCTCTTGCCGCTGCCCGGCAGCCGGTCGAGCACCTCCT
>JAEYRZ010000020.1 GCA_023435265.1 Pseudomonadota bacterium
ACGTATGGTCGCCCTCGATTCTTAATCAAGCGGAGAAATCACCATGGGCGTTCACTCCCATCACTTCGTCGAAACCTATGAAGGCCTCGTCGGGTTCGGACTCGATCGCGAAACGGATGAAAAAACCGTTGCCTACTATCTCCAGAAGTTTTCAGACGACCGGCTTCTGGAAGTCATCCTGAAACGCATGGAGCATTCCGAACTGGCCGCCGTTTTCGATCTGCTCAGTGCTTTGATGCGCAGGCACCTTGACGAATCCGAATATCATGCTTTGTTTCTAAAAGAAAACCATGCTTGAAAGGAACCGCATGCTGTCCGAAACCCAGCTGCAACGCTATGCCGAAGTGCTCTTGTGGGGTCTGCGAACCGCACGCCGCGACAGATACAAAAAAGGCGATATCGTAATGATCCGGCACCACATGGCGGCCGTACGCCTGGCGGAGCTCCTGCATGCGCGGCTGCTGGATCTCGGACTGCAACCGGTGATACAGCTGATTCCCACGCCCGGCATGGAGAAAAATCTGTTCGAGCGTGCCAGGAGCCGGCAACTCGACTTCTGGCCGCCGGGTGAAGATGTTTTGTATCAACACCTGAACGGCAGCATATTTTTGTATGCGCCGGAATCGATCACGCATCTCAGCGGCATAGACCCAAAAAAAATCGCCCGCCACGCCCTGTCGCGCAAACCGCTGCGCGATATCCTGGACCGACGCGACGCGCAGGGGCTGTTCGGGTGGACGCTGTGCATGCTGCCCACCGCAGAGTTGGCCAAGCATGCTCAAATGGACCTCAAAACATACAGCCGGCAGATTGCAAAGGCCTGCCGCCTGAACCGCGACGACCCGGTGGGGGATTGGCAGGAGATCTACAAACAGGCGCAGCGGATCAAGAAATGGCTCAACAGCCTTTCGGTGGAATCGTTCCGGCTCGAATCAGACCGCATCGATCTTACGATCACGCCCGGTCTGCACCGGCAATGGGTCGGGCTTTCCGGCCACAACATTCCCAGTTTCGAGCTTTTTACTTCTCCGGACTGGCGCGGCAGCGAAGGAATCTACTTCTCCAATCTGCCCTCCTACCGCAGCGGCAACCTGGTGCGCGACGTCCGGCTGGAATTCAAACGCGGCAGCGTTGTGAAAATTCAGGCCGCCGAGGGAGAATCCTTTACCAAGTTGCAGCTGGGCATGGACCGCGGCGCCAATAAAATCGGCGAGTTTTCCCTGACGGACAAGCGTTTTTCCAAAATCGACCGTTTTATGGCCAACACGCTTTTCGACGAAAATTTCGGGGGCGCACACGGCAATTGCCATATTGCGCTGGGATCCTCGTATGCCGACACATTCGCCGGGGATCCGGCCCAACTGAGCCGCGAGCGCAAGCAGGAACTAGGGTTCAATGACTCCGCCCTGCACTGGGATCTGGTCAATACGGAGAACAAGCGGGTGACCGCTTTTTTGAGTGGCGGCGGGCGGCAGTTGATCTACGAAAACGGTCTCTTCGCCTACTGACGGGGGTGGAACGGACAACAGGATTCAAACCGCCGGATGGGTCTGAGCCAGGGATCGAGCCTTCTCGATCAGCGTGTGGATCGCAAACGGCTTATAGAGCACATCGTCGAAATCGCCGCACTGTAAGAGCCAGGGGGTTCCCGAAACCCCGATCACCGGCGTTTTGCGCCGTTCGGAATGGCGGATGTGCTGAACGACGGTGTGACCGTCCCGCCCGGGCATCCGTACATCCGTGATCACCAGATCGTAATCGCCGGATTCGAATTTGGCGATCCCACCCAGCGCGTTCTCAGCCGTTTCGACTGTGAAATTGACGCGGCTCAATGCCTGTTCGAGCATATCCCGGATCATCTGCTCATCGTCGATAACGAGTACCGAATACATTTCCGAACCCTTTCGCGTCATTGAACTCACAAGATGAGAGCACACTATATTGTGCCCGATAAGGATGTCAAGCACAACGGATTGGTTTTTCTGCCCCGAATTGGGCCGGTGCCCGGCCGAATCCCCTTTTTGCGGCGAGCGACGAATCGCGGCCGTTAGTAGATAACTACAGGCAAGCTGTCAACGCGGAGGCCCGGTACCTGCCGGCGGTTTGCTTGTAAAAGCGCTGAAACCGCTCCAAGTTCTGGTAATGATTGCTTTTCGGTTGGTTGCGGATGCCGGCGCGCGGGTTTGCGCATTCACGAGGAGTGGTCGGAAAATCATCGACATAGACATTTTTTGAACATTCTTTGAACAATACGCCGGCGCGGCTACGCTTCAGATTTTGCGGTTTTTTGCAGGAATGCTTTCGATTTTATGCTCTGCGGCAAAGCGGCGCGCACACGGCAAGGCGGGATTCCCAGGCACTGGATCACACTTTATATTTTCCGAAATCCTCGGGGGAAAGCTTCTCCAGGTATTCCGCCCACTTCTTGCCCTCTTCGCTTTTATCCAGCACCTCTACCTGACCTTCATCGCGCTTTGATTTCTGGATCACCTTGTCATCCACATAAATCGGCGCCTGAAACCGCAGGGCAATGGCGATCGCGTCGCTGGGGCGGGCATCCATGGTGAATGTCTGGTCCTGGCCGCTGAAATGGATCACTGCGAAAAAGGTATTGTCCCGCAGATCGCATACTTCCACCTTGGCCACGGAAACTTTCAGGAATTGTGAGAAATTCTTGAAAAGGTCATGCGTCATCGGCCGCTCGAACTCGATATTCTGCAGCGCGGAGGCGATGGCGGTGGCTTCGAGCAAACCGATCCAGATGGGGATCGCCTGCTCTCCCTCTTCGGTTTTCAGGATGATGATCGGTGTATTGGACGCAGGATCGATGGTCAGCCCCGCGATATTCGCTTTATGCAGCATACCCGTGATCTCCTTTCTCGCAAACCCGGACGTCCGAAGGGGCTTGGGCGATACGTCCCCACACACAGTGCGGCAGGGCTTTTTGTATCATGATATCCATCAACCGGCCTGTCAACCGTTCACTTTCCGAATTCAGGCAGTCACCGCGGCTGAAATGAACGATGCAGTTCCCGCTGGTCCGGCCCGACCACTGCCGCGCGTCGGCCCGCGCTTCGTGCGCCCCCCGGTCAGGTCCGTCCACCAGAACGCGTTGCGTTGTTCCCACCAGGGATCGATGTTTGTTCAGGGTCTCCGCCGCCTGGCGCTCCAGAACCGTATTCAGGCGTTCCTTCTTGACCGATTCCGGTATCTTGCGGTCGAAATGCACGGCCGGCGCATTGGGCCGATCGGAATAGGCGAAGGCGAACAGCCCGTCGAAGGCCACCTCGCGCATGAGATCGAGCGTGGCTTCGAAATCGTCCTCGGTTTCGCCTGGAAAGCCGACGATGATATCCGAGGTGATGGCGATATCCGGGCATACGGCCCTGAGGCGGTCCACCTTCTTGAGATAATCCTCCCGCGTGTAGCGGCGGTTCATGCGTTTCAGAACAGCATCCGAGCCGGACTGCACCGGCAGGTGGATATGCCGGCACAGCTTTTCCAGCCGGCCGAAGGATTGCACCAGATCCTCCGAAAGATCCTTGGGATGGCTCGTCGTGAAGCGGATGCGCGCCAACCCATCCACCCGATTGACCTGATCGAGCAGTCCGGCGAATGTGCCCGACCCTTCTTTGAGGCCGTAGCTGTTGACATTCTGGCCCAGCAGGATCACTTCACGGACCCCGCGCGCGACCAGATGGCGGATCTCCCGCAGGATGTCGTCCGGGGCGCGGCTGTTTTCGCGGCCGCGCACGTAAGGTACGACGCAGTAGGTGCAGTAATTGTCGCAGCCCCGCATGATGGTCAGGAAGGCGCTCACTTCCGATTGCGGATAAGGGCCAAGGGCGAAGTCTTCCGCATCGAGCGCATCGGTCATGCGCACATCCACCAGCCGGGAGCGGGTGCGCTGAATCCGCTCGATCAGCCGGGGCAACCGCGCGATGGCCTGGGTTCCGAAGACCAGGTCGATGAACGGCATGCGCCGCAGAATGCGTTCGCCCTCCTGCTGCGCCACGCACCCTCCGATGCCGATGATCAGTTCGGGTTTATCCTGCTTGAGCGGGGCCAGGCGGCCGAGAAAGCTGAAGGCTTTCTGCTCCGCTTTTTCACGTATGGAGCAGGTATTGAGGATGATCAGGTCGGCCTGGGCCGGATCATCGGTGGCCGTATACCCCAGGGGCGCCAGGCGATTGCGGATCTGTCCGGAATCGTAGACATTCATCTGGCATCCCATGGTCTGGATGTAAAGATATCGTGACATAGACCTTTAGTGACCGGCAGGTCCGGCAGGCGGCGGATCGCAGGGTTCCAGCATGATCGTTCCGGCGAGATCGGCCATTACCGAAGCGGCCAGTGTCTCTGCGCCCGGTGCCACCGACAAAACCACCCGGCCTGCCTCACGGTCCAGCGTGGTCAGGATGGCCAGCCCGTCATACCCTTCGAAGATGTAGCGGATAAAGCTGATCCGGCTCCGGTCGACGCGGTAATAAAATTTACTCGTGCTTTTCATCGTCAAACGGTGTGTTTACAACCGAAAGACCCTTGGGCACAACCTTTTTTACAGTTCGAGTCCAAGCTATTGTCCTTGTCCCCTGGTTCGATCTAGGGTATGGCGCTCGCATGCAGATGCAATGGAATATTTTGCAGCCCGATCCCGCATGCGTCAAAATGCTCCAATCCCATCTGCAGTGCCATCCTGTAACGGCCGCCGTACTGGCCAACCGCCGTATTACCTCCCCTCAATCCGCCGGTGCGTTCATTCATCCCGCCTTGGACGCCCTGCCGCCGCCCGAGGCGCTGACCGGCATGGCGCAGGCCGTCGAGCGAATCTGTGCGGCGATCCGCCGTCGCCAAAGAATCCTGATTGTCGGCGACTACGATGTGGACGGCATCACGGCGGCGGCGATTCTGCTTCTGTTTCTGAAATCGGCGGAAGCGGATGTGATCTGTCATCTGCCCCACCGGATCGAGGAAGGTTATGGCTTTCATCCGGCCCAGGTGACCCGGCTGGCGGTGCCCCGGGGCGTCGGACTGATCATCACCGTCGATTGCGGCATCGGAAGCGATGCCGCCGTGGCTGCGGCCGGACGATTCGGCATCGACGTGATCGTGACCGATCACCACGCCATCGGCGCAACGCTGCCCGCGGCGCATGCCGTTCTGAACCCTAAACGGGACGGCGAAAGCGGCCCCTTGTATCATCTGGCAGGCGTCGGCGTCGCCTTCTATCTGACCATCGCGCTGCGCGCCGCCCTGCGGGCCGAAGGATGGTGGCGCCTGCGCCCCGAACCGAATTTAAAAGCGCTGTGCGACCTGGTCGCACTGGGCACCGTGGCCGACATCGTTCCACTGCTGGGGGTCAACCGCGTTCTGACCAAAGCCGGACTGGATCAGATCAACCTTCTGGCGCGTCCCGGCATCAAAACGCTGTTGAATGCCAACGGTACGCCGCCGCAACCGGTCGGTTCGGAGGATATCGCCTTTCGGCTGGCGCCGCGCCTCAATGCCGCCGGCCGCATGGCGCATGCGGGTCTGGCTTTTGAACTGCTGTGCGCGGCGACAGAGGGTGAGGCCCGAAAACTGGCCGAAACCCTGAATGCTCTGAACCAGCGGCGGCAGCAAATCGAACGTCAGATCTGCGCCGAAATCGTCGATCGCCTCGAAAGCCGGCCCGATCTGTTGAAGCGCAAGTCGCTGGTGCTGGCCGGCGCCGATTGGCATCTGGGAGTGCTCGGAATCGTGGCCGCCAAGTTGGCCGCGCGCTACTACCGCCCGGTGATCCTGATCGCCGCGCAGGGCGGGGTGGGGAAAGGCTCGGGGCGCAGTATCCCCGGAGTCGATTTGTATGCTGCGCTGAGCCGCTGCGCGCCTTTGCTGACCTCTTTCGGAGGGCATCGCCTGGCGGCGGGATTGACGCTGCCAACGGCCGCTATCGAAAAACTGAGGAGCGCTTTCGACGAAGCGGTGGCCGATGCATTGCCGGAGACGCTGCCGGGGCCTCAACTGAACATCGATTGCGAAGTGCGTTTCGATCAGATCACACCCGAACTGCTTACCGAACTCGCGCGGCTCGAACCCTTCGGAGCCGATAATCCGCCGCCGCTTTTCATGGCCCGCGACGTCCATGTCACCACAGCCTGCCTGGTCGGACAGTCGCGCCATCGACGCATGGTCCTCTGTCAGGCCGACCATTGCCGCACGGTCGGGGCCATCCAGTTCAATCAGGCCTCGGAGTGCCCCGGCACCACTTTCTTCCAAAGGATGGCGTTTCGGCTGCAGTGGAACCGCTACCGGGGCGCCAGGGAGGTTCAAATTGTCGTCGAGGCCTGACCCTGAGGCCGGCCGGTGCGCGCCCGATTGGCGCATCGCGATCGTACCTGCGGGCGCCGGCATGCCTGGCGGATGCATGCCGGGTGGAAATGCCGGTCAGAGTAGTTTTGGCTTGCAATGCGAACCGCTTCTACTTATGATCGCTTTTTGCGTTGACAAGAACATGGCGGCCCCGAGAATCGCCGCCGTCGTGACCAGCAAGGGGAGATAAGAGATACATGAGAAGGTATTCCGACCCAGCAGCCGCGAGGCGAGTCTG
>JAEYRZ010000085.1 GCA_023435265.1 Pseudomonadota bacterium
CACGGGGGCTGCGGGCTGAGCCGGCGGTGTGGGCCGAACCGTATCCCGGCGTTCCACCTCAGGCGGCGGGGGCCCGGCGGCGCTGTTTTCCTGCACGGCCAGGAAACTGAGTTTGGGTCCGCTCTCGGAAAGAGTAATGACATCCCCGTCCTTGAGATAGGTTTCCGTAATGCGCTGCCCGTTGACATAACTGCCGTTGGTGCTCTGGTCGATAAACTTGAAGCGATTGCCTTCGCGCACGATGCGGGCATGGAGCCGCGATACGGCGGTCAAATCTTTGGGAAACTGGACCTGGCAGTCGGGATGGCGGCCGATGTGGATTTCGCTGTCGGACAATTCATGGATGCGACCCTTCAGAGGACCGTGAATGTGAATCAACTGAACCGTTATGCGAGGAATCGATGTCATCCGTTCATCACCTTCTGCAGCGTAAGGGTTGTCGAATCGGGCGGCTTGCCGTTCTGGATCTTCCGGTCCTCTTACCGTCTAAAACTAAATTTAATTCAAAGCCTTAGCATATCAAATCGCAATGTGCAATATACCGGGAGAGCAATTCGCGGTTCCGCTTGAGAGAATCTTGAAGCGGAAATCGCCGGCCGGGGCCGCTTCGGACTCGCGTGCGTGGCGCCGCAGAAATTTGACGGACGGACTTCTGCTGCATTGAGTGCAGAATCTCCATTGATCCCGGCTAATGGCCTCGATACCGATGGCGATATCGACGCGCCGCCGCGCAGACGGATCGATATCGGGATCGGGCATCCACATCAACCCGCCGATCCGATGGCTTGGATGCGGTACACAGCTTCTATCGTGAACGATCCGGGACAATTTGCGAAGCAGCCGCCATTTCATTGACATCCCTTCGAAATTAGAATAAAAAACATTGCATTAACGATGAACTGGCCGGGCATTCAGCAGCCGTGCGCGTGGATCGGTAGAAGCAGACGAACAGCGGTCGCGGGGTTGTTTGCCATGGCCGCAGGCCGATCGAAACGAGAGCCTGTCACCCGCGCGCTCCATCCGAACCGCCTTTTGGAAATGATCTGATATCATGAAAATCGAATTCTGCGGACAGAGTGATGTGGGACTGGTTCGGACGAACAACGAAGACATCTTTATCGTAGACACCGAGGCCCGCTATGGTGTTGTCGCCGATGGCATGGGAGGCGCGGCCGCCGGAGAGATGGCCAGCCAGTTGTTCGCCCAGACTGCGGTCGAGCAATTTTCACAGCATAAGAATGTGACCGAACAAGCAGCGTTGGAACAGGTGCAGGAGGTTTTCAGCCTGGCCAACGATCGCATTCTGGCCCACGTGGTCCAAAATCCCCTTCACGAGGGGATGGGGTGCACGGCCGAATTGATCGCATTTACCGCCAATTCTTACGTCATCGGCCATATGGGAGACAGCCGGACCTACCGGTGGCGGCTCAACAGCCTCAAACAACTCACCAAAGACCATTCACTGGTTCAAAGTCAGATCGACCAGGGTCTGATCAGCGAATCGCAAGCCCGCGTGCACAACATGCGCAATGTGATCCTGAGGGCCGTGGGGGTTCGGCCCGATCCGGAACTCGATGTCCTGCGCGGGCCGATCTTCAGCGGCGATGTTTTCATGCTGTGCTCGGACGGCCTGACAGACCTCGTGGACGACGCGGCGATCGCCGGCGTCTTCATGCAGACCGGCGGAATCGAACAAAAATGCCGTCAGCTGATCGACCTGGCCAAGCTGTCGGGCGGCAAAGACAATATCACCGTGGTGATCGCAGAAGTATTATGAAACTGGCGGCAGTCATTCGGGGAGCCTTGTTCCTGCTGATTTTCTGTCCGATCGAGGCGCTGCATGCGGAGGCAGAATTTCGTTCCTATGACATGACCCTGGCTCAGACCCAGGACATCATCCTCGACTGGTTGGAACAAAACCGCTTCGAGGTATACCGCCTCGATTCCCGGGACCGGCAGGTGCAGCTGACGGCGGAGCGCAATGCCGACCGGCTTCAGATCGATTTGAGGCCGCATTCCCCGCTGGCAACCCAGGTTCGGATCGAACCGCTTTCGGATGCGCCGCGCATTGCCGGCAGCTTGGAGAAATACCTCCGTGGCTATCTGCAAACACCGGAACCGCCGGCCGCTCATGACGACGATCCCATACCCGCGGTGGTCAGCGCGCGACTCCAGTCGGTGGTGTGCCTGTATGCGGGTCACGGCGCCGGGGCGGCCCAGTTCAGCGGTTTTGTCGTCGATCCGGCCGGATACATCGTCTGCACGGCCCACGACCTCAACCCCGACCAGCAGATCCGCGTCATGCTTTTCGATGGGCGCGAACTGAGCGGACGGGTGGTGCGGATCGACGTGGAACGCGATCTCTCGTTGATCAAAGTCGACTCGCCCCTTGCATCCGCCGTTCCTTTGCGCAATGGGCGCTTCATGATCAACCCCGGCGATCCGCTTTTCGCAATCACCTGCCCCAAACCGCAGAATGCCATCATCCAGAGCGGCATGTTGGCCGGACCACCGCGACGCGTGCAGGGATTTCCTTTGTGGCAGGTCAACATGCATGTCGATCACGGAAGCAGCGGGAGCCCGGTCTTCGACGCCCAGGGGTGTCTGGCGGCCGTGGTCAAGGGCCGCTTCCGCGGGACCGATGCGATTGGATTTCTGATTCCTTTTGAAACCCTGATGAATTTCCTGGAAAAGAACTGAGCATGCAATACGGCCGCTACCGCATCGTCAAAGAGTTGGGCAAGGGAAACATGGGTGTCGTGTACCAGGCCCATGACCCCCAGATCGACCGGGCCGTGGCATTGAAAGTGCTGCGCCCGGACAGGGTGGTCAGCGAAGCCTTCGTCAGCCGGTTCCTGAAAGAAGCCCGCGCCATCGGTCGATTGTCGCACCCGCACATCGTCACCGTCTACGATGTGGGCGAAGATCACGGTACGATTTATATCGCCATGGAGTACCTGCAGGGAGAGCCGTTCAACGACGCGATCCGATCGGGCCGCCTGAGTATTCCGCAGAGCGTGGAGATCGCATGTCAAGTCGCGGAAGCACTGGATTACGCCCATGGCAAGGGCATCGTCCATCGCGACATCAAGCCCTCCAATATCATCCTGGATGCGCAGAACCGGGTCA
>JAEYRZ010000093.1 GCA_023435265.1 Pseudomonadota bacterium
GCCCAGGGCCTTGAACAGCCCCATGCGCCGGCGCTGGCGGCGGCCCCAAAGGCCGACGGCGCCGACCAGCGCGGCCAGGGCCAGCGCCGCCGGAAGTGTGGCCACGCCGGCCAGGGCGCTGCGCGCGGCCAACTCGGCCGTAAGGCGCCGCCGGTTTTCGGGCCGGGTGGTGATCTGTACGGACCAGGGCATGGCGCGGACCAGATCGCGCGCAACGTCCTCGATTTCTTCTTCGTGGAAGACATCCAGCGCCAGGTCGCTGGCCTGCCCGGCGCCAAGGCCGAGCAGCGTCCGGGCATCGTCGGCATGCACCAGCACGGCATCGTGCAGCGCCATGGCGGAAGCGTCCGGCAGGCGCCCAATCACTTTCAAATGTAAAGAACGCGCGCCCGCGAGCGCCAGATCGTCCCCCGGCACGAGCGCCGGGCCGACGCCCGGACCGATCAAGGCTTCCCCGGGACGGGGCGCGCTCCAGGGCTCCGGAAGCACGTTGTCGCCGGTCAACCCGACGATCTGCAGCGGTCCGCGGTCGCCGCCAGCCGTCCCCCAGATGCGGGTCCGCGGATGCAGGACCCCGGCGACCCGCCCGGCGGCGGCCAGCGCCTCGTCAGAAGGCAGCGGCGCCCAGCCGCCGGCGCAGACGCGCCGCACCACCACCGCCGGAGTCTGGGCCATCAGGCGATCGGCGGTCAGGGTCATGGACTGGTTCAGCAGCAGGATGACGGCCAGCAGCGCCGTCAGGGCCGCAAGCGCAAAGAAAGTCATCAGGTATTGAAACGGCCGGCGCGACACATCGCCCAATGCCCACATCACAAAGCCGTACCAGCGGTTCAGCGGTCGCATGGCGCCTCGCGGAGGTCGTCACCGGCAGGCGGATATGGCGCGTCCCAGGTGCGGGTCGGGATGAAGGGCGCCGGACGCGGATCGACCGCCGGCGTCGAATTCCACCCCAGGCGCTGGGCCGCGCCGGCGGGCCAGAAGGCCGGCATCGACATGTCGAGGGCCTTCATCCAATGCGCGGCGGGCCGGTCCTGCTCCCGGGCGCGCAGCAGCCAATCGGCCGCCGGCAGCGCCGCCGCCAGAAGCGTAATCGCCATCAGCAGCGCCAGAATGTGGTATGCGGAGCCTGTGCCGGGGGTGGGTCTGAACGAAGCCGGTTGCGGCGTGTCGCGCACGGTCGGGCCGGGCGATGACCCCGGGTGCGCCAAGGGTGCGTCCGGCCGTTGCGGGCGGGTCATGGCTTTGCCGGAAAAAGCTGCTGCCAGAGCGCATCGTCCAGCTGGTCGAGGGTAAAGACCCGCTTGGCGCCATGGCGTTGCCGGAATGCATCGAGGTCGGATTCGTTCTGGAGCGTCACCAGGGCCGGCCCCATAGGGCCGATCACGTCCGATCCGGCCACCCAGACCGCTTTGCGCGCGTCGATGGCCGCCCCGGTGAAGTAATCGCGCACGCGCATGCGCCCGATGCGCTCCGCGGAAACCCCTAAATGCGCCGTGCTGTCATGCACGCCGCGCAGCAGGCAGCCGTTGCCGCAGAAGTAAAAGGTGCGCCCGTCGTCGAGTTCGAGGGCCGAAGCGCTCTTGGGCCGCCGGGCGGGAAACATGCCGCACACCGGGCAGCGGTCCTTCGGCCCGAGCTGCAGGTCCCCCTCGGCCGTGAGCCCCTGTTCGGCCGGCCGGGGCCCCTTTTCAGTGTCCGCAGCCGCCTGCACGAACCATCCGGCCGCCGCCCAGATCAGCACGCCGATCGACAGGATCACGGCCGTCTTTCGGAATCGAGCCATATCGTCCTCCTTGGATGGGATCGTCCGCCGAACGTTCGAACGGACCCGATCGTTCGGGATGAAGCCGCTGGCGCCATATCATTATTACGAATGTTCCGGATTTGTCCATATTCTAATCAGGGGACGTTTCGTTATTATAGTAGCAAAGGGATGTCTATAAATGACTTCTGGTGCAACCATCCACTACGTCGAATTTGTATATTTATGGCGGTCCCTCATTGTTGTTATCGGGCCGGTTCGGCCTGCCACAAGCCTGGATAGGTGGTCACAAATCCCGCGGCGTTGACTTCCAACTCGCGTACGAACGTGCCGCCGCCGCTTTCGTAGCGGTAGGTGCGCTCCCCGACGCGCCGGTAGACCTGCGGAAGAATCTTGAACGCCAACTCGGGGAACGGGAGCCACGCCGCCCGGACGTGCGCCTCCTCCCCGACGGCCATCGACAACCTTCGTATCGGAAGCAGGTTGGTCGATGGACTGAATCCGAGGTCGATATCGATGCAGCCGGCGACCGCGGCGCATTCCACTCCATTCAAGTACCAGCGCTGCTCCGCGGCGACCGCAACGCTCAGATCGATCTCCAGGTCCCCGATCACGCCACAGATGTGGGCCGCGCTGGTATGCCAGCCGGAATCACACACCACTCTGTAGTCCAGCCGGCAGGGTCTGGTTTCGTGAACGAAAACCGCTGTACCGGACAGTTCCCAGCGATCATCCCGGCGCACGAGTCTGCCGATCTCGTGCCCGGGAAGGTCGAGCCTGCGCCAGAGGATGGAACCCGTCATCTCGCACGCACCCTTGTTTCGCGGATCTCCTCGGGCCCCTGGACACCAGCCAGGCTGGAGCCGCCACCCTCCTCCCCCGACCGGACGATGCTGAATGAGCCATCCGTCTCCAGCACAACGGCATGCACTTTGGACAAGGATTCGAGACCAGCCGAGCGAACGGCTGCGCGCACCTCGTCTTCAGTCACCCGCCCGTCCCGCAGGGCGCTTTTCAGAAAGTCGCCGCGGTACATCAGCATCAGCGGCTCCCCCGTTACCATCCGCCTCACCCACCGCACCCGGACGCTCGACCACGTGACGGCGAACTGGAGACCGATAAGCAGTGCGAAGGCCAGCACCCCCTCAGCCAAAGAAACATCCTTGGTCAGCAGGACGGTCGCCAAAGTCGAGCCGAGGGCGACGGTTACAACAAAGTCGAACGCGTTCATCTTAGAGAGCGTCCGTTTCCCGGAGACGCGCAGGAGCGCGACGAGTGCGACGTAGGCCAGCACCCCGACGACCAGGGTCCGGAGCAGTCTGTCCCAACCATTAAACAGCATCCACTCCAATTGCTCCTCCAAACGTCCAACCAAAAGCGGTTGCACGGTGACAATTCATTTAATTAAGTTTTTCGACCTTAACAAATTTTCGAATTTATCCCCGTCTTCAACTGTGAAACCTATATTCACCCACTGGCTTTTTAGCTTTGCAATGAAAATTCTGTCTCTTTTTGGGCGTTTATTGTCCCTGGGAACCACACTTTAAAATTACCGGTACCATGAATACGCCATTTTCCATTTCTCAGCGTGGGCTCTAGAACGGTAATCGATTCGATATCATCTATTTTAACGTGCTTCTCTTTCCTGTTCGGAAAATAATAATTGAAAAAGACGATGTCCTCGTCCGTTAACGAAACGAGATTATCCGAATAATGTGCTTGAGTGGTCACGGCTCTGCGCCTGATTATTCCAATGGAGCCTTCGATAGAACTACTTCATCGATCCACACCGTACCAGTTCCATTGATCACGAGATTCAGGGTAACCTTCCTGGGGTTCTGTCCTTTCTGGAACATAAAGGGCGTCTGGATCGACTTCCAATCGGATTTTCCCTTGATGGGGTCGTTCATTCCTCTAGAAAAATACTGACCGCCGCCGACATGCGCCCATATTTCCAAAAATGCGGAGCCTTCGAGATCGCTTTTGACTTTTGCACAATATACAAGCTTTGCATTCTCGACATCCAAGTCCTTGACTTCACCGATACATATCGTCGTCGGATGCAATGTCGTGATTCTCACCGAGCCCTTGCCCTGCGCTTTTACGGTAATATCGGTTTCGATCGTTGTCCCGAGCGTGGAGGCGTCATCGAGGTCTATCTTTTTCAAATCATCGGCAAAAGTCGAACCGCAGAACAAATAGAAAAACAGCAGGATCGTGAATAGTCGCTTCATTCCGTCACCTCTCTAACGATAAATTCAAAAGCCGGGGACGCCCAAAGAAACGCCAGTTCGACCCAAACTGCATCGGGGGCCCTGGCCGCCTGCAGACCTATTCGGCGAGGCTCATATGTTCCGGGAATCGTACGCCCACTGCAGCAACGCCTGGCGCTGCCGGGGTCGGCAATTCCGGTCGCCGCGGCGGCAGTGCTTCTTCACTTGCGCGACATGCCGTCGAAATGTGCTCCAGCGTTTGATCTGCCGGCCGTCGTCCGGACAACGCCTTCCCATGTAATATCGGCAATACCACTGAAACCAACCGCGCGGATCTTCGTGATAGATCCATCCCTTCTCCCGCCAGTAAGAGAGCGGCTGGGACGCGCTCACGCCGAAATAGTTCAATTCCGGATCGTGGCGCTCGGGACAGAGCCTGGCGTGAACGAACCAGTCGGAGGGGAATTCGCCTGTGCAGTCCGTCATGTACTTCCCGCCGGAAACGCCAAGTGCGAGCATCTCTTGAGGCGTCAGCTCCGGACGAAAATCCGGATGGAAATTGCGGCCGATCGGCTCGGTCAAAAAGTAGCTATAATCCTGCTGCATCAGGTCGTTGACCACGACACGCACGGGCATCATTCCCACCGCCGGATTGGGCCGCCGAACGCCACCACGCTACGCTGAAGGAACCGAGCGCGCAGCAGTGGTCGGTTGGGCCATTCAGGTGTTTTGGTGCACTGCTTCTGCATGGAGGTTCAAACCAAGAGCGCCACCGGATGATTCGATCATTTTCAGCGTCCAACGGCTGAACAGTGCGGCCTGCGGCAAATGCTGACGATCTGTTGTGAAGTCGCCGTGCATTGCTGCTTCGCCGCCGCGCAAGTGATTTGTTGGGCCACCTGTACCGGCATCGAAGTCAGGGCTTTGTGATCCACTTTCTGTCAGGGTTTTTGACGTGGAGCCGCACAACCGTGCCACAATGCTTACATAGATCAGCGAGAAGGGCCTCTGTTGCTCTGATTACTACGCCCTTCTTGTACTCCAAGCCGGTGGTCCCGACCTCGACTGCTTGCGACATGGTGATGTTCCTCATGATGTCGACGCTTCCACATGCCGGACACTTAGATATAGCATTGTCATACATCTCGTCCCTCCCGGCCCAACGGCCAGATTGAGGGGCGCGTGTGGAGCGGAAGCGTAACACGTGTCCCTCTCAAAGCTGTGGTTAGCAAACTTCCAATTTTTTCTTCATCACCCAGAGAAGGCCTTTTTTCATGCCCAATAGCCTATCTCAAGATCAAAATTTACAGGATATTGCAGCAGGCTTATAACTGCTTCTTATCATACCATTACCACTTCGCTTTCTGTAATAATCAAGCAAACAGTCGGTTCATAATTCCTGACAAACAGCAGCTTTCTGAACGTGCCTTCGTCGGTCGGCGATGCCTTCCCGCCATGGGGATGGCTGTGCCAGGTCCCAAGATATGTTACTTTCCCGTTTGTCCTTTTCTCGGTATTCTTGATCTTCTGTTCCAGCCCCTCAATACCCAATATGAACAATGTCGGCGTCTCGACGCTGTCCGGCGGAGCATCTATGATGTCAGTGATCACGACAGCTTTAGGGTAAAGAAACACCGAGCCCAGCAATGCCCCTCCGGTCTCGTTAGGGCTTCTTTGGTGCATGATATTTCTCATCCGATCGATCAATGGTTCAGAGATAAGGACCATACACTCCTTATCCAGGACAGACTTGACTGGAATGAAGTCAGGTACGGTATGCACAACGGATCTCATGGAATAGTTGTCGTCGTATTGTGTGAACAGGATTTCCGCATTCTTCGGAAAGCCGGCCTCAAGAATATTCTGTATCTTAAGGCTCATTGTTGCAGCCATAAGGGATAACCGTGCATCATCGACAACCATTGTCTTCGAACTGCATGACTGTCCTATCGAGACATTTTCCAGGCTTGACGAGAATAATATCTCATGGATGTCATCATCCTTCAGAGCTTTCTGATACAGGTGAGCCCAGATACCGGCCAAGCTGCCCGTCCTGTTTTCATTTTCGGAAAGCATCAGACCGGATCGCCCCCTGCCGTAAAGGCCGCATGATATGACCGGCGGCAGGTCCGCCCTGTTCATAAGAAAATTCCTAACCGAAAAAGAGGCGGTCGTGTCGATTATTACCCTTGATTTGCTGTAATCGACAGTCAATGCATTCTCTGCAACCGGCGTTGCTATGATTTTACCTATAGAGAATATTGATAGGGATAAAAGTTCTGCTTTATTCTTCGCCCATGTCAATGTCAACGCATGGCGAGCATTGTTATGTGGCATAAAAATATCATTATCAACGCACAGGAAAGGCCCATTTCCGTTCCGGGCCAGGTGTATTCCGATTTTTGATCCTAGGCTTCCGCAACCCACAAGAGCTATGGTTTTTTCCTCATCAATTTTCGTTTGCATTCCAGATATCCGTCTTAGAAGGCTTTGGGATCTATCCGCAATGTGATACAACATGCCGACATTACAGTCGGGCAACGTCCTTTTCAGTTCTCTTCGTTTTTTTTTCCTGTGCTCCGCTTTACTGATGACAAAATTAAGGAACTCAATGTCGGATTCTGAACCTATTATTTTGACCGGCCTTCTGACAGACAATACAATGAACAATTTATCCTCGTTGATATGCTTCAGATCGACCTCTTCGAGCGATTCCTTTATTCCATAGATTCCGATGGACCGGGCATACTCGTACAGATGGCTTAGCTTTCTTATCGTGCTGGGCACATAATGGTTGATCGCTTTTGCTGTAAGGAAATATAATGCATGTGCCTTTTGTGCTTTTTCGGGGTTACAGAGGGAACCGGTCAAGATTTTCCCTTTTCGACTCTCATATCGTATCCCTTGGATCAGGGTTGACGCTTTAAGCTTGTCATACGATGCCAATGTCTCATCAATATCATATTGCATGAAACCAACATTATGGTCATTTCTCATCGGCTCCCAGCCCTGATCATAGTTCATCAGGTCATTCGAGGCCGCTTTTTCAAGCCAATCAGCCAATTGGTTCAATATTTCATTCATCCAACCGGTCTGCTGCAATAGCTCGGACAGGTTCCCCTCATAAATGCACGGGAGCACTTTTTCTTCTGATGGATTTATATGGGGGAAGCATCGTGGGAAATCATCTCTAAGTTGGATAGTCGGGGCCTTAAGTGGGAAGGAACTGGTGAAATGGAAATTTACCTCTTCCTTGTCTTTCACTCCGATTTCGGTGATCCCTGTCTTGATGAACCTGCTCGGCAGATTGACCGTTATCGTTGCTGAAATCGAAGCAACTAAATCTACATCATCAACCTTAATCTCGGAGATGTCAATAAAGGCATTATGCTCCTCTATGTATTTGCGCGCCTTTTCAAGCCAAAACCTATCCATGAGGATACGCTTCTTTTACTGATGCAGATGCAGCCACAGCCATCTTTGGTTTCTCTTTCACACTTTTCTTCTGCGGCCCATCGCCTGTCAGGTTGAATTCGATCGGTTCAGGCTTTTTCTTATCAGGATATTCGTTGGTGCAGAAAAAGTGATCCTCACAGACTATGCCTAAGTATTCATCCTTGGCTGCCTGGCTTGGCGGATCACTATCAGAATCCTTTATTATCTTGCTTTGTGAAACGATGAAAGCCCCGTCCTTGTCCTCACTCAACGCTTTTTTTGCATCCTTGCAAATTTTGGGATCATCGCATTCTGACTGGCTGTCATATGACAATGAATGCCACGAGCAATGATGCGGGGCAGAAAGGATATCGTATTCCAGCTTTTCTTTATCATTCTTATATTTTTTCCAAAGCGTTTCCCATACAAGGCATTCAGCATCCGCAGCCATCATCAGCTTGTTTCTGTTCTCGCCCTGAAGAACAGTAAGCTGCATCACTATGCTTTGCCTGTTCTTGTCGGTAAAGCATTCATCGTCCTCATCTTTTTGCTGCTCTATGGGGCCAAGGATAAATCCTTCAAATTTTGTGGATATATCGGTGTTGTTGATCTTCGTGAAGGTGTCCTCGATGTCGTAATTGATATCTCCGATATCATCAGTCCTGCCCTCTGGATCTTTCCCGATCACAATGGCTCTGTCGCCTTCTGGCTGTATCTTTTTTTTCTCTTTGAAGAGATCGACACGGCGTTTCATCTCTTTGTTGAATGCCTTTGCGCTTTCGCAGAGCTTGTATTTGGCTGAAGATGGTTTCCAGAAATTATGGCTGCTCCACATCTCCCGGATGACGATCTTTTTTTCATCTGCTTTGTCGTCGTATTCATCAAGCGGTCCTGTATGGAAATGATTGATGAAACCTTTGACGTGATCATCATGCCTGTGGGTCAGAATGAAAGCGTCCACATAAGGGCGCTTATTGGAATCTGTCGGAAGCCTGTCCCTTAACTCCTGATTCACATCGCAATGGTCTGTGATCAGTTCATCGCCTATAGAACAGTCGATCAAGATCGTGGTCTTTTTCGTGTCATTGAGCTTAATCAGGATCATCCCGCCATTCTTTTCGCCAACCGGGAAGAACGTGACAATTGAATTTGCCATTTTATCATTCTCCTTAAGAGCAGTTAGAATATTCGTTGAAAAGTGTGTCTGCATATGAATACGCCAGTCTCTCAAGAATGGCTCTCTTGAACAAATATAAGGCGACGAAAATGAGGGTGTATGCGAGAAATAGGCTCATCGGCTTCCATCTGCTTTCAAGTAAATACATGATAGAACAGCCAATACCCCCTATGATGGCCCAAGGCATGCCAGCGATAAGGTTCCTGAAGAAACCGTACCTGATATTGTACTGGATCGTCATGACGCCATGCCCGACCCTTCGCCTGACATGCCCTACCGCTTCTCGCGCCTGCAATCTCGCATTGGACGGGTCAGCCCATTCCTCCTCTTCGTTCGAGAATGCGCAACCGGACACATCGGAGATCCTGCATCGCAGTTGCTCCTTCCTTTGTTTCGAGACAAGTCCGCCACGATATAGGAGCATGTCTGTCGTAGGGAACCGCTCGCCGCCTTTCCCGAAGAGCGATTCCTCTATCCAGACCTTGCCCAAGCCACATTGGAATTGGACAAGCGCAAGCATGACGATGAGCGAGACGCTTATATTAGCAATGACCAGCATCCAGCTGATGCTTCTGAACAGCTCGTCCCAAAAAGCCCCTCCGAAAAAGACTATCGAGAAATGCACGATTGGTATGACTGATAGGAAGGTCGGAATATACCTGGCCTTGATCTCATATTCATCCCACCACTTGATCTTATCCACTACAGATTCTCCTATCTTTTCACCTATTCACGATTCTTCAAGTATTCTGTCATCTTCTCGAGCCATTCAGATGTGATATGATTGAATTTCATATCTATGCTAACGGCCTGCTTGAGGGGTTTTTGCGGAGCGGCAGCGAAGCAAAAATCCCTCTCAAAGCAAAGGCTAGCAATTACCTTGTTGCCATTTTGAACATCCGTTTAAATCTTGTTTTTAATCCATATTCTGCTGCGGAAGTACAAAACCGGCTATAATATGTTCGTGTGTACCGAAATTCAGCCCAAACTTTTGGGCCAAAAAACAAAAAGGCTCTCGAACCAATATGGAGACTTCAAAACCTAGATTTTTTATATAATAATGGGCTGTCGCATAGATCCATTTCGTTATCCAGTCATTTTTCGTCCAGTGTGCCTTATCAATTTCGTGAGATTCATGAACATTTGATTTATAACCAGTTTGCGCACCAAATTCCGAAACAACTTTCTTTAGAAGAGCAATCTTAGGCGATGCTGCCGAACTCATTCGATTCCACTTCTTTGACCATTTATCAGACTCTCTACGCCTTCTCTCTTTTTCCTGCTCTTCGATTTGACGTTGAGTGGTTATTTCATTGTTCATCCAATCCGCCATTATCTCTTTTCCTCTCATTTATTGGTTGCTAACGCCCACGCTTACCGGCAGGTGCGTAGCGGCAGCGGAACACCTGTCCGCGTAAAGCGTGAGGTTATATTTTTCCTGTTTTATATTTCGAATAACCCATCAGGTTCTTTCCATTTCATACATGTCTTACCTTCAAGCTTTTTTATAAATTCCGGTGCATCTTCTCTGCACGAAACTACATGCCCAAAAGGTGGAATAATAAATGACACAGAGCGCCAACCCTGACCTTCAATCCTAGTAGAATTTGGAATTTTAGATTTTATATCAAGAAATTTTTGAGGAAAGGTGACATAGACCAGAGCATCTAAGGAGGAGCATTTTTCTGCGCCATATTTTTTAGCTTTTGAGCTCAACGCGGACTCTAGTCCTGCAAATATAAACCCATAAGTGATTGGTTTTGGCCATTCTATTGAAATAAGCGTGTCATTTATACTTTTGGACTGCTTCAACTCTTTCAACCTGTCACGATATTCGTCATGGCGCTTTCTGCCAACTTCGTATAGTTCACGAATTTCGAAATTCGCGCTGCTAAAAACCACGTCTGGAGGGTCGTTCTTTTTTGCGACTATTTCCTTAACGTGAAAATTAACACCCAAGCATCGCAGGAATGCGGCACAAACGCTTCTTTCCCGTTCGGGTTTCATACTATTTGAAAAGAATGTAATTGATTCCTCCGTATGCTTTTTCAAATCGTCTATATACGCCTTTTCGTAGTTATTCATAACAAATCTCATTCAAATATAACGCATTGCTCACTGGCAAATTTGGAGCGCAGCGGAAAATTTGTCCAAGTGCAGCCATTTGTTAGAGCGTACTCAGCACTCACGTAAAAGGTTGAAGTTTGGTTTGCCGGTGCATAACCGTGGCAGTGGTCATCGTTAATGCAGATATGACTGCCAGGCCAGCGAATGTCCAGCTATGTGCATTGATGATAGAGCTACCGCCGGCATGCTGGAGAATGACAACGACACCAACAGCACCAATGGCTCCTCCCATACGTTGGACAATATTAACAAGTGTTGTCGCATCTCCCATCTCGTCTCTAGAAACAGCAGTGTAGGCCGCAGTCATGGCAGGCATTTGCGCTAAAGCCATACCCACGCCTCGTGTTGCTAGTACTGCACCTAAAACTGGGAATGATGGCACTTCTGAAAGAACAAAAGGGATGGTGCTGATTAGCAGAAGCCCTGCCCCAACGAATGACACGATGCCCGCGCCAAAGCGATCTGTTAACGCGCCAGCTATGGGCAAAACGAGAGCGCTCCCCAATCCCATGATGAGAAGCCACAAACCAGTGGACGCCGGCTCCAAGCCTGCTACAAGTTGTAGGTATAGAGGAACCAACAGCAATCCCCCGTACATGTTTGCGCCAGTAAGCCCCGTCGTTGTCGTCGCAGCGGAGAACGTTTTCCGGCGCAGTAGGCGAAGGTCTATCAACGGGTTTCTTCTACGAAGTGCATTAAAAATAAAAATGCTTACCAGAGCCGCACCAACGACCAAGGCGAAAATTGTAGATAGAGTGATCTCGGTTACACCAATTTCCAAAGCACCGTAGAGCAGTACGGGAAGACCAATGCTAAGGACAGCCAACCCCTTTTTGTCCAGCGTCCGACTATCATCTTTTGCACCGCCAGGAACCAAACCTCGGGCAGCGATCAACGCAGCCATCCCGATTGGAACATTTATCCAGAACAGCAAGCGCCATGATGTGGCCTCGAGAAGGAAGCCGCCGACAGCTGGGCCTATTGCGGGCCCAAGCGCAACTACTAAGCCGAGCAGTCCGAATATCCGGCCGAGTTGTCTCTTCTCTACTGTTGAACCGATCACGGCCTGGCCAGCAGGTACCATCAGGCCACCGGCCAATCCTTGTACGAGCCGCGCAGCAATCAGAGTGAGTGGGCCGGACGCGATGGCGCACAAAATGGAAGCTGCCACAAAAACAGCTAGGCTACTGGCCCATAACCTTCCATAGCCATAGCGCACGCCGAGCCAGGCAGCGGCTGGAAGAGAAACCGCGAGTGCGCAGAGATACCCTGTTGCTACCCACTGTACAATAGGGAGCGTTGACGAGAAATCTACACGGATCGATTCAATTGCAAGGTTTGCAACCGTAGAGTCGAGCATTGCCATGAATGCTCCGGTACCGGTTACAGCAGCAATTCCCCAAGACCGTTTGGGGATCGGAGGAAGGGTTGTGCTTTTATCGTTCATAAAACTCTAACTGTTGAATCAGCGGTGCGGTTTTTGCGTCCGCTGAATTTTAAGGTTAGGCCCTTGAGGACGGCCAAAGGACTTCTTGAAGCACACCGTACAGCAGTAGCGCGAACCCAATCAGCCACGCAGTGAACGCGGCAACATGCCCGACCTCCCAACGACTCCGTAGTTGCGCATACGCTTGTACCGCTTCGCGGGGACCGGCGCGAAGAGCCTCCGACCACACGGCATTCACCGGCTGTACCAGCATGAACCACAGGAGCAGGGAGAAGGCGAAACCCAACGTGCCTGCAAACGTGGGGCGGAAGGCAGCGTGAGCGCGGACGAGCCACACAAGCCTTATGGAGAAGAGGAGTGCGAGCACCTGGAGGGGGCCGCCTACCCGGCCGAAGTAGCGGTAGAGCGTGCTTGTGACGCGCATGTAGAACTGCGGCTCATACTGCGCCCGCACGGGGAGTTCAAGCAAGTGTGCGCCGCCCATCACGAGACCGAGGGCAGCCAGGAGCAACGTGATCCACCACCAGATACGAGGTAGCATGCCTTCTCTCCTTTGGACGTAATCAATCCGGCCTAACATTATAGATTAACCGTCCGACGGTTTGATTTCGGGGCTACAAAAACTGTCTTTTGCGGTAACTGCCGGGCGGCCACTTTTAACCTGCTTGCATCAAAAGAAAAGCCCTCAGATCAGAGGTGGCTGCACAGAGGTTGGGCTTTTCGGGGTTTGGAAATGGTGCTATTTATCTGCGGGGTGCCTTTTTAAAAACACAGAAGTGCTGATTAATCAATTGGTTTCTTCTCGTTCGGCTTCTTTCGCGTGATCCATCAGCCGCTCTGGGCGGACGCTTTTTGTTTAGATTATGATGATTATGTGACCGGACCGATAAGTTTCGTAAAATTATGGATGAAATTCTCGCCCTTCGAATGTATCTTGAAGATCGGAGATGATGTGCGTAAGGCATTTCTCCTCTCATATTGATCGAAGAAAGATTTCTAAGGATGACCGTCCATGGTCTGAATCTGACTGCCATGTTCGTGCTCGGTTTTCTGGGGACCGGGCACTGCCTGGGGATGTGCGGGCCCCTGGTGGTCGCGCTGCCGGGCCGCGTCGGCACCTGGTCGGCGCACCTGCTGTACCATGCCGGGCGCATCGGCGCGTATGCCGTCGGGGGTGGGGTGCGGGGCGCCTTGGGCGGGTGGCGGGGCGGCGGGGCGGAAGGGGGCGATGTGCTGACCGGCGCCACTCAGGTGCAATTGATCGTCGCCGTCTTTGCGGTGCTTTTTCTGCTGCTGTTCGGTCTGAACCGCCTTGGGGTTCTGGCCGAGCCCGCCTGGCTGGGCGGGCTCGATCCGCAGCGGCTGCCCGGGTTCGGTCCGGTTTACCGGAGTGTTCTTCATGGCAGCCGATTGTCGGGTCTGCTGCTGTGCGGCCTGATGCTGGGCCTGTTGCCCTGCGGCCTGTCCTACGCTGCTTTCGCGGCCGCGCTCGCCTCGGGCGGTTTCCTGTCCGGCGGCCTGATGTGCCTGGCCTTCGGATTGGGCACGCTGCCGGGCCTGCTTGCCCTGGGCAGCGGGCTGGGCCTTTTGATCCGGCGCTTCCGGCGGCAGACCGAAATGATCGCCGGCCTGATCATGATCGCCATGGCGCTTTTCCTTTCGTTGGACATCTGGGCGGCATTGACAAACGGCCGGTAAATTGGCAAATCCAAAGCATTATGAAGGCGTTCGGCCGGACGATCGTAGAAGTCCGGAGCGCCCGGCGAGCAGAACCAAGGGAGACGGCCGCGCGGCGCTGGTTTTTCCCCGGGTGCCCGCAATGCCTGATTCACAACATTCGGAGTCCGCACGCGTGACCGCCTTTGCATCGGTTCCCCTGCTGGAATGGAAAAAGCGCCTCTGGCCCTTCCTGGCCCTGTCGCGAACGCCGCACGGCATCATCGACATGGCCGCGCCGGCGGTGGCGGCGCTGCTGTGCCTGGGCGGGTTCCCGCCGCTGTCGATCGTGCTGGTCGGCGCGCTGACGATGTTCGCCGGCTACACGGCTGTTTATGCCTTGAACGACCTGGTGGATGTGCGCATCGACCGCGCCAAGGTCGGGATCGGCGGCTACAGCGACGCGGACGCCTATGTCGACGGCGTCCTGGTGCGCCATCCGCTGGCCAAGGACGTGCTGAGCGTTCCGGCCGGCCTGACGTGGGCGCTCGGGTGGGGGCTCGTGGCCCTGGCCGGGGCCTGGTGGCTCAATCCGGTGTGCCTGTATCTCTTCCTTGCCGGCTGCCTGCTGGAGGCGGTCTACTGCAAGCTTTTGCGCATTTCGCCCTGGCGGGCGGTCGTCAACGGGATCGTCAAAACCGTCGGCGCCCTGGCGGCGGTGTTTGCGGTGCAGCCGCAGCCCGATCCGCTGTTCCTGGGGCTCCTGTTTCTCTGGCTCTTCTGCTGGGAAATCGGCGGGCAGAATATCCCCAATGACCTGACCGATATCGAAGAAGACCGGCATTTCAAGGCCCAGACCATCCCGGTGCGGCTGGGCCCGCGGCGCGCGGCGATTCTCAGCCTGCTCCTGCTGACGGCGACCCTCGTGCTGCATCCTCTGCTGCTCTGGTCGTCACCGCTTGCCGTGCGGGGGATCGATCTCGCGGCGGCCGTGGCCGTGGTGTACTTCCTGCTGCTGCGGCCGGCCCTGCACCTGGCCCAGGAGCGCGAGCGCCGCCGGGCCATGAAACTCTTCAACCAGGCCAGCTTCTATCCTTTGGCCGCCCTGGTGCTGGTGCTGCTGCGCCTGATGTTTTCCTGAGCGGATTCAGGATTTCCCTGCCGCGCCGCCGGGATCTGGTAGGCCCGCTCCAGGCGGTTCCACATTTCGGCGTGCCGCCGGTCCAGGTCGGCCAGGGCGGCCTCGAACGCAGGCCCGGAAAGCGCCCCGCTTTGCGCCCGGGCGGCGAGCGCCGCGTATTCCATCTCATACCAGCGGTCCGGATCGAAATTGTAGGTCACCGTCACTTGCCTTTCAGCAGGCTCTGCCAAATGCCGCGCTGCAGGAAAGAGCCGGCCACATTGTGCTCCATCTCCATGAAGAGCTTCCAGGGCGCGGTGAAGGTCATCAGATGGTCGCTGCCCAGCTGCTTGCGGATGTGCACGCGGGCCGACAGGTCGGTCAGGCCCACCACGCCGCGCGGGCGCTCGGCGGCGGCTTCGCGGTAGGCGTACAGGCCGATGGTCTGGCAGCCGGCGGCGTACGGAATGATCACGTTTTCGTTGTCCCCGCGGCCGTAATTGGCCAGCACCACCAGGGCCGAGAGTTGATCCGGATCCACGAACAAGGTGACCGCCAGGGGCGGCTCCCCTTGAGCGTCGATGTCCGCCAACGGCCGGAACACGACATAGCGGGCCGGGATCTCGGTGATCGGCAGGCTGGCGATGAAGCGTTCGACCAGCTCGGGCGATTTGAGATAGCCTTCGCCGTGCACGAAATGCTCGTAGGCCTCGTCGCGCATGAAGGGCTTGACCTGCTCGGCGGTCTTGCGCCCGTGCTCCCACTGGGCGTTGCCCGAGGAGAGAAAGTGGCAGAAGCAGGCTTCGCCGCCGGGAAAGTTTTGATACTGGTTGCCGAATCCCAGGCCGACCCCTCCGCCCCAGCAGCCGAAGGTCTCCTTGTCGCAGGCCGCCGGTTTGCCCTTGGCGGCCCCGGCGATCAGCCACATCAGGCAGCCCCACTTGCCTTTCCTGAACGTCGCGGCCCCCTCGGGCGCCGCATCGGACCAGAGCATGGCCACGGGGTTGAATTTCGAAGCGATACTGCGGGCGATCGTGCTTTCCATTTTCAATCTCCCCTGACAAAAGAGTTTTGCGGATATCTGAAATGCTCAAGTACGTTATAATGCTTTAGCGCACCGGTGTGCCGAGGTATCCGGGCACAAGGACACGCCATAGCGGTTTGAAGTGCCGCTAAGGCTTGCTCCGTCCCGCTGGGCGGGATTATAACGCGTCCTTTCCGCGAACTCGCTGCGCTCAAACAGCGCGGGACGCTTTTGCTCTTATTATCCCCTGCGGGGACGCTGCGCCAAGCAGCACTAAAACCGATGGCTGACGTCCTTGCACCCGGATACCTCGGCACACCTGATCCGTGCCATCGAACCAAACTGGAACTTTCCAGATAACCGTAAACAGTTTTTACCACGATTGTTCATGCACATGCACTGCAGCATTCAATTGCATCTGCAAAGTTCGCAGAAGCTAAAAAGTGTATTTTTTGACCACAGAGAACACAGAGAGCGCAGGGCACACAGAGAAAGAATAATGCATCTTGATGAGTTACCTCTGTGTCCTCTGTGAACTCTGTGGTTACTTGCCTTTTCTGCAAGTCCATCAGAGTTCCAGTTGGTTGGATACCCCGGCTCACCGGTGCGCAAAGGCAATCCATCGGTTTTGAGCATTTCAGATATCCGCAATCTTCAAACGTATTTCAGGCCTGGCCACGATCAAGCCGATTGTCTGGTTACATGATGTAGGCCGCGGTGCCCACCGCGATCAGGTTGTCGGTTTCGTTGCGCAGTTCCATGCGTGTCACCGAGACCTTGCGGCCGGTGCGCATCACGGCGCCGCTGGAATGGAAGTGCGCTCCCTTGCCGGGGCGCAGGTAATCGACGCGCAGATCGATGGTGCCCACGCGGGCGATGCTTTTCCTGATCTCGGCGTCGGGCAGCGGCCGCAGGCGGTCGATGGCCGAAATGGTGGCGATGAGGCCGCCGGTGGCGTCCAGCACCGAGGAGATGACGCCGCCGTGCAGAATGCCGTGGACGAAGTTGCCGACCAGTTCCGGCCGCATGGCGAAATCGAAGCCGGCGCCGTCCCTGGCCAGGCGGCGTACCCGCAGGCCGAGATGGTGATTGAACGGGAGCTGTTCGTAGATGTCGCGGATGATCGTCAGGATCCGGTCCTCTTCAAGCATGGTGACCTCCTCGGCGCAACGTTCGAACCCGGCCGTGCTGTGCGCCAGCGTAGGGGAAGCCGCCGGGTTTGGCAACAGGGAAGATCAGGCCGGGCGGTCCGCCGCCTGCCGCCAGAAATCGTAAACGGCGGCCAGGCAGGCTTGTGGACGGGCCTGCAGGATGAAATGCGGCCCGTCGATGCGGTAGACCTGCAGCTGCGGAAGGGCGGCCCGGAAATCTTCCATGGCGGCCTGCGGCACGGTGCGGTCGCCGGCGGCCTGAAGATAGGCGCAGGGCAGGGTCAGCCGCGGAAGATAAGGGCGCACGTCGATCCGGTTGATCAGCCTCAGCCGCTGCATCAGCACGCGGGGTTCGACCATGGCCTGGACGCGCTGCCAGAGCGGAAGAAAAACATCCACCGAATCCGGGCCGCCCTGCACCACATGGCCCATCAGGCGCCGCGGGAAGGGCACGCGCAGCAGCGCCGCTGCGGGCAGGCGTTCGAGCAGGGAGAAGAACACCGGCCGCGGCGAGCGGGCGAAGGCGGCGCACAGCACGAGCCCCCGCGCCCGGATGCGGCCGCCGCCCAACAGCGCCGCGGCCACCAGCCCGGAAAAGGATTCGGCGATGACAAGGGCGTCCGGTGCGCAGGGGATCTGCGCCGCGGCGCAGCACAGCGTGTCTTCGAAGTCCAGCAGCCGGTCGGTTGGATAGCGCACGACGCTGACCGCCGTGTCGGGCGGCAGCACGCGCCGCAGGGGCTCGAAGCCGATCCCCGTGCCGTCCAGGCCCGGCAAGAGCACCAGGGGGGGCAGAAAAGGCATTAGATGCTGATCACCTTGTCGGCGAGCTGCATGGCGGTCACGATGTCGAGCATGTTGGTGGTTTCGCCCACCTGCTTGCGGTCCAGGAGGTCGAAGTGGTCCAGGCAGGTGCCGCACACCAGGATGGTGACCCCCTTTTGGACGTAGGCTTTGAGCTCCGCCAGCACGGGCGAACCGTCGACCGCCAGCTTGACGCCGTTGTTCACGAACACCAGGCGCCACAGTTCGGGACCCATCTCGTTGAGGGTTTTGATGAAGTTGACCATCAGCTTCGATCCCAGAACGTCATCGCCGTAGCCCAGGCGGTCGGTGGCGCACAGCACCATGATTTTCTTGTGCGCTTCCTTCACGGCCGCCGGTTCGGGGCGCGAAACGGGCGCCTCGGCGGCGCTGCCCACGACCACGTAGTCCGGCCCTTCGGCCTTGAGCTCGGTTCGGAACCCGCGCGACTCCAGGAAGCGCTGGACATTCTGCTGCGCCGCGGCGTTGTCCACCACGATCGTCAATTCTGCCGCACCTTCGAATTCGACGGCGGCCCGGGTCTGCAGCACGGGTGCGGGGCAGGCCAGTCCCCGCGCATCGATCTGTTTCATGTTCGGTTCTCCTTGTCGTCAGTCGGCGATATCCGCGGTCTCCGCCTTCAAGATAAGAAGGATATCCGCGGGAGCCATCTTGAGCAGGGTGCCCCGCCGACCGCCGTTGATCATCACCCGGGGGTGGGGCAGGAGCGATATGTCCATGACGGCCGGCAGCGGCTTTTTCGTGCCGAAGGGGCTGATGCCGCCCACCAGGTAACCGGTCAGGCGTTCGGCCGTCTGCCCGTCGGCCATGGCGGCCCGCTTGGACCGGCTGACGGCGGCGATCTTTTTGAGCGACAGCTGGCGGTCGCCGGGCATCAGCGCAAGCACGAAGCGCCGTTCGTCCAGGGCGACCACCAGGGTCTTGATGGTCTGCGACAGCGGAACGCCGACCGCTGCGGCGGCGAATTCGGCGCCCTTTACAAGATGGTCGTACTTCACCACTTCGTAGGCGACCCGCTGCTGGTTCAACCATTGAATGGCCCGCGTCGACATGCCGTGGGTATAGCACCGATGGCCGCCGGCGATCAAATCAGTCCCGGTTTCCCTACACGCGGAACGCGGACCGGTCCAACGGATAATATCGATCGTTATCCCGGATGGAATCGAAAAAAACAATAACCGGGGCGGGGGCGCCGCAGGCCTTGCGCGTGCGCGATGGCTGCGCGGTCTCGGGGTCGGAGTCGGTATCGGAATCGGTATCGATTCCCAATTCGATTGCGATCCCGGCTCCGACCCCGAGATACCCAGGCACACCTGAACCGTGCCATCGAATTGGACTGGAACGTTCCAGATAACCGCAGCGGTCAATACAGCTTGCGGTTGGAGAAGCCCTTGCCCAGCACGTTGAAGGTGTTTTCGAGGATGACGAAGGCCTGCGGGTCGATGCTGAAGACCAGTTCTTCGAGGCGTTTGAGCTGGAAGTTGTGCACGACGGTCATCAGGACGTCCTTGCGGTGGCCGGTGTAGGCGCCGCGGCCCTGCAGCAGGGTGGCGCCGCGGCCCAGCCGTGCCAGAATGGCCATGGCGATCTGGCTCGAGCTGTCCGAAACGATCAGGGCCATTTTGCGCTGGTTGGAGAAGTTCAGGAAGTAATCCAGCACTTGGCTGGTGATATAGCTCATGGCCAGCGAGTAGAGCACGAGGTCGATGGGCAGGCGTCCGAGGCTGAAGGCGAACAGGGCGATATTGAAGCCGAAGAAGAATGTGCCGATGCGCACATTGAAGCGCTGATTGAGGATGACGGCGATCACATCGTTGCCGCCCGCCGATCCCATGGAGTGGAAGATCAGCCCGGCGCCGGCGCCCATCAGCGAACCGCCGGCCAGCACGGCCAGCATCGGGTTCTGGACGGGAATCTGGAAGCTGACCAGATCGATGACCAGCGTCAGGGCGGTCATGCCGAAGAGGCTGTAGCCGAAGAAGCGGCGGGAGACATAACGCCAGCCCAGGATGAAAATGGGGATGTTGATCAGGAAGTAGACCACGCCGGGTGAGAGCAGTCCGGTCCAGTAGTAGATCAGCAGGCTGACTCCCGAAAGCCCGCCGCTGATGAAGCCGTGGGGCAGGGCGATCGCTTTGACGCCGATGCCGAAGACGAGCGAGCCGAACGTCAGCAGCATCAGATTGTAGGCGATGTTGAGGCTGTAATGCCGGCTGCCGGCCTGCGGGCGGTCGCCGCCTTCGGTGTTCTGCGGGGCCGAATGGGCGGTGGATTGGGGGGCGTCTCCAATTTGCATGCTGCATCTTCCTTTTGGTTTAGAGCCGCCGCCAGCATATCCGATTCGCAAACGATTTGCACCCGTTCTTCGGCCCGCTGCGGCCGGGACATTCGAGCGCCGTGCGCCCGGAAGCGGCTATTCGCGATCGGGGCCGGAGGGCGAGGCAAACGGTTTCCAGTACCAGGCGCGGATCCGGGCGCGGTAGCCGCCCATGCGCAGCTTGAGGGTTTCCACCAGGCCGTAGACGGTCGGCACCACCACCAGCGTCAACAGCGTGGCCACCAGCAGCCCGCAGGCCACCAGAGTGGACATCGAGCGCCACCACAGTGTCGATTCGCTCGACCAGGCGACGGCCATCTGGTGGAAATCATAGGAAACGCCGGTGATCATGGGCAGCAGGCCCAGGATCGTCGTGACGGCGGTCAGCATGACCGGCCGCAGGCGGGTGGCCCCGGCGGCCACGAGGGCTTCCGTCAACTCCATTCCGCGCTGGCGCAGTTTGTTGGTGTAATCGATCAGAACGATGGCGTTGTTGACCACCACCCCGGCGAGGGAGATCACGCCCACCCCGGACATGATGATGCCGAACGGCGCCTTGAGCAGGAACAGCCCCAGAAAGGCGCCGCCGAGCGAAAGAATCACCGAAGTGAGAATGATCAGCGGCTGCGCCAGGGAGTTGAACATGCTGACCAGGATCAGGAAAATGAGCAGGACGGCCAGCAGGAAGGCCTTGCTGAGAAAATCCTCGGACTCTTTCTGGAATTCGTTTTCACCCGTGAACTTGAGCTGATAGCCCGCCGGCAGGGGGAAGCCCGCCAGCAGCCGCTCGGCCTGCACGCGGGCCACGGCGCCGGGGATTTTTTCTTCGTCCACATAGGCCTTGACCGTCACCACGCGGTCGTGGTTGATGCGCACCACATCCCCGAAGCTGCCGGTGTAGTCGATGCGGGCCATGGTGGTCAGCGGCACCATGGGGCCGGCGGGCGTCGGAATCATCAGTTTGTGGAGCACGTCCACCACCCGGCGGTCCTGTTCGGCCAGCGTGACCACGATGTCGTAATCCTCGTCGCCTTCATAAAAGGTGGAGACATCCAACCCGTTGTAGGCGATCTTGAGCGCGGCGCCGATCGCCGAACTGCTGAGGTCGAACAGGGCGGCTTTCTGGCGGTCGATGCGCACGCGCACCGAAGGCAGCCCGGCAACGTAGTCGTCCTGCACATCCTTGACGAACGGGATTTGGGCGATCACGGCGCGCACCTGCTCGGCCAGGGCGCCCAGGTGCGTGAAGTTGTCCCCCGAGATTTCGATGTTGATGGGCGCGCCGGTCGGGGGACCCTCTTCCTGCTCCGCCACCGTGATCTGCGCGCCCGCGATGTGGCCCACCCGCTCGCGGATGGTCTCGACGTCCAGCATGGTCGGGGTGCGGCGCTCCTCGAAGTCGAGAAACTGGATGCCGATGTGGTTGGGCAGGTTGGCGTCGAACGAAAGGCCGCCGCCGCCCTGAACCGACTTGGCGTAGATGTGTTCGATGTTGTCGATGTCCGTCGGCCCCAGGTAGGGTTCACCGTCCGCCTTGCGGTGCTCCCGGGCTTCATAGGCTTGCGGATATTCACTCAAGGGCGGAAAGCGCGTGTCGGACCACCGGCCGCTGATCGCCATTTCCACCTGGCGGGCGATTTTATCCACATAGTCGAGATCGGATCCTTCGGGCGGGTCGATGTTGACGAAAATCGATTTGGGATCGATCTTGGGGAAGAATTCGACCGGTTTTTCGAGGCCCACGGTCAAAATCCAGAGCTGCAGCATGAGGACCAGGCTTGCGAACGCGATGCCCAGCACCGTGACCTTGTGGCGCAGCGCACCGCGCAGCAGGGCGGCGTAGGCCGTCAGCAGCCTTCCGCGGATGGCCGCCGGTGCTTCGCCGCCGTCCTCCGCCGGCACGTCGGATTGAGTCCCGCCGGCCGCGCCGCCGTTGGCTTTCATGAAAAAGGCGCACAGGGCCGGGTTGATCACCATGGCCACGAAAAGGCTCGAAGAGAGCGTGACCACCAGGGTGATGGGCAGGTATTTCATGAACTCGCCCATCAAGCCCGGCCAGAAGATCATGGGGAAAAACGCGGCCAGGGTGGTGAGCGTCGAACCGATCACGGGCCAGGCCACCTCGCTCGTGGCGCGCATGGCCGCCTGGACGCGCGGAACGCCCTGCTGCATGTAGCGGTAGACATTTTCGACGATCACCACGGCGTTGTCGACCAGCATGCCGAGCGCCAGGGTCAGGGAAAAGAGCACGACCATGTTCAACGTGATGCCCAGCGCCTGCAGCACGCTGAACGAGATCAGCATCGAGAAGGGGATCGCCATGCTGACCAGCACCGCATTGCGCAGCCCCATGGCAAAGAGCAGCACGACCACCACCAGCAGCAATCCGGTGATGATGTTGTTCTCCAGGTCGGCCACCATCAGGCGGATGTCCTTGGCCTGGTCCATCAGTTTGGTGATCCGGGTTCCTTCGGGCCAGGCCGGGGCGGCGCGCTGGATCACCGCGTCGATGCGGTCGGTGATCTGAATGATGTTTTCTCCCACCCGCTTCTTGACGGCGATGTTGACCGACTCGATGCCGTCCAGGCGCGAGCGGCTCGTTTCGTCCTTTGCTCCGTCCAGCACCCGCGCCACGTCCTTGAGGTAGACCGGCTTGTTTTCGTGGGTGGCGACGACCAGCCCCAGGATCTCGTCGGGGTTCTCGAACTCGCCCGGCACCCGCAGCTGATAACGTCCCTGCCCCAGGGTGATGGCGCCGCCCGAGGTGTTCTGGTTTTCCGTGGCCACCACCTGCCGCAGGTTGGTGATCGGGATGTGGTAGTAGGTCAGCTTGTCCGGATCCACCTCCACGCGGATTTCGCGCTCCCGGCCGCCGGTGACCTCGGCTTCCAGAACGCCGGGGATGGCTTCGATGTCGTCCTTGAGATCGTCGGCGATGGTCTTCAGCTGGCGCGGCCCGCAGGTGCCGGCCAGGGAAAAGGTGACGATGGGCAGTTCGGAGAAGTTGACCTCGAAAACCGAGGGGTCCTCCTCGAGATCGGTGGGCAGATCGGGTTTCGCCTCGTCGACTTTGTCCTTGACCTTGGGCAGCACGTCGTCGATGTCGGTGCCCGGAATGAATTCCACATCGATGCGCGACAGGCCCTCGGAGCTGACCGACTTGATTTTTTTGACCCGGTCGAGCCCTTTGAGCTTCTTCTCGATCTTGATGGTGATGCCGGTCTCGATGTCCGCGGCCGAGACGCCCTTGTAATTGGTCTGCACGAAAACATGCGGGATGGTGATGTCGGGGGCGTTTTCACGGGGCAGGGCGACATAGCTGAAGCCGCCGATGATCACGATCAGCGCGGCCAGCACCATGACACTGAGCCGGTTTTTGACGGCGGTATCGGAAACGATCATTGGTCGAGCTCCAGCACGCTGTCGATCGTGCGCACGACAGTGACCGGCGCATCCTGCCGGGCTTCGCGCTGGCCCACGACGATCACCTTGTCCCCGGCCGATAGTCCTTCCCCGATCTGCACCTGCCAGCCGTCCTGAATGCCCGTCCGCACCGGAACGATGCGGGCCTTGCCCGCTTCGGCGACGAACACCGCGGGCGCATTCTGGTGGGTGACCAGGGCGAACAAGGGCACGCTCAACGCATTTTCGACCCGCTCCTTGACCACGTCGACGCGGGCGAACATATCCGCAAGCAGCACGCCCTGCGGGTTATCGACCGCGATTTCGAGCCGGTAGGTGCGCGCCAGGGTGTCGGTGCTGCTGGCCAGGAAATGCCGGCGTCCCTTGAACGTGCGGCCCTTGAGCGCGTCGATGCGCACGTCGAATTCCTCGATGGTGCGGACGGCGTCCACATCCGATTCGGGAATTCCGACCTCAACCTTGACCCGGTCCATCTCGAGAATCGTCGCCACCGGATCGGCGGCGGCCAGGTACTGTCCGATTTCGACCGGCAGGCGATCCACCACGCCGGCCATCGGCGCGCGGATGGCGCAGCGCTCCAGGTTGAGCGCCGCCATGTCCATGGCCGCCCTGCTGGTGTGCACGAGGGCCACGGCATCGTCGAGCTGGGCGCGGGTGACCAGATCGTCCTTGAACAGCAGCGCGAACCGGTCGTGGGATGCCTTGGCCGCGTTGTAGCTGGCCGTGGCCGAGGCGAGCGCGTGGCGGTAGTCGCGGTCGTCGATGGCCGCCAGGACGGCCCCCTTTTGAACATGCCGACCTTCGGCGGCCGGCTTGGCGACCAGCGTGCCAGGCACCTCGGCGACCACCTTGAGCGTCACCCAGGGACGAACCACGCCGGGCAGGTTGATGCGGTTCTGCAGCGGGCCGGGGTGAAGCGTCAGGGCGACCACATTGATCGGGTCCGGGGCTTTTCCCGCGCCGGCCGCTTTCTGGGTTTTCAGCACCTCCCCCGCGGAGTGGATCCAGCTTTGCAGCACGACGATCAGGCCGACCAGCACGATGAGCGCCAGCAGGGGCAGATTGGCATAGAGGCGCCGTAACCATTTACGGCCGGAATCCGATGGGATTGAATTGGATTGCATGGCATTGTCCCGATTTTGAATTGATCCAGCGTGAAGAGCTCACGCGATCGATGGCGGCGTTCCGGATGGCGTGCAGCATTGGTTCCGGCACAGCAGAGGCGCCAGATTACGGATGAAAAAGTCGATTTGGCCGCCTACATCGATATAGTCGCCGCCGGCCAGCGCGTACAAGGTCATGCCGTCCAGAAAAGAAAGAAAGGTCACGGCGATCTTGTGCGCGTCGCGGGCGATTTCGACTTTCAACTGGCCACGGGATACTCCGGCCAGCAGAATGTCGACGATGCCGGCGATGATCCTGCGGTGGAGCTGGTGGATAAAATGCCGGCGTTCATAGAAGACGCCGCCCTGCATGATGGTTTGCATGATGATCTCGAAGTAGAACGGCTGCGAGGCGACAAACGGACCTTCGCCGCACTCCATGAACGCTCGGGCGATACGCTCCAGCCGCTCGAGCGGTTCATCGGTCTGATCGGCGATCCGGTCGATCTGCTCGAACCACTGCTCGCTGGCCTCCTGGATGGCGGCCATGAACAGCTCTTCCTTGTTTTTGTAGTACTCGTAGATCGTGCTTTTTCCGATGCCCGCGCCGGCGGCGATCTTCTCCAGCCTCGCCCCCTGGAAGCCGTTGCGCGAGAAGTAGTCGAGTGCCGCGCGGGCGATGTCGCGTGCTTTATCGGATCGTTTGGAGAAGTTTTCCGCCATCGTCGTGTACCGAGGTGTGTTCCGAACAAACGGTCGGCACTATCTCAGAAGCTGCGGATTTTGTCAACAAATAAAAATAGAATGAAAACGGTCAATTAAATGTCACGACGTTCCGGTTGCGAAAGATACCCGACCGATCGGTCGGGTTGGTCCGCTTCCGGGCGGTGATTCGACCGGCGACGCTAGTCGCCTTCCGGCGCCGCGAAAAGGAAGAGCTGAACGAAGCGCGGGTCGAAGTCGCGGACTTCGACATCGCCCAATTCCGATTCCAGTTCCTGGAACAGACGGGCCAGGACCGAACCCGTGCGTTCGCGCAAGGCGGCGGCATCCAGGCGGCTGCATTCGGCGAGCCAGTTCAGGAAGTGGTTGCGCATGGCCTCGGAGACGCGGCGCGGCCTTGCCGCGGATTGCCACAGGGCTTCGAAAAATTCACGGAAGCGGGGCAGGGGCAGGGGTTCGGGGAAGGTCGCCGCCTGCATGTCCAGATAGTGGTCGGCCCACAGGGTCAGCAAAAGATTCTTGTAGGTCAGGAACCCTTTGGGGGTCTCCTGCGGCAGGGTGATGCCCATGCGTGCCAGCAGGTCATCTATGGCTGTGAGTTCGTCGAGCAGGTTCTCGGTGGCGCGGATGTCCGCCAGCGTGGCGAATTCGCGGTAGAGGCGGCCGCTGGCGTAGTTGTCGAAATAAAGCGGCTTTTTGAGCAGCAGGCCCCCCAGCACGCCCAGCCCGGCTTCGCCCCAGAACCCCAGCGGCAGCCCCGTTTTACCGAACCAGCTTTCACGGCGCCAGCGGTCGGTGCGCCACTTCAAGGCCAGTGCACAGCCATACCCCACGCGGAACAGGTCGCCCAGCAGATGATGCTGGATCAGGTTGGCGGCGCCGTACGGATCTCGGTGCGACGTGTCCGCGGCGACCTTTTCTATGCCGATGCTGATGTAGCCGCCGGTTTTGGCGACCACCTGCCTGAGCAGTTCGCGGTCCCGGATCTTGACCTGATCGGCGGCGATGACCTGATTGCACAGGCCGGCGAACTCGCTTTGCAGGCGTTCCAGGATGATGTCGTCCTGAATCCGCCCCAGCGTCTGCACGAACAGGTTGGCTTGCTCCGGAACCTGGTTCGGGCTTCGGGGCAGGACCACGCCGTCGATCCGCCGCCCCCCGGTATCCTTCGGTTTGCGGCCGCGCTTGAGAAGTTCGGCGACACTCAGCGGCTGGTAGATGCCGATCGCCTCGTGGGGGGGCAGGATTCCTTTTTCCGCCAGGCGCAGGTTGCGCAGCCGATAGAATTCCTCTTCGGTTTCGGCTGGAAGGACGTTGCCGGTGTGCAGCAGCATTTCCTGATAGCGCTCGTAATCATATACGGCAATGCGCTTGAGCAGGTGGGTCAGCATGTGGTCGCGCAATTCCTGGATCTGGCGCCCCGCTTCAGGAAGCGCGCGCAGGCGGACGTAAAAGGTCTGGTCTTCGGTGAAAAATTCGTTTCCCAGCTCCGTGGGGTCCTGGTCGTGCTCGCGGACCGCGATATCCACGTTGCGGTAGAGGTAATATTCCAGCTCCTGGGCTTTTTCCTGTGAAATCCAGTGCGTGAAACGGTCGGGATCGGCCCGCAGCAGGCGGTCGTACCATTCGGTCATGGCCCTGGGATCGATCCGGTCGCGCCGCCAGACATCCATGTCCAGCAGGTATTCCCACTGGGCATTGGAGGCCAGGGCAAGCACCGGCAAGGCGTCGTCCGCGCCGATCGTGTGGACCAGCAGGTAGAAGTCTTCCTCGGAGAACGACTGGACCAGGGTGACCGGATAGGGGTGGTCGACGACGGCGCCGACCGCCTGTTCCGGCGCAAGATTCAGAATGTCCCGGCGCTCTGCGGTCAGGCTTTCGGCGGTCGGCTTCTTGACGAGATCCTGTGGAGGCGTCTTTTTCATAGGCTTTCGGCTGATTTCGTGTAAGGCGTTATACTAATACCAAATCCGCTTCGATCAATACGGTCGGGCCGCGCAGCGGGCCAGGCCGGTCACCCGGAAAGGCCGGCCGGGAGGGTGCCGGCGGGTTCGGGCGCCCGCGACCGACGCAAGGGGGCGAATTTGAACAGCAGCAACAACCCCGGCGCGGCGATCAGCGTGCAGAAGGTGAAAAAGCCGGTCCAGCCGAGCCATTCGGCCAGCCAGCCGGTAATCGAGGCGGCGAACACCCGGGGGACGCCCATCAGGCTGCTGAGCAGTGCGTACTGGGTGGCGGTGAACTTTTTGTGGGTGATGCTGGCCATGAATGCCGTATAGGCGGCCGTGCCCATGCCGGCGGTCAGGTTTTCGAAGCCGATCACGGCCGCCAGGGCCGGGAGACTGTTGCCGATCAGGGACAGGGCGGCGAAGCCGGCGGTGGACAGGGCCTGCAGAAAACCGAAAACCCAGAGACTGCGATGGATTCCGACCTTGAGGATCAGGATGCCCCCCGCAAAAAGGCCGAGCGTGATGGCCTGGAACCCGGCCAGCTTGACCACCGTGCCGATCTGCGTCTTGGTGAACTGCAGGTCGATGTAGAACGGTGCGGCCATGGCACCGGCCATGGTGTCGCCCAGTTTGTAGAACAGGATGAAGGCCAGGATCCATAAGGCGTTGGTGCGGCTGAAATACTCCGTAAACGGCGCCACGACCGCCTCGCGCAAGGTGCGCGGGATCCCCAGCGGCGTGGGCGGTTCGGGCGTCAGCACGGTGGCGAGCAGCGCCGGCAGGAGGCAGGCGGCCAGCAGGGCGTAAACAACCGAAAAAGGCAGGTGATCGGCCAGGATCAATCCCCCGCCGGAAGCCAGCAGCATTCCCGTGCGGTAGCCGGCGACGTAGAGCGAAGAGCCCAGGCCCAGCTCCTGGTCGGCCAGGTCCTCGCGCCGGTACGCGTCGATGACGATATCCTGCGAAGCGCTGAACAACGTCACCGCAAACGCCGCAACGGCCACGAGCCAGGGCATTGCGACCGGATCGGTCATCCCCAGGCCGGCGATGGATCCGATCAGCAGGAGCTGAAAGACGAGCAGCCAGCCGCGCCGGCGGCCCAGGAAGGCGATCGTGTAGCGGTCCAGCAGCGGCGCCTGAAAAAATTTGAGCGTGTACGGCAGGCCCACCAGGGCCATGAGGCCGATCACGGTCAGGTCGGCGCCGCTTTCGCGCATCCAGGTCTTCAGCACCGAGCCGGTCAGTTCCAGAGGCAGGCCGGCCGCATAACCCATGATCAGCGCCATCAGCATCCGGCGGCTGAAAAGGGTTTTGAGAAGGAGTCCTTTGGGCATGCCGCGTTCTATCCAAAAAAAAAGGGGCGCCGGCCTCGGGCCGGCACCCTTTTCGGCCAGGAACGGGTGTCTATCGGTGTACACCCTGCAGTTGCGCCGGCGTTACGATGGGACCGTACTTTTCCTTGAGCGCCAGCAGTTCGCGCTGTTGGTGCTGCAGGATCTCGAACAGAGGCGCCGGCAGGTTGTTTTCCTTGCCGTAGGCCGCCAGCTGCAGATCGATGCGCGCCAGAATGTTGTCGATATATAGAGAAAACTGCCGGGTGTAAAGCGTTTCGGGGTATTCCTTGGCGATGCGCTCCTTGAACAGCCGCGAAAGGTCGGCATACAGCGGGATGTAGCCGATGGGGGTCTCGATCGCCGCGACCTCGCCGTGCGCGCGCCGCTCCAGCCAGGCCAGCCACACTTTGACATCGCGTTTTTCGCCCAGCAGCTTCTTGCCGCTGCCGCCGCGGGCCTCGTGGGTCAGAAAATAATTCAGACCGGCCATCAACGGCCGTTTGCGGGCGTCGACCCGCGGACTGCCGAAGAACTTGAACTGCGCGTCCATGTAGTCGCCCAGGGCGCCCGGAATGAACGCGGCATTGGCCCAGGGAGAGCGCTTGACGCCGGTGGCGCCGACTTCGGTTGCGGTGGCGGCCGAAACGATGCAGGCGCCGATGACCACGCCTTCATCCGCGTTGCGGGCCACCCAGACCGGCGGCATGGTATCGCTGTCGCGGCCGCTGTAGGTGATCACCCGGGTTTCGACGCCGGCCGGATCCTCGGCCTTTTCCGAGTAATTGCTCAGCGCCCGGGAGGTCAGGGTGCATCGTGAATTGGGGTGTGAAACGGGAATCGGTTTGCCCTTGGCATCGGTCATGCCGGCTTCCCATAAGCCCTGGAAGTTACGTCCCTTTTTCGGCGGGGGTTCGCCGTTGCCGGTCCACTGCGGAACGCCGTTTTCGTCGATCAGCACATTGGACCAGATCACCTCGGTGCCGGGATGGCGCAGGCATTTCATCAGCATCGGGTCGCCTTCCCGGTTGACGTCCTCGACGATGCCGAAAATGCCGCATTCGGGGTTGACGGCGCGGATCGATCCGTCTTCGGCGATCCACATCTGGGCCAGGTCGTCCCCGATGAAGTGGTCGCCGGCCATGGCCGTGGTGGTTTTTCCGCAGCCGCTCGGCGCTGCGCCGGTGATCCAGGTGATTCGGCCGCCGGGGCCGTCGATCCCGGTGATGAACATGTGTTCCGCTGTTTCCTCAGCCCTTCGTTCGTAAACCGAACGGTCCACCGAGAAGCGGTGGTTGCCTTTTTTCATCAGCAGCGTGTTCCCGGCATAGGTGCACTTGAAGCTGTAGGTGGTGCGGTGGCTGCGATCCATCAGCACCCGGGCGTCGGGCAGATCCTGCGCCCGGTTGAGGCCTTCGCTGTGAATGTTGGTGTAGAAGTGACCGAGGCGCTCGACCTCGCGGTCGAACCGGCGGTAGGTGTTGCGGTACAAAATTTCGGCGCTGTGGGAGACATACGCGGAACTGGTGATCTCGATGGCCGGATTGGAGACCGGCGAACCGGCCGGCCCGCGCGAGTAGAAGCCGACGATCATGGTCTTGCCGCGCATGATGCCGCCCATGCCGCTGCGCACCACTTCGAGGGCCTCCTTGCGCCCCATGCGCAGGGCCAGCGAACTGACCAGTTCATCGTCGTTGGCCACGTAGTAGGTGCGGTCGATGATGCGGCCCTGTTCTTCTTTCAAATCGAAGTGGATCGTATGATCGGGCATTGGCAGCGGTTCTTCTTCCCCTTTGCGGATCGCCATCTCGCGGATAAACCGCCGGTCCGCCTCCGAACCGGTGTTGATGAACACGCCGTCGGGCTCGCACATCACCAGCGCATTGGCGATCTTGGTCAGAATGACGGGGTGTTTGAAGTCTTTGATGCGGCTGAATTGTTCGCCGTCCAGCTTTTCTTCCAAGAGCTTCCGGGCCGCATCGACGCTTCGGATCTGGCCGATGGCTTCTACGATGTCGACTCCTTGACTGAATTTGAGCATATAAATCTCTCCTTCTTGCGATTCATGGGCGGCGAAGATTCAACGCTCCGGCCGCAGCTGCTTAAGGCGCGCTGTCGTCTTCGGCGAAACGGGCCAGTATGATTTCGTTCGGGGGGCGCTTGGGAACGTGGTGGACGCCCTGTGCATCCCGGAAGTAGTGAATTCCGCTGCGCGCATCGGCGGTATCGATCACGGCCGTCTCGCCGGGCTTGCCGACGGCCAGCACAAGCAGGATCTTCAGGTCTTCGCCGATCCCCAGAAAGGACCTCAGCCGGGGCCGCTCGATGGCGCCCAGCATGCAGCCGGCAAGGCCCTTTTCACGCGCACCCAGCAGGATGCTCTGCGCTGCGATGCCATGGTCGCAGTCCATGTGGCGGCTGATGCGCCGGTCGTGCAGCATGACGATGTAAGCGGCCGGTCGTTCGCCCTCCCCTGGACCGGGCCATTCTTTCAGGTAGCGCGCCCAGGAGAGGCACGCGAAAATTTCGGCGTTGACGGTTGGATTGCAGGAGAGGATGTATTTCAGGGGTTGCAGGTTGGCGGCTGAGGCGGAGAGGCGTCCGAGTTCGACCAGTTCCGTCAGGGTTTGCATTGAAACCCGCTGCCTTTGATCGAAGCGGCGGCAGCTGCGGTTGGCCTTTATCAGATCAGCGATCGTCATCCCCGCCTCCCATGCAGCCGGACGGTTCGGGCGCCGGCATCTGCATCCGAATCCATTTGATGATCTTGTCCATTTCCGCGCCCACCTCGTGCAGGGCCCTTCCCCGGTGGCTGACGCGGCTTTTCTCGGAAAGGCTCAATTCGGCGAAAGTCCGTTCGAGTTCGGGGTAGAAGAAGACCGGATCGAAGCCGAAGCCGTTTTGACCGCGCGGCTGGCGCGTGATTTCTCCCTCGCAGCGCCCCTCGTAGGTCAACGCCGCGCCGCTGGGGACGGCAATGGAGATGACGCATTCGAAGCGCGCCCGGCGGTTGGGCTGGTCGCCCAGTTCGTCGAGCAGTTTGCGCCAGCGTTGGGCATCGTCGGCCTGCGGACCGGCATAGCGCGCCGAGTGCACGCCGGGAGCGCCGTCCAGCGCCTCCACGACCAATCCGGAATCATCGGCCAACGCGGGCAGGCCGAGATAGCGGGCCGTCAAACTGGCTTTTTTATACGCATTTTCTTCAAAGGTGGCGCCATCTTCTTCGATGTGCGGAATGGGGCCGAAGTCGTTCAGATTGCATATCTTGAGCGGGTGGTTTCTGAGCAGTTCGGTGATTTCGATGGTTTTGCCTTTATTGCGGGTCGCCAGTACTAAAACCATTTTCGGTTCCATGCGTCTCCTCATGAGCGGGAACGAACAAGCCCAATCATAAGGTAGACGATCGAATAATCAAGCCTTTCAAAACGATGGAACTGGCAGCTGAATCGTACCCTATACGGCAGGCCGAGGGCGATGTAAAGAAATAAATATGGAGGACGCTCGCGGCAGCCGGCGGGCCCGCATGGAACGCGCAGAACGTGCGCTGATCTCCATACGCATTCGGGAGCGGGATGAGGCCGCCGGCCGTACGGGCGGTCGGGGAGGCTTGCGTACCGCCGCTAAAATCGATATAGGGTCCGCAGGCGACGCAACTCCATCGGATGAGGCATCCAGTATGCTGATCGTCGGACTTACCGGCGGCATTGCTTCCGGCAAATCTACGGTGGCCGAACTGTTTCGGCAAGCCGGCGCCCGCGTGATCGATGCCGATCGTATCGCGCATCAGGTCATGGCGCCGGGAGGCAGCGCCTGGAACGCTGTCGTGGAGGCCTTCGGAGAGAAGATCCTAGCCGCGGACAAGCGCATCGACCGGGAAAAACTTGGCGCGCTTGTCTTCGCGGACCCCCGCCTGCGCAAGCAACTGGAGCATATCGTCCATCCGCACGTCCATGCGGCGATCGAGGCCGAGGTCGCCCGCATTCGAATGCAGAATCCCCGGGCCCTGGTGGTGGAAGATATCCCGCTGCTGCTCGAAACCGGCATGTCCCGCGATCTGGCTGAACTCATCGTCGTCTATGTCCCCGAATCCGTTCAGTTGGAGCGGCTGATGAAACGCGACCGCCTCGACCGCCAAGCCGCGCTGCAGCGCATCGGCGCTCAGATCCCGATGGAGGAGAAGAAAAAGCGGGCCACGCTGGTCATCGACAACAGCGGCTCTGCGGCGGAGACCCGCAAACAGTTCCGGCGCATCTTCCACCGTCTGGCCGAGCGCGCCGCAGGGGGCTAACATGCAATCCGGCCGCCGCGAACCCTCCTTTTACCCCTCCGGTTACCCTCCGGCGCTTGACAATCTTCGATTCGAAGGAACTTTCAATTTGACAGGAAACGGGATTTGACTTAAAAGACTTCGAGGTAATGCAAGATGTTTGAAGCTCAAGCGGTTCAAGCGCATATCGAAATCAGAGTGACAATAGAATGGCTTCTCCCAACGTTCTAGAAACCCTTCGCCAGCCACTTCATTATCCAGCCACGAACACCCGGACGATGTTCATTATGGCGGCCGCCATGGGATTGAAGGATCCTTATACCCAGGCGCACGCCCAGCGGGTCTCCACCTATTCCCGGCGCCTGGCGCTGCGCCTCGGGCTCTCGCAAGGCGAGGCGGAACTGATCGCGCTGGGCGGTTTGCTGCACGATGTGGGCAAGCTGGCGCTGAGCGACCGCATCTTCAGCAACCAGAAGGCGGAACTCTCCAGCGAGTTGATCTGGGAAGTGAAAATTCACCCGGTGCTCGGGGCCGCGATGCTGAAGCGCCTCGATTGCCCCGCAACCATATGCGACGTCGCGCTTTGCCATCACGAGCGCATCGACGGCAGCGGTTACCCGTTCGGACTCAAGGGAGAAAGTATTCCTCTGAGCGCCCGGATCGTCAGCGTCGCCGATTGCTTCGACGCCATTACCACCGACCGGCCCTACCAGAAACGGCAAAGCTGCAACGAGGCTGTCATTGCGTTGAGTGAAATGGCCGGTCGCTGCTTGTCCGAAGGCCTGGTGGCGTTGTTCGTCGATGATATCCGCCGCAACGGAATGGTTCATGAGCATGCCGGCGGCCGGTCCGGCCTGGAAGCCAGCCTGCCCAACTGATCCAACTCCCGTATCCCGAAGCAGCACGCATATCTTGACGCACGCTCTATGGGTTTTTGGTTTTCTCCGTCCCCGTCAATCTTGACGGCGCCGCTTCATCCCGTTGTCCCTGCGGCGTGCTGTAAGGACGCCTTGGGACACGCGATCCGGCGCCTCGATCTTAAGCTATGTACGGCGCCGTCGGTTTGAGGCTGTATACGAACTCATCGTTCCTGATGAAATCGTAAAAAGTGTTTTTAAAACACAGAGAACACAGAGGTCAGAGAGCCTTGATCCCATCATCTCTGTGCGCTCTGCGTCCTCTGTGGTCATTCGGCCTTTTTTTGCGAATCCATCAATCTTAACTGACTCGAATTCGTTCCGAACCACTGAGTCTCAATCGCCGGTTTGACACCTCGAGCACAGTATAGTAAGGTTGCCTCGTTTATATAACGAACCGAAATTATTATTTAACCAGGAATTCACCATGAAAATCGTGATCGTGGGCGCGGGTGAGGTGGGCTACCACATCGCCAGCCGCCTGGCGCTTGAAAACAAAGATGTTATCGTGGTGGATAAAAACTTGGATGCGATCCGGCGGGTCGCCGACGCCAGCGACGTCAGGACGCTGGTCGGATCGGGCAGCAGTCCGTCGGTGCTGGAAGAGGCCGGCATCCGTGAGGCCGAGGTGCTGCTGGCGGTGACCAACAGCGACGAAACCAACCTGGTCGCCTGCCTGATGGCGAATATGCTTTCCCCGGCCACCAAGAAGCTGGCCCGCATTCGAGGCGCCGACTTCGATCCGTATCATCGGGCCTTCCGCGAAAACCCGCCGCATATCGATACGGTCATCAATCCCGAAATCGAGGTCGTCAAAACGATCGAGAGTTTGATGCGCGTGCCCGGGGCGGTGGATGTCGGCTCCTTTGCCGACGGCAGAATCAAATTCGTCGGCATCTACCTGGAAGAGAAGGCACGCTTGGCAGGCGCCCGGCTCTCCGAACTGCCCGGCCTCCTCGGCGACCGACGCCCCTTGATCGCCGCGGTTGTCAGGGAAGAAGAACTGATTATCCCCACCGGCAAGGACCGCCTGCTGCCCGGCGATCTGATCTACTTCATCAGCGAAGATAAAGCGCTTGCGGACACACTGTCGGTTTTCGACAAACATGCCAAGCCCGTGCATCGCGTCCTGGTGATCGGCGGCGGGCGCATCGGAATGCGCCTCGCCCTTTCGCTCGAGCGGCGCGGGATCTATTGCAAGATCATCGAAAAGAGGGCCGAACGCTGCAAGTTGCTGGCGGAACGCCTGGACAAGGCGGTCGTGCTGCACGGAGACGGATCGGATCAGAACCTGCTCAGCGAGGAAAACATCAGCGATATCGACGTGGTCGTAACGCTCACCAACGACGAGGAGACCAACATCCTGGCCTCGCTTCTGGCCACGCGCCTGGGCGCCGGCAAGGCGATCACCAAAATCAGCAAGTTCAGCTATTTCCCCCTGATGACGGCCATCGGCATCGAGCAGGTGGTCAGCCCCCGGCTTTCGGCCATCAATACGATTCTGCAGCATATCCGGCGCGGCAAAGTGCTTTCGGCGATTTCGCTCAAGGGCGAGCAGGCCGAAGCCCTGGAAGCCGAAGCCCTGGAGACGTCCGACATCGTTTCCAAACCTCTGAAGCGCATCGCCTTTCCCAAGGGCGCGATCGTCGCCGGCATCATCCGCAAAGATAAAATCATCATTCCGACAGGCGACAGCATCATCGAACCAGAGGACCGCATCATCATTTTCGCCCATCGCAAGGCCATCAGCGGAATCGAAAAAATTCTGGCGGTCAAGCTGGAGTACTTTTAATGCGCTGGCGCTACATCGCCTATGTGGTCGGGAGCCTGGTCCTGTTTCTGGGACTGTCCAAAATCATCCCCCTGGGATTCGGGTTGTATTATGGGGATGGCAGCGTCCGGCCGCTGCTGCTTTCCATGGCGGTCAGCAGCCTGTGCGGCGGGCTTTTCTTCTTCCTGTTTCGCGGGCATCGCACCGCCTCGATCAGCCAGCGCGAGGGAATGGCCATCGTGGCGCTCGGATGGAGCGCCGTGGCCGTGTTCGGCGCTCTGCCGTTCTATCTGAGCGGCGCTGAGTGGAGTTTCGTGAACGCGCTGTTTGAATCGATGAGCGGCTTTACCACCACCGGCGCCTCCATCCTGAGCGATGTCGAAGTACTGCCTCGTGGACTGCTGATGTGGCGCAGCTTTATTCAATGGCTCGGCGGCATGGGCATCATCGTACTCTCGATCGCCATTCTTCCCTTCCTGGGCGTCGGCGGCATGCAGCTTTACAAGGCCGAAGTCCCCAGTCCGGTACCGGATAAACTGAAGCCGCGCATCCGCGACACGGCCATGGTCCTGTGGAAAGTCTACGCCCTGTTTTCGATTGCCCAGATCCTGTTGCTGATGATCGGCGGAATGACTTTCTTCGACGCTGTCTGTCATGCCTTCACCACCATGCCCACCGGCGGCTTTTCGAATTGGAATGCCTCCGTGGCGCAAATGAACAGCACTTACATCGACATTGTATTCATTCTCTTCATGCTGCTCGCCGGAATCAATTTTTCTTTGCATTATCAATTTCTGCGGGGCCGCCCACTGGTTTTCTGGAAGGACGCCGAGTGCCGCTTTTTCCTGCTGACCGTGGCGCTGCTGGTCGTGCTGGTCGCCTTCGATCTCTGGGGGACGGTATACGCCACGCTTGCGGACGCCCTGCGCTACGGCGCTTTTCAGGTCGTCTCGATCGTCACCACCACCGGCTACGCCACCGCCGATTATGAAAGGTGGCCGGCCATGGCCCAGGTCATTCTGCTCTTGTGCATGTTCGTGGGGGCTTCTGCGGGGTCCACCGGCGGCGGCATGAAGTGCCTGCGCGTGATGCTGTGCTTCAAATACTGCTATCGCGAACTCTTTTCCCTGGTGCATCCCAGAGCGGTGACGGCCATCAAGATCAGCGGCCATACGGTTTCCGAAGACGTCATGCGCAGCGTACTCGGCTTTCTGGCGCTTTATACGGGCATTTTCATGGTCTGCGCGGTCCTGCTGGCCGGCATGGGCGCCGATTTCGTCACCGCCTTCACTGCGGTTGCGGCCGCCCTGGGCAATATCGGTCCCGGATTCGGTACTGTCGGACCCATGGAGAATTACGCAGCGATTCCGCTGATGGGGAAGTGGCTGCTGATCTGGTGTATGCTTCTGGGGCGCCTCGAGATTTTCACCGTGCTGATTCTATTGGTGCCGGAGTTCTGGCGCCGCTGATTCCCGCAAAATCTGTCGTCAAAGGTCGATCCGGACATTGTCGATCAGTCGCGTGCAGCCGAGCTTGACCGCCACGGCGATCAGTACGGCGCCCGCCACGTTTTCCACATCGGTCAGGCTGTGCGCGTCGACCACCGCGACATAGTCGACCTGCGCGCCGCGCATCGCGGAAAGGCGCTCCGTGATCCGCCTGATGACGGCCCGGGCGTCTCGTTCGCCGGCGGCCACGGCCGCCTGCGCGTCGCGCAGGGCAGCGTATATCCCAGGTGCATCGGCGCGCTGTCGCGGAGTGAGATAGGTGTTGCGCGAACTCATCGCCAGTCCGTCGGATTCGCGCACGGTGGGGCATACCCGGATCTCGACATCGAAGTCCAGGTCGCGCACCATCCTGGACACCACGGCAGCCTGCTGAGCATCTTTCTGTCCGAAATACGCCCGGTGGGGTGCGGCGATATGAAACAGCTTGCCTACCACGGTGGCGACGCCCTTGAAGTGCAGGGGTCGGGAGCGGCCGCACAGGTTCCGGGTCATCGGGCCTTCGACGGCCACGTATGTGGTGTAGCCGTCCGGGTACATCTCCCCAACGGCCGGGAAAAAGGCGATGTCGACCTTTTCGGAGGCCAGCAGGCGAAGATCGTGTTCCGGATCGCGCGGATAGCGCAGGAGATCCTCGTTCGGACCGAACTGCGTCGGGTTGACGAAAACGCTGACCACCACCAGATCGTTTTCGCTGCGCGCCCGGCGGATCAGGGATAGATGGCCGGCATGCAGCAAACCCATTGTGGGGACCAATCCGATGCTGCGCCCGCCTCGCCGCGCCGAGCGGACCGCCGATGCCAGGGTCTCCTTGTCGTGGATGGTATCCATCTGCGTTCCTCCTGTCGGCCGCAAAATCCGGAAATTCGATTGGTCGTTCGCGCCGACCGCAGGCCGATTCGATGAGGAAGTGACCCTATAAAATGAATTCATGCCCGTCAAGCGGGACGGGTCCGATGGGGTCTTTCCTGGTCCGCCAGGCTCGTGAAAACGCCGGAAACAAAGTATTCCCCGGGCCCGCCTGCGGCTGTCCGGTATCTTTTCATCGCCGGGAAGTGATGTTATATATCATCAGAATTCAATAAATGCCGGCGGCGGGCGGATCCTGCGCCGGCCGGACGGAGCGCGGCGGCTATGAAGCTGGCCATCGATCCATTCAGTACCGAGTTCGATACCCGGTTCAAGTTGTTCCATGAACTTATGAACCGCAAAGTCCGGGACATCCTTCTGGTATCGACGCCCTACGATGCCTGGATTCTCGAAGAGGATTGCCGGCTTTCCGAACGCATTATCACCGAATACCGCGGTCTGAACCTGAGCAAACCGCCGCGTCTGACCTGGGTGCGTTCCGCGGAAGAGGCCCTCGGCGCCCTCGAACGTAAATCGTTCGACCTGGTATTGACCATGGCGTACCTCTCCGACATGCATCCCGGCGAGCTGGGGCGCAAGATCAAAGCCAAGGCTCCGGATCTGCCGGTAGTGCTCCTGTCGCATGTGATAATGGCCGAAGACGAATGGACAACGCCTTTCCCGGGCATCGACCGGCATTATATCTGGTCGGGCAGCTCCGACATCCTGGTCGCCCTGATCAAGAGCGCCGAAGACCGCATGAACGTGGAGCGCGATACGCGTGCGGCCGGCATCCGCGTCATCCTGGTGGTGCAGAATTCGCCGCTTTTTCTTTCTTCTCTGCTGCCTATTCTCTACAGTGAAGTGGTGACCCAAACGCAGGCGCTGATCGAAAACGGCCTGAACGAAGAACACCGCCTCCTGACCATGCGGGCGCGTCCCAAGATCTTGATCGCAGGAAGCTATGAAGAGGCGCTGATGCTGTTCAGGCGCTACGAACCGTACATCCTGGGCGTCATTTCCAATGCACGCATACGGCGCGGCGGGCAGGTCGACCGCGTCGCCGCCTACGATCTGCTGAGCCAGGTCAAGCAGGAGCATTTCGACATTCCCCTGCTGCTCACCGGCCTTCCGGAAGACCAGATGGCCGCCGATCGCATCGGCGCCGCCCTGGTGGACAAATCTTCACCGTTTTTGCGCACCCGGGTCCGTACGTTCTTCAAGGAGCAGCTTGGCTTCGGCGAATTTATCTTCCGCCTGCCGGAGGGCACGCCGGTTCATCGCGCCGGCAGCCTGCGGGCGCTGGCCGAAGGAATTCTGGCCATCCCGGAAGATTCATTCCGGCTGCACTGCCAGCGCAACGATTTTTCACGCTGGCTCTTCGCGCGCACAGAAATCGTACTGGCCTCCAAGGTGCGGCCGCTGAGCGGGCAGGATTTTCCGGACCTGGCCAGCCATCGACGCTATCTGGCTGAAATGATTCTGACCCGGCACAGGCGGCGGCACGTCGGAGTGGTGGCCAATTTCGACCCTGCGGATTTCGATCCGGCCACCGAGTTTTCGAAGATCGGCAACGGTTCGCTGGGCGGCAAGGCACGTGGGCTGGCCTTCGCCGGTTCGCTGCTGCGGCACAACCCCCAGGTGCACCAGGCCTTCGAAAAGACCCGCATCCGCATCCCGCAGACGCTGGTGATCACCACCGAAGGCTTCGACCGCTTCGTGGAAGACAACGCCCTGGCCGCGCTGGCGACGAGCGATCTGAGCGACGAGGAAATCGCCGAAAAATTTCTGGCGGGCACGGTTTCCGAGGCGCTGCAGGATGCCCTGGCGGCTTTTCTGCGGCAAACGCGATACCCCCTGGCCGTGCGCTCCTCCAGCCTGCTCGAAGACGCCCAGCTGCATGCCTACGCCGGCCTGTACCGGACGTACATGCTGCCCAACGACAATCCCGATTTCGACCAGCGCCTCGCCCACCTGCTGCAGGCGGTCAAGCTGGTGTATGCTTCCACCTATTTTCAAGGCCCGCGGGCCTATGCCAAGCGCGTCGGACATCGAACCGAAGAAGAAAAAATGGCGGTGGTCATCCAGCAGCTGGTCGGCAGCCGGTATGGAGAATTCTTCTACCCCGCGATTTCGGGTGTCGCCCAGTCCTACAATTATTATCCGCAGTCGCGGATCAAGCCCGAGGACGGCATCGCGACCATTGCGCTGGGGCTGGGCCGGCTGGTGGTCTCGGGCGAGCGCTCCCTGCGCTTTTGCCCCAAATACCCGCAGGTGCTGCCGCAGCGCGCCACGGTGGACGATCTTCTGGCCTTCGCCCAGCGCGTCTTTTACGCCCTGCGGCTCGAGCACTGGCCGCAGTTGACCTTCGATGAAGGAGCCACCCTGGTGCGGCGCGAGGTCAGCGCCGCGGCCGACGAGTCCCCGGTGGCATTCTTGAGCAGCACGTATGTGCCCGAAGAGCATCGCATCCGCGACACCATTCGGGTGCCGGGCGTGCGCGTACTGACCTTCGCCGCCGTTTTGAAGTATGAACTGTTTCCCCTGGCCGGGATTCTGCGGGAGATGCTCGGATTGTGCGCGGAAGGCATGGGCCGGCCGGTGGAAATCGAGTTTACGCTGAATTTCGACGCCGATCAGCGCGCGGCCGAATTTTTCCTTCTGCAGGTCAGGCCCATGACTGCCCGCGAAGCATCGGTGCAGGTCAACATCCACGAGGCGGAAATCCGGCGCGCGATTTGCTTCTCGCAAAATGCCGTCGGGAATACAGCCGACTGCAGCGTGACCGACATCATCTACGTCAAACCCGATGTCTTCGAAGCCGGCCGGACCCGCCTGGTGGCCCGTCAGGTGTCCGAGTTCAACCGCCTCCTGGAGCAGGCCGGCCGCAAGTACATGCTGATCGGTCCGGGGCGCTGGGGCTCCGAAGATCCCTGGCTGGGCATTCCGGTGCAGTGGGCCGACATATCCGGGGTGGGCGCAATCGTCGAAACCATGTCCGACGAATTGAAGGCCGAACCGTCGCAGGGCTCGCACTTCTTCCACAACCTGGCGTCGCTGGAGATCAGTTATCTTTGCGTGACCGATGCGGCGCCCGACCGTATCGATTGGCAGTGGCTGACATCGCAGCCGGTCACCCGCCAGGCATCCCACATCGCCCACGTGCAGCTGAGTTCGCCGCTGATGCTCAAAGTGGACGGACGAACGTCGCGCGCCGTCCTGGTGCGCAACGGATCGGCTTTGCGCGAATGCGGCCGGCGTTGAGGCGGAAGCGTTCGGCGCGCGAGCGATGATTCGGGAAAGATTCTACTGAACCATCACCCTGAGCAGCAGGTCGCCGCGGGCGCCCCCCGGCGCGGCCCGGCCCTGGCCTTTGAGCCGCAGCACTTTTCCGTCCGTTATGCCGGGCGGAACGCTGACACTGTAAACGCGCCGCTGCATCCCCTGGGCGATGGTCACCAGCTTGCGCGTTCCCGCCAGCGCCTCGAACGGCGAGACGCGGATATCGGCGGTGATGTCCACCTGGTCCGATGCGACCGGCCGGGCCACCTGCAGACGGTTCGTGCGCTTCTTGGCCGTGAATTTGCGCAACTGCCGGGTAAGGCCCGATTCGGGCAGCAGCGTAAAAAGCTTGAGGAACAGCATGCCGAACAGGAAGCCGCCCACATGCGCCCACCAGGCGATGCCGCCGCCGGCGCCCGTGCTTCCGGCGGCATTGATGAACTGCAGCAGGAACCAGAACCCCAGGAAGAAGAGGGCGGGGATCTCGAAGAAGAGCGGGATGAAGATCACCGGGACCAGGGTCAGGATCCGGGCCGTGGGGTGGATCAGGATGTAGGCGCCCATCACCCCGGCCACGGCGCCGCTGGCGCCGATCGTCGGAACCGTGGAATGGCTGTTGAGCATGAAATGGCTGACCCCCGAGGCGATGCCGCAGGCGAGGTAGAACGCCAGGTAGCGCACATGGCCCAGACGGTCTTCCACGTTGTCGCCGAAAATGTACAGCGACCACATGTTGCCCAGCAGGTGCAGGAACCCGCCGTGCAGAAACATGAACGAGATCCAGGCGACGGCCTGCTCTGCAGCGGTGAAGTGCAGGGCCAGGCGCGGCAGGGTATAGCGGCCGGGGACCAGACCGAAAGTATAGATGAACCGGTCCACGGCGGGGCCCTGGCTCAACGTGATCAGAAAGACGACGACGTTGATGCCGATCAACACATTGTTGACCAGGGGGATGTTGCGCGAGACCTGCGTATCGCGGATCGGTATCATGCGCGCCCGCCGTTAAGGGTCCTGATGTTGACGAACGTTTTAAAAGGCGCTTCCGCCCCGAAGGGCGTTGCGCGATGGACACGATGCCTGTCCCGGCAGCAGGCGTCGCATGCTCGGGGCAGGAATTTCAACGATGGCATAGGCGACGGGATCGTGCAAAGCTCATGCCGGTCGAATGTGCGCGCCAAGGAGAAATCCTTCCCGTTGGGCACCTCACGATAAGCATCCGCGCCTGGGAATAAAGGGGCCCTTGCAGGCTGATCAGCCCCCGCGCTTTTTTTTGCGGACCGGCCCCGTGATCCGCATGCTCAGGTCGACCGCGCGGGCCGAATGGGTCAAGGCGCCCGCCGAAATCAGATCCACGCCTGCGGCGGCCAGTTCCGGCAGGCGGTCGAGGGTGACGCCGCCGGAGACCTCCACCGGCACGCGTTTGTCGATCAACGCCACGGCGGCGCGGATTTGCGCAAGATCCATGTTGTCCAGCATGATGACGTCGGCGCCGGCCGCAAGGGCTTCGCGGACTTCGTCCAGCGAGGCGGCCTCGACTTCGATTTTGGAGAGGTGCGGCGCCCGGGTGCGCGCCTGCGCCACGGCCGCGGCGATTCCGCCGCAGGCCGCGATATGGTTGTCTTTGATCAGGATGCCGTCGTACAGCCCCATGCGGTGGTTTGCCGCCCCGCCGATCCGCACCGCGTACTTTTCCAGCGTGCGCCAGCCCGGCGTGGTCTTGCGCGTGTCGGTCAACCGCACCTTCGCACCGGCCAGCACGGCGCTGAAGGCGCGGGCCTGAGTGGCGACCCCCGACAAGCGCTGCAGGAAGTTAAGGGCCGTACGTTCGGCCTTCAGAAGCGACGCCAGCCGCCCCGATAAGGTCATGACGGTCCGTCCGGCCGCCGCCTCCGCCCCGTCTTCGAAATCGGATGCGCATTCGATGCACGGGTCGATGCGCCGAAACACCCGCCCGGCCACCTGCAAACCGCAGAGAATCAACTTCTCCTTGGCGACGATCACGCCGCGGCCGGTCGTTTGCGGTGGAATCAACGCCTCGGTGGTGATGTCGCCGCCGCCGAGATCTTCTTCCAGGGCCAGGTCGATCAACCGGTCGACCGCCGGCGCGTAGATCAAGCCGTCCATGCTCCCCCCTCGGAACGCTGCCGTCCGCCCTGTCCAACTCTTAAGCGAAACGGCGCACCCGCTCCAGCGTGGATTCGAGCTTGGCGCGCGTCTGCAGCGCCTGCTCCGGTTTGTTGCGCACTTCCGCGCCCACCTCGGCCGGCGCCTTGGCCAGGAATCCCGGGTTGCCCAGCTTTTTGGCGAACGTGGCGAGCTCGCCCTCCAGCTTCTGAAGCTCTTTCTGCAGGCGCTGGATCTCCTGGGCGAAATCGATGATGCCTTTCAATTCCACCAGGATGGTCACGCCGCCGGCAATGGCGGTCGCCGCCGTGGGCGAACGCCGCTCGTCGGCGCCTACCTGCAATTCGGACAGCAGGGCCAGGTTGGTGACGATGTCCGCATGCTGCGCCACGATGCGCCGGGTTTCGTCGTCGGCCGGCACCAGCGTGACGCGCAGGCGGGCGGAGGGCGGGATGTTCATTTCCCCGCGGACATTGCGCACGGCCGTGACGATCTCCATCAGCAGGGCCATGTGCCGTTCGGATTCCTGCAGGGCGGCGTCGTCCAGCGCGGTGCCGGGGCGCGGAAAGTCCGCCCGCATGATCGAACCCTGCGTGCCGGGCAGCTTGCTCCAGATCTCTTCGGTCACAAACGGAATGAAGGGATGCAGCAGGATCAGGATGTCGCGCAGCGCGGTCCAGAGCACCTGGCGCGCGGCGTCGCGCGAGCGGTCCTGGTCCTTGCCGTACAGCGCGGGCTTGGCGGCCTCGAGATACCAGTCGCAGAATTCATGCCACACGAACTGGTAGGCCGCGTTGGCCGCTTCGTTGAACTTGTAGGTGTCCAGGGCGTTTTCCACCTCCTGGGTCACCTTGCGCAGGCGCGCCAGGATCCAGCGGTCCGGCAGCGAGAGCGCTTCGCCGTCGATCTGCGCATAAGGCCGGTCCAGGTGCATCAGCGCGAAGCGCGCCGCGTTCCACAACTTGTTGATGAAATTGCGGTACCCCTCGACGCGTTTGACCGACATCTTGATGTCGCGGCCCTGGGCGGCGAACGCGGCAAGCGTAAACCGGAAGGCATCGGTGCCGTATTCGTCGACCACGTTGAGCGGGTCGATCACGTTGCCCTTGGACTTGCTCATCTTCTTGCCTTCCTCGTCGCGCACCAGGGCGTGCACGTAGACGTCCCGGAAAGGCACCTCGCCCATGAAATGCAGGCCCATCATCATCATGCGCGCCACCCAGAAGAAGAGTATATCGAAGCCGGTGACCAGCACCGAGGTGGGATAGAACGTCTTGAGCAGATCGGTCCGCTCCGGCCAGCCCATGGTGGAAAACGGCCACAAAGCCGAGCTGAACCAGGTGTCCAGAACATCCGATTCCTGCTCCAGTCGATCGCCGCCGCACTTGGGGCAGTGCTGCGGCGCCTCCATGGCCACCACGAGTTCCCCGCAGGCCTTGCATGTCCACGCCGGGATCTGGTGCCCCCACCAGATCTGGCGCGAGATGCACCAGTCGCGGATGTTGTACATCCATTCATAATACGTTTTGGCCCAGCTTTCGGGGACGATTCTGGTGCGGCCCTGTTCGACGGCCTCGATGGCCGGCTGGGCCAGCGGTTTGGCCTTGACGAACCACTGCTGCGACAGGTTGGGCTCGACAATGCTCTTGCAGCGATAGCAATGGCCTACGGCATGCCGATGGTCGACGATTTTCTCCAGCAGCCCGGCGTCTTCGAGAGCGCGCACCACCTGCCGGCGGCACTCGAAACGGTCAAGACCGGCGAAGGGCCCCGCTTCGGCGGTCATGGTGCCGTCATCGGCGATCGCCTTGATGCGCGGCAGTTGATGTCGTGCGCCGATCTCGAAATCGTTGGGATCGTGCGCCGGGGTGACTTTCAGGGCGCCGGTCCCGAATTCGCGGTTCACGTAGGTGTCGCGGATAATCGGTATTTTGCGTTCCACGAGCGGCAGAATCACCGCCTCGGCGGTCAATCCCAGGTAACGCTCGTCCTCGGGATGCACGGCCACGGCCGTGTCGCCCAGCATGGTCTCGGGGCGCGTGGTGGCGATGACGATGTGGCCGCTGCCGTCGCTCAGCGGATAGCGCAGGTAGAAAAGATGACTGTCCACATCCTCGTGTTCGACTTCCAGGTCGGACAACGCCGTGCGGCAGCGCGGGCACCAGTTGGTGATGTAGAGCCCCCGGTAGATCAGTCCCTCTTCGTAGAGGCGCACGAACACCGTGCGCACCGCCTTGGAGAGCCCCTCGTCCATGGTGAACCGTTCGCGCTGCCAGTCGCAGGAGGCGCCCAGTCGCTTGAGCTGGTTGATGATCGCGCTGCCGTATTCGGCGCGCCACTTCCAGACCGCCTCGATGAACTTTTCGCGGCCCAGTTGATGCCGGTCCTGACCCTGGGCGGCCAGGCTGCGCTCGACCACATTCTGGGTGGCGATGCCCGCGTGGTCCGTGCCCGGCATCCACAGGACATTGTCGCCCTTCAAGCGCCGGTACCGGCACAGGATGTCCTGCAGGGTATTGTTCAGCGCATGCCCCATGTGCAGCACGCCGGTGACGTTGGGCGGCGGAATCACGATGGCGAAGGCCGGGCGGGAATCCTTGTCCGCCGCCGCGAACAGTCCCTGTTCTTCCCAGAAACGGTACCAGCGTTGTTCCACCTCGCGGGGGGTGTAGCTTTTGTCCAGTGCGTTTTCGCTCATTGATCCGATCTCCTGTGGCCTCGGCGGGAGCCGTTCGCCGGAAATAAAAAAGGGATTAATAATGTATAATCCCTTGAAAAATGCAAGTTAGAAATGTCTCGACCGTGTTACCGTTCGTCGTCCTCCCCGCCCAGGCCGGCATCGTCGACGAACTCGCGCCGGATCTGTTCGATCTCGCGGGTCACCGCCTTTTCGACGGCAATGGCGATCAGGTGTTCGATCCGGTCGGCGTACTTGGTATACAGGATCTTCTCGATGGCGGCTTCAATGGCCTCCGGCGATAACCCGCGCGCCTCCGGATCGACCCTGTTCAGCTCCATGCCGATCACTTCCAGTGGATTGGCCTTATCGGCATTCGCCGTTGCGGTCGGGGCTTCATCCAGGTTCATGGCGAAACCCGTCTCCGGCCGATCCCCTTTGCGGTGGTCGGCCAGCTGGATCACCTGTTCGTCGTCCGGTTCGTCGTCGACCGGAATCAACCGATCCAGTTCCACGAGATCGATCTCATCGGCAGGCGCATCCGAATGGGTCGCCCGACCCTTGATCTCCGCCATTTGGGCCTGAGGCGCGGCGCCGGCCGGCGCGGCCGCTTTTGCCGCCAGATCGCCCGGCTTGACGATGTCGGTCAGCTCGATGATCTCTTCTTCCGGGGGGCTGCCGAGCTGGACCACATCCTCCAGTTCGATGATTTCATCGACCACATCGACAAGTTCGATGATCTCATCACCCGCCGCTGCAGGCGCAGGGCGATCCGGGGTGACGACATCGACCAGCTCGATTGGCGCGTCAGCTTCCGCCGCGGATGCGACGGGCGCGCAGGCTTCGTCCCGAGGGGCATCCGGCGGAACGATGTCGGTCAGTTCGATGATTCCTTCGGCAGCTTGGTCCAGCGCCAGGGCCTCGGGCATTTCCGGCAGCACCGGATCCTCCAGATCGATGACCTCGTCCTCGGCAGAAGGTTCGGACGCGGCCGTACACGGATTCGGCGGTTCGGCCGGGTTTTCGGGCGCTTTCTGCGACGCGGGCGGACTCTCCGGCGGCGGATCGGCGCCGAAGGCCAGGTCGATTTCGGCATCGATTTCTTCCTGCCTGCGCCGTTCGGCGTTCCTGCTTTCGTCCCGGGTCAGGGATTTTGAAGATGGGGGCGGCTGCCCGGGCGGGGAGCCGGCGGGCTGCGCCGCATGGGTGCCGTCGAGCGCTTTGGTCAGATCGATGACCCGGCCGCCTTGCTGTGCGGGAATTTCCTTGTCGGCCGTCAAGTCGATGATTTTCAAGTGCGGTTGTCCTTTGGATCCTTTTTCCATAGCGCCCCCGGCATGAACAGTCGAATCGCAACAAAAGTGCACTGGGGCCGCGGGATTGATTACCCTGGGACCATCCCCTCCCGCCCTCGACGGGCTATGCGGTCTGCCGCCGGCTGTGTTATGATCGCTGCGCAGCGGGGCGCCGCGCGGTCACAGCCGGCTCCGGTCTCATTGAGGCCTGTTTCTTATTATCGGCTCTTATTTTTAGCAGTTAAGCTATCATGCACCCTTTCGGGTGTCAAGCGCCCGGGACTTAAGATACTCATTCAATTATAGATTTAACAAGGAAGGCGGATGTGAACGCGAAGCGGCGCTTTTTTGTACCACCCGGGAAAATGATCGATGGAAGAGCCGAACTGCAGGCGGCGGACGCCCGGCACCTGCGCACGGTGATGCGGCTGCGTTCCGGTGACCGCGTCGTCGTATTCGACGGCACCGGAAAAACGTATCAGGCCGTCGTGCGCTCGATGGAGGACGACCGCGTCATCGTCGACCTGCTGTCGCAGGCCGACAGCACCACCGAATCGCACCTCGACCTCGCGCTCGCCCAGGGGTTTCTCAAAGAGAAAAAGATGGATGAACTGATCCGCCCCCTGAGCGAACTGGGCGTCACCCGCTGGATCCCCTTCAAGGCGCACCGCTCCGTCCCCGCGCCCGACCCGCAGCGCATGGCCGCCCGGCTCGCACGCTGGCGCAAAATCAGCATAGAAGCGCTCAAACAGTGCCGCCGCAACCGCCCCATGGTCATCGAAGCGCCCGTCTCCTTCGACGCCGTGCTCCGGCTGGCCGAGCCCTATCCCCTCAAGCTGCTCTTCTGGGAAGACGAACCCGAGCCGCTCGAC
>JAEYRZ010000045.1 GCA_023435265.1 Pseudomonadota bacterium
TCGCGACGGCCGAAGAGGCCCTGAAAATTCATCCCGACGTCTTCGTGGAATACACCCGGCCGGAAGCAGCCCGAGATCATGCTGTGGCGGCCCTGCGCAGCGGGGCCCACGTGGTGATCGGCACGTCGGGGCTGGGCGCCGAGGATTATGCAGCGATCGATGCGGTCGCCCGGGACGTCCGGCGCGGCGTTCTGGCCGCGGGGAATTTCGCATTGACCGTAGTGCTGCTGCAGAAATTTGCGGAGATGGCTGCCAAATATATTCCCAATTGGGAAATCATCGATTACGCCCACGCTGGCAAACCGGATGCCCCAAGCGGTACGGCCCGCGAGTTGGCCGACCGGCTTTCCAAAATACGGCAGCCGGAACTCGAGATCCCCATCGAAGAAATTGTCGGCGAAAAGGAAAGCCGCGGCGCGCGGCTGCAGGGGACGCAGGTTCACTCGGTACGCCTTCCGGGCTATGTCATTTCGATCGATGCCATTTTCGGAATGCCGGACTAGAAACTGATTTTGCGCCATGAGGCGGGGTCGAGCGCGGCGCCTTACGTCGCAGGCGCGCTCCTGGCGATCCGCAAGGTCGGAACGCTGGTCGGCGTTCATCGCGGACTCGACAGCGTCATGGAATTCTAGGCGCGTTCGGTCAGGGCGGCCTCGACCCGCGGGCCGAACGCTCTTACCGGACGGTGATCGTGCAAAGAGCACGTATGAACATCTTCATTGCCTCGGCCGATCCGACGGATGCCGCCGAGATTCTGGCCCTGCAGAAAAGCGCCTACCGGAGCGAAGCCCGGCTGAACGACGACTGGACGATCCCGCCGCTCCTCCAGACACTGTCCGAAATCGAGGCCGAATTCGCCTCCAAGGTGTTCCTCAAGGCGGTGCATGAAGGCCGGATCGTCGGTTCGGTGAGGGCCGCGATCGATTCGGGAACCTGCCACATCGGCCGGCTCATCGCGCACCCCGAGTTCCAGGGAAAGGGGATCGGGACCCGGTTGCTGGCGCAGATCGAAAAAGCTTTTCCCGGCGCGCGGCGCTTCGAACTGTTTACCGGGACCCTGAGTGCCGCCAACATCCGTTTCTACGAGAAGCGGGGCTACCGCGCCTGCCGCGAAGCGGTGCTGACGTCCAGGGTGCGCATCGTGTTCTTGGAAAAAAGAGCCGGTGAACCGCCGGCGTAGTTCAACCCGGCCCCCTTCGAATGCGGTCCGGCGGCAGGCGGAAAGCGCCCGAAGGTCAGCGCTCGCCGGGGACGAGGGTGATGGTCAGCGGCACGACATGCAGTTTGCGGCTGATCTCCCGAGTCGCCGCAAGCTTCCACGCCCCGCAGCTCCGATTTCCGTCGAGCAGCCCGCCGATTTTGCGGACCACGCCGTCGAGGTCGATAACCGGATGGCGGCTGAGAACGGCCGGAAGGCCGTAGGTCAAATTACAGGCCAGGCACTTTCCAGGCCGCTGGTGCAGTTCCAGGTTGAACTGCAGCGCATCGTCGCGGCAGCCTTCATACGCGAGGCGGATGTCGTAGGCGCCCTCGGAGGCATCGCCCAGCAGGGCTTCGAAAAACTGGTCGGCGCGCTGCAAGGGGAAAATCCGGTCGAGCGCCGGTCGGGTGAATATTCGATCGTAGTCGGGCGTCATCTTTTCATCCATCGGGTCAGTGGTCGAACGCCAGTTCGTCCACGTATGCGATCCCACATACTGAAACCGCTCCGCCTTGTCAATCGACACCGCAGATCAGGCCCTTCAAGTAGCGTCCTTCCGGGAAATGAAGGCCCACCGGATGGTCGGCGGCCTGGGAAAGGTAGGCCAGGATGCGCACGCTGCGCCGGGCATCGGCGGCCGCGTCGGATACGATTTTCTGAAACAGGGCCGGTTCCACGAGCCCGGAGCAGGAGAAGGTGAACAGAATTCCGCCGGGCTGCAGCAGCTTGAAAGCCAGCAGATTGATATCCTTGTATCCGCGGCAGCCGCGGGTCAGCTGCGCGGCGGCGGCCACGAATTTGGGCGGGTCGAGCACGATCAGGTCGAACCGACGGCCGCCGTCGCGACAGCGGCGCAGCCAGTCGAAGGCATTGGCAGCCACGAATTCGACGTGACCGGCATCCTGGCCGTTGAGCGCGTGATTGTGGCGCGCCAGTTCCAGCATGGCCTCGGACGCATCGAGATGAGTGACGTGGCGGGCACCCGACTGCAGCGCCCAGATCCCGAAGGCGCCGCTGTAGCTGAAGCAGTTCAGGATGCGGGCACCGGGCGCATAGGCGGCAATGCGGGCCTGGTTTTCGCGCTGGTCGAGATAGAGACCGGTCTTGTGGCCGCTGACGATGTCCACCGCCAGCGCGAGTGGGCCGATGCGGATGTCGATGAATTGCGGCGGCGCATCCCCCCACAGCACTCCGCTGCTTTCGGCAAGCCCCTCCTTGGCGCGCACGTCGCTGTCCGAGCGCTCGTAGATGCCGCGGACCGGCAGGAGCCCGCGCAATTGGTCGACGATGCAGGTTTTCCAGTGTTCGGCGCCCGCCGACAGAAACTGACAGACCAGGAAATCGGCGTAGCGGTCGACGATCAAACCCGGCAGGCTGTCCGATTCGGCATTCACCAGGCGCAATGCGGCACAGGGCTCGGGCAGCGGCAGGCGCGCGCGCCAGCGCACCGCCTCGCAAAGCCGCCGCTGGAAGAATTCCGCGTCGATGCGCGTTTCCGAATCGAAGGACCACACACGCGCACGGATCTGGGAATGGGGCGAATACGCGGCCCAGGCCAGCCATTGACCGCCGGCCGCATGAACGGCCACGGTGGCGCCGGCCCCGGCATCGCCTTCGATGGCGCGCACGGCGCCCGAGAATATCCATGGATGAAACCGCGCCAATGATTTTTCAGCCTTTGCCGAGACGATGACTTTGGCTGTTGAATGATGGGGCATCCGCGCTCCTCTTTCACGGTGTCTGCATGCGGGCCGCCTGGAGCGTGGCCAGCAGGTTGCACTGCATGTGCAGGATGACGGGCAGCCAGAGCGACCCGCCGTGCACCCGTGCGGCGCCGAACACCAGCCCCAGCCCGAAAATCCAGATAATTTCGTACCAGCCGTACTGCAAATGCACGCCGGCCCACACGGCCGAGATCGCGACGGCCGCAACGGCGGTGCGCAAGGGGGTTTTGCGGAATCCGGCGAGCAGAAAACCGCGGAACAAGAGTTCCTCGAACAAAGGGGCCCCCACGCCGATGGCGATCCAGAACAGGAGCGGCCAAACCGATGTCGCATAGGCCTCGATGATGAAGTCGGGAACCTGAGGCCGGCCGGTCCAATACGATACGGCATCCATGGCGACCAGATAGACCAGGGTCGATCCCGTCCAGAACACCAGGACCCGCCAGGCGAACCGATTCAGGCCCAGGTAGCCGCGCACCCGCACCCAATCGAGGCGCCGGGGGGGGCGCAGCCCGACCGCCAGCCAGATGGCCGCGGCGCCGGCAAGGGCGCCGATCATGCCGTCAATGCTGACCGCCAGGCCGAGGGGAAGGGCGGCGAACCGGCCGGGATCCGGCCCGGAGGCCCACAGACCGCTCACGAGAATCTCCAGCCCGATTTGGGCCAGCAAGGTTGAGACCGCGATCAGAATGCCGATAATGACGGTGGCGATCGGCCCCCAGGGACGCGGTTCGTGAGCGGGTGGTGTTTGGGAGTCGTTCATGGGTCTCGTATTTTCGGGTGATCGAAGCCGCCGGCGCAAAGGGCAACCGCAGGCCTGTGATTTAGCAAAGTGAGCGCCCGCGGACAAGCCGTATACGGCGTCGCCCGGAAAGGCTTCATATTTAATTCAAAGGCTGGTATATAAGGCGGACTTTTGATCCCCGCCGCACGTCGATGGGTCTGAGCCGAATATCGAGAAGCCGCTTTCGCCGCACCGTCGGTGCTCGCAACGGGACTCACACAATAACAAAAAGGAGTCGATTTCGCTCTATGATGCCGCTCGTTAAGCGGCATCCGGTGATTATTGATATTGTTATGCCGGAATACGCTTATTCATATCTGCCTTCGCGCACCGTCAAGCCGCCGCGCCTCTGCCTTGCCTGCGGCCATGCGCTGCCGCCGCGCCACCGCCGCTACTGCACCATGGTCTGCAGGCAGACGCTGCTGGCCTCCCTGAACCGGCGGGCCGGTCTTCTGCGGGCACTCAACACACGTTATGCAACGTTCTATTTCACAGACCACGTGATCATCATGGATCTGCTGCTCTATGATGCCGAACACATTTACAGCTATATGCTGCCCCGTTCGTTCGGCAAAAAGCCGGTGGAGGATTTCTGCGAACTTTCCAACCATCTGGGGTCGGCCTGGTGGAATGAACGCAACCGCACCAAGAAGCGCTATCTCGCTTCGCGGCACGTCCTGGAACAGGCCAATCGCCTCAGTGCCGGCAAGGAGCGCGTGATCCCGATCGAGCTTGCGGTACCCTCGGTGAGCGCGGTCAACCTGGTCAGCCTCGAACTGTGCTCCAGCGATCTTTCCACCCTCGATCTCGAAGCCCGTATCAAACGCGCCTACCGAAGGCTGGTCAAGAAGCACCACCCGGATATCGGCGGTCAGACCCAGGCCTTCCTGAAGATTCAGGAGGCTTACGAAAGCCTGCTGCATTGGGCCAAGCACCCCACCTTCATGCGGCGGCGGGGTTTTCCGGACAAATGGCTTTACGAAGGCGCGGCGGACCGCTGGATCCAGCCCATCGTGACCCGCTCCAACCGCTCCTGAATCCTGCCAACCGGGAATTTGGGGCCGGCTCGAAGCTCTCAGCACCTGCAAAAAAGGAAACGACCGAGCGCAAGGTACGCTCGGCCGTTTAGGAGGAGAACAGATGAAAAAATTATTGGTTTGGCGGTAATAGGCATCTGCAAGTCTTTTGCCAAACCCCACCGAAATTTTTCACAAGCCTCATCAAAATAAAATATCCAATAAAAATGGCCAGTTAAATGTTCGCGGCGGTCTGGGCGCATACCGCGAAATAGGCTGTTGCGGGCCCGCCGGAGTTCATTCCCATAAACCCCCGAAAAGAAATGATCGTGCATTGTTTTGATTTTATTTTGAATATTATTATTGGCGGGTCGGTTCAAATTTTTAAACCGACCGGGGCCCGTAAATTTAGATAACGGATAGTCAAATGAAATTATTTATAATAGAGCGGTTTTCGATCTTGAACGCCTGCCCGCGGCTGTGCTGCGGGTCGATCGATGCGCGGCGCACTGGTTCTCGATTCCTTCGGAATGGACGAGTGGGGCGTCGAACTCGGCCTTATCACCGAGAAGGTGGCAGCTCATTTGCATGCACGATTGTAGCGTTGTTCAGGAAAACCAACGCGGGCGCTTGATCAATCCATTAATTTTTTTGACTTTTCCGGGTGCCGACGATATAGGCTGAAGAGATCGGTGCGCACGCTTCGGCGCAGAAGCGGCCTGCTGGTACCCAATTTGGCACCGTGGACGGAACGATAATGCAATCATCAAACCAGCCCTCCGAGAAAACCACCCATGGCGCCCGAATCCTGGTCGTGGAAGATGTCGCCAATGTGGCAACCGTGCTCAAGGCGCGCCTGGAATCGTACGAGTACCAGGTCTGCGACATCGCCAGTACCGGGCATCGGGCCATCACCAGCGCCCTGGAGCACCGCCCCGACCTGATCCTTATGGATATTCTGCTCGAGGGGGACATGAACGGCATCGAGGCCGCCGAACAGATCATCAAACGCATTGACGTGCCCATCATCTATCTCAGCTGCGTGAACGACCAGGCCATTCTGGAGCGCGCCATCCACACCAACCCCTTCGGTTTCATCCTCAAGCCTTACGACAACACCGAGCTGCGCTTCGCCATCGAAAACGCCCTGAATAAACACCGGGCCTTCAAAGAGCGGGAAAAACGGATCGCGGAACTGGAGCAGAGGGGGCAGTCCGGGAAGCGCTGAGCGCGACCGATTTCCTTCCGCCGGCGCCCGCCGCCGGTCAGATCGGATTACCGGTCAGGGGAACCAGTTTGAGGTAGGCTCCGCGTACCGCCGCCACTTTGAAGAACCGCTGTCCAAGCTGCACACCGCGCCGCGCCGGCTCCCGGGGGAAGCTTTTGCGGTATGCATAGTACGGGTCGAGTTGCAGAAGCGTGACATCGAGCAGGATTTCACCGCGGGCGATCCCGCGATAAGTGATCTTCAAGTCGCCGATGGTCAAGGACTGGTCCTTGAGCAGGACCCATTGATCGTGACCGGCGGACGAGGCGATCCGGCCCGGCTGCATTGCGGTTTGAGGTGTTTGCGTCCGCTGGTGGGTAAACAGCTTGAAGCCCAGAACCGCCAGCACGACGCCGCAGGTCAGAAGGAAGCCGAGCGTCAACCATTTTTCAGCTGCGAATTTGTTCATCAACAGGCTCTTTTCCGAGGCGGCTTGCAGGCCGCTTCACTTCAGGGCATCTCGAATTTGGGTTTGCCGAACCGCTCGCGCAATCTGTTGATCGCCCGGAAAACGCGTCGTTGGCCGAAGATTTTGCGGATGAACACCCGTTTGCGGGGAAAGTTGATCAGGATCATTCCGATGAACAAGGTCAACAATCCCTGGCCCGGCAGAATCAGCATGGCCAGACCGCTGAGTATGAATACCACCCCCAGCCCGTTTTTTAGGATGTAGAAGGGCAGGGAGAGGTGCCGGGGCCAGTTGCGGACCACGCGGTGTTCCTGCCGCAAGAAATCCTTGGGCAGCCGTACGATTACCATGGGTACGGCGATCAGGGTCCCGAAAAACATCAACAGCGAGGCGACCCCCAGCCAGCCCATGAGCGCCTCATGGCCTTCAAACCAACTTATTATCGTCTGCCACGAAACCATCGGCGTGTTTACCGGTAGCATGGGTTTTCTTCACCTGGCCGAGCGCGGCACAATAGCATGCAATCCATCGGAATGAAATCTTTTACGAATATCCGATTCCATCAGGATATGGGTATCGGACTCGATCAAGGCGCGCGCTCGAGTTCCGGCGGGCGCTTTGAAATAATGATGGACGAACGCTCGATTCCAAACTAAGTTGGGCGGCCTTCAGGCGCGTGGATTCGGAAGGAAGCGAGCGAAGCAGGGGGTGGAATGGCGTTCTTGGGAAGCGGATCGGTTTCCGACCGTTCGTCAGCGTACCGGGCGGCGATTTACAGGTTGGTTCTGGGGGCCGTGATGATCAGCTTCTCCGGCGTCTGGGTTAAAGTCAGCCAGGTAACACCGACCGTTTCGGCTTTTTACCGCGTTTTCTTCGGCGGTCTTTTCTTGTTGGCCGCCGCCGTATACCGGGGTGAGATCAGGTGGCGCGGCCGTCGCAACCTGCTGCTGGGAATGCTTTGTGGTTTTTTCTTTGCGCTTGATTTGATTTTGTACCATTTCAGCATCCACTGGGTCGGCCCCGGATTGGGAACCATACTGCCCAACTTCCAGGTCTTCATTCTGGCCCTGGTCGGAGCGCTCATTCTCAAAGAGCGGGTTCGTCCGATCACCCTTTTTTCAATGCCCCTGGCCTTTGCCGGGTTGTACCTGATTGTAGGCTTCGACTGGCATCAACTCGGGACCACATACCGTTGGGGTATTTATTTCGGGCTGGCCTGCGCGGTCTGCTACTCGGCCTTTTTGCTGACCTTGCGCAAACTGCAGTCCGAACAGCAGGGCCTTTCCATCTTCTATGTGCTGACGCTGGTATCCTTGACCACGGCCTTCTTCATCGCCCTGGACGTGCTGCGCGCCGGATATTCGTTCACCATGCCGGATGCGCGGACTCTGGGCGCGCTTCTGGCCCTGGGGCTGTTCAGCCAATGTGTCGGCTGGATTCTAATCACCACCGCCCTGCCGCATATCCGCGCTTCGCTTTCCGGACTGATCCTGCTGATGTAGCCCGCGCTCTCGTTTGTCTGGGATGTCCTCTTTTTCAAACGGCCCACCGGGATGTTGAGCTGGACCGGCGTGCTGATTGTCCTCATCGCCATTTACCTGGGAGCGGCCCCGCGTTCCCCGAAATCGGTTCAGGAGGGCAATTGATCGGCGGGAGCCTCCGGGTTCGCCGGCGGG
>JAEYRZ010000128.1 GCA_023435265.1 Pseudomonadota bacterium
GGCCAAAGCCTATCCCGTCGACCTGACCCGCGCGGACTCATTGAGACGCTGGTGCAGCGGGTCAAGGCCGATCTGGGCCCGATCGCCATCCTGGTGACCAATTCCGGCGGCCCGCCTCCAGGGACCTTCGAAGCGGCCACGGATGAAAAGTGGGACCTGGGCTATGCCCTGACCTTCATGAGCGCCGTGCGACTGATCCGCCTGGTCCTGCCGGACATGAAAAGCGCCGGCTGGGGCCGGATCATCAACTTTGCAAGCCGGGCGCTGCGCGAACCGATCGAGAACCTCATCATCTCCAACGGGATGCGCCTGGCGGTGGCCGGAATGGCAAAGACCCTGGCTGAGGAGGTCGCGGCTTTCGGCATCACGGTCAACAACATCGGTCCGGGCCCGACGGTCACCGATCGGGCGGTGGAACTGGCGGCTGCCAAAGCCCGGAAAAAGGGCACCAGCGTAGAAGTCGAACTGGCCGCCACGGCCGCCAAAATCCCACGCGGCCGGCTGGCGACTCCCGAAGAACAGGCTGCTGCGGCCGCCTTTCTGGCCTCGGACCTGGCCGGCCATATCAACGGCGTTTCCCTGCTGGTCGACGGGGGCGAGACGCGGGCATTGTAAACATTCAGGTAGGAGAGGAGAAACGATGCGCCTTGAAGGAATCTACCCGATCGTGCCGACCCCGTTTTCAGACGACGGCGAAGTCGATTATCCCAGCATCGAGCGCCTGGTGGCCTTCATGGCGCAAAAAAAAGTCCACGGCCTGGCGGTCCTGGGCGCCCTGGGCGAAGGGCACAAACTGACCGAACCGGAACGCAGGGAAGTGATCGCCAAATACCGGGCGCTGATGCCCGGGGAGATGGGGCTGGTCGTCGGCGTGCGCGCGCCGGCCACCGACCCGGCCGTCCAGATGGCCGCCGCGGCGCGAGACCTGGGTGCGGACGCCATCCTGCTCGGACCGCATAACGTGCAGAAGGATCAACCGCTTCTGGAATACTACCGGCGGGTCTCCGATGCCGCGCAGATCCCCTGCATCATCCATGACTACCCGGCCGCCACCGGCATCACGATGTCCGTTGAGTTGGTCGCGCGCATGTTCGAGGAATCGTCCAACATCCGGCACATCAAGCTCGAGGATCCTCCCACCGGCGCTAAAATGCAGGCCCTGGCCAAGACGGCGGGATCCGATCTGAAGGTTTTCGGCGCACTGGGCGGCATGTACGCGCTCGAAGAGCTGGAACTCGGCGCCGTCGGGATCATGACCGGCTTCGTGTATGCCGAGCTGCTGGTACGGCTGTTCGATCTGGCCCGCCGGCAGGATTGGAAGCAGGCCGCCGCCCTGTTCTACGATTTCGTTCCCTTGAACCGCTGGGAGTTTCAGCCCGGCATCGGCGTCTCCCTGCGCAAGCAGCTCCTGAAACGCCTCGGGGTCTTTTCCACCGCGACGGTGCGCCATCCCGGCCCCCAGGCCGACCCGCGGACCTTCGATCAGCTGGTCCGGATCGTGGCGCACCTGCGCGCCAAGGGGTACGACCTGGCACTGTGACGTTCCCGGCCGGAATCAGTCACGGTTTCGGCGGAGCCTGCGGCTGAGAACCTGGGGCAGGACGATCAATGCGGCCGACATGAGAAACAGGGTGACGGCGATGGGGCTCCTCCAGAAAATCTCCAGACTGCCGCCCGAAATCATCAGGGTCTGCCGGAGGGACTGCTCCAGCAGCACACCCAGCACAAACCCGAGAATCACCGGCGCCAGCGGATAATCGAGGCGGCGCATCACATAGCCCAGCACACCCAGAAGCGTGGCCAGCACCAGATCCAGGGCGGAGGAATTGATGCTGTACACCCCGATGAAGGAAACGACCAGCACGATCGGAAAAAGCCAGCGCGATGGGGTTTTCAAGACTTTGACCCAGAGGAAGACCAGCGGCAGATTGAGCACCAGGAGCATGGCGTTTCCGATGTACATGCTGCCGATCAGCCCCCACACCACGTCCGGATGTTTTTCAAAAAGGAAGGGGCTGGGCCGGATTCCGGTCATCAAAAGCGCGCTGTACAGCACCGCGGTGACGGCCGAAGCGGGCAGCCCGAGCGTCAAAAGCGGAATCAGGGCGCCGCAGGCGGCCGAATTGTTGGCCGACTCCGGCGCCGCCACCCCGCGGATCTCGCCCTTGCCGAAATCGTCCGGATTCCTGGCGATGCGCTTTTCGAGAGTGTAGGCGAGAAACGCCGCAGCCACGTGCGCGGCGCCGGGAAGCACGCCGATGAAAAATCCAAGCACCGATCCCCGCAGAATCGCGCCCGTGCTGCGCAGGAACTCCCGCATCGAGAGCCAGATCCGCGAGAGCTTGTCCACCACGAGCCGCCCGGCGCCCATCTCCTCGGCGCTGATGAACACCTCCGACACCGCGAACAAGCCGATGGCGATCACCACGACATCGATCCCCTCCATCAACTTGGCGCTCCCGAATGTAAAACGAATCACTCCCGTCGGCAGATCGCTGCCCACCGTGGCCAGCATCAGGCCGAGGGTGGTGGCGACCAATCCCTTGCGCAGCGACTTGCCCGAGAGGCTGGTGACCGTCGACAGGCCGAAAAACATGAGGGCGCAGGATTCCGCCGGCCCGAATTTGAGGGCGACCTGCGCCAGCGGCGGACCGACCATCATGAGCAGCAGCAGTCCGATCGTTCCGGCGATGAAGGAACCGATGGCCGCGATGGACAGGGCGGCCCCGGCGCGCCCTTTCTTGGCCATCTGGTAGCCGTCCAGGGTCGTTACCACGGAAGCCGCCTCTCCGGGGACATTGAGCAGGATCGAGGTGGTCGATCCGCCGTACATGGCGCCGTAGTAGATTCCGGCCAGCAGAATGATGGCGCTGGCCGGTTCTTTTCCGTAGGTCAAGGGAATCAGCAGCGCCATGCCGCCGGCGGGGCCGATTCCGGGCAGAACACCGATCAGCGTGCCGACCAGGCACCCGATGAAGGCGTAAAAGAGATTGATGGGGGCAAAGGCGATCTGCAGGCCGAACAAAAGGTGCTCGAGAATTTCCACCGGCGTCTCCCGTCTAGTGCGTCATCTGAGGATCGACCCCCATACGGGCAGGGGGATGTCGAGGACCCGGGTGAACAGGAAAAAAACCGCCGCGCTGAACAGCAGCGCGATCAACAGCGCGTTCAAACGGATTCTATTTCCAAGCACGCGGGAGGCCGACAACAGGAAGAGAAAAGTCGACGCCGGATAGCCGATGACGCCGATCAAAAAGCTGTAGGCCAGGAGCATGGCCGCCAGGACCGGGACGGCGGCCGCCCGGCGGGGGGAAAAGAGGGCGGGGGGGGC
>JAEYRZ010000129.1 GCA_023435265.1 Pseudomonadota bacterium
GAGCAGGAACATAAGCAGGATCACACACAGGAAGTAGGACAGACCCTGCAGATAAAGTGCCCGGCGCGCCTTGACCAGCAGGTAAAGGTGCAAAGCGCCGTAGATCGTCAGGAATAGAGTCAGAAAACCGATATAACGGGACATCATTTCGTTCCGGGTTCAGTTTCGCGCATCGCCGCCGTGCGTCCCATTCATCGATGCGGGTCCGCTTTCGAGGCTGCACTTTGCTTGATGAATTCACGCATGAGTGTCGTGGCATACGCACCGGCCGGCAGGCTGAACGTGAATTCAAGGCCTTCGGCGACTGGGCGGATCGAAATCCCGGAAAGGCGCAGCAGCGCCGGCCGACGCGATCCGGGTGCTCGCAGGGGCTTGAATGCGGACGGGTCAAGATCGACGGATTGCAGGACGGCGTCTTCCCATTCGCCTGCGATTCCTGCCGCAGGCATCATCTTGAACCCATAGAGCGGCCCGGTATAAACGATTGCGCCGCTGCGCAGCCGCTGGTTTGCTTCATCCGGCTGATCCACCCTGAAAAGACCACCGGTGTCTGTTTTTTGAGCGATATCGCCATGCAGGATGCGGCCGAAATCACCGCGTTCAATCCGGGCCCTGAGCCAGATGTTGAACAACGCCCCTTGCAGTGCGGAGACCATGAAGGTCGCCTGGCTGCCGCGTGCCGGGCGCGCCTGCAGCGTCAATTGGGCCGCGCGCTCCAGATTGCGAAATCCGGCGCCGAAACGTTGTTCGCCGAAATAATTGGGCAGGCCGTGTTCCAGAAGGCTGCCCGCGATGGTCCGCGCCTGGGCCAGTTCGGCCGGAGTGACCTGCGACAGCACGATGCGGAAGCGATTGCCGGCCACATGTCCGGTCTTGAGTTTGTTGCGGTGGCGCCGCATGTCCAGAATCTCGAAAGGAAGGTCGGCCAAGGCAGCCGCGACCTCTGACTGCGGGCGGTTCAGCGCAAGCGGTACGGAGAAGGTCTGCGTGGTCAGCGCATGGCGGTCTTTGCGGCCCCCCCAGCCGACAGCGTCGATTTTGATGCGCAGTGCATCGGCAAGGGCACGCCCCACATCGGCCGTATTCCAGCCGCTGCGGCGCAGCCGGATAAACAGGTGCTCGCCTTCTCCGCAGGGCGCGTAGGGGAGGTCTTCTTCGACTTCGAAGTGTTCGGGGAGCGCCTTGATGGTGCCGCCTATGCCGCTGAGCGCGGCGGTGATGCAGGGCAGTCCGGCTTGAGGTGCCTTGAGGCGTTCGGCCAGCGAAGCGTGATCGTTTTTCGATTCGGCAGCGGGCATGGTCATCGATTCGAAGTCGTCGGGTCCGAACCTGTTACCATATCCTGGTGGGAATTACCATGCCCGCCGCGTCTTCACGAACGGGCCTACACCTTGAAGCGCCCGACAAGCTTGTTCAGCGTGGCCGCCATTTCCGACATCTGGTCCGCGCTGCTGTTCACCTGGGCGTTGCCCGCTGCGATTTCCGCCGAAGCCTGATCGACCGCCGCCACCTCCTTGGCGATATCTGCGGCGGCGGTCGCGCCCTGGCCCATGTTTTGGGTCATTTCTTCGATGCGCTGCGATGCCGTAGCCACACTGCCGGCAATCTCTTTGGTCGAGACCGACTGCTCCTCCACGGCCGTGGCGATGGTGCTGACGATATCGTTGATCTCATTGATGACCTTGGAGATCTGGTTGATTTCCGTGACCGCGTCGCCGGTGGTCAGTTGGATGGCCGAAATCTTGGATTTGATTTCTTCCGTCGCGACAGCGGTCTGGCGCGCCAATTCCTTGATCTCATTGGCCACCACTGCAAAGCCCTTTCCGGATTCGCCGGCCCGAGCGGCTTCGATGGTGGCGTTGAGCGCCAGCAGGTTGGTTTGTTCGGATATTTCCGTGATGGTTTCGGTCACTTTTCCGATCTCCCGGGCAGCGCGTCCCAGTTCCTCGACTTTCTGAGTCGTCGATTGCGCCCGAACCACCGCCTGGCCGACGATCTCGTTGCCTTTGCCCGAATTCTGGGCGATCTCGTTGATCGTGGCGCTCATTTCTTCAGCTGCGGCCGAAATCATGTTGATATTGCCGGTCGCCTGTTCCATGGCCGCCGCGACCGCCGCAATGTTTTGATTGAGCTGTTCGGTGGCCGCAGCCGCGGAACTCGACCGGCCGGATGCGTTTTCGGCTCCCGCCGCGAGCTGCCCCGAGATCTGCGACAACTCCACGGCGCCCGAATCCATGTTCTTCGCCTGTTCGGCGACTTGGCCGATCATTCTCTGCAGGTTCTGCATAAACGTGTTGAACCAGTTGGCCATATCGCCCAGTTCATCCCGGGTGCCGACCTGAAGGCGCTTGGTGAGATCGCCCTGACCCTCGGAGACGTCCTTGAGCATGGCCGCGGCGCCGCGCACCGGAATGATGACCCTGCGCGCGACCACCACCATTGCGGCCGTGGAGAGCGCCAATACCAGCACGATGGCCAGAATCAAGGCCGTCCGCTGTCGGGATATCGATTCCGAAATCACCTTCTCTTTGGCGAGCAGCGCGGCCTCCACATCTTCGATATAGATGCCCGTGCCGATCACCCAGCCCCAGGGTTCAAAAAGTTTGACATAGGAGAGTTTGGGCACCGGCTTATCGAAGCCGGGCTTGGGCCACAGGTAATCGACCGTCCCTTCGCCCTTGGCCCGGCAGACTTCCACGAATTCCATGAAGAGGCGTTTTCCGGCCGGATCCTTGTAGTCGGACAGGTTTTTGCCGTCCATTTCCGGTTTGAAAGGATGCATCACCATCACCGGTTCCATGTCATTGATCCAGATATAATCGTCTGCATTGTAACGAATGGCCTTCATCATGGCCATGGCGCGCGCCAGGCGCTCTTCTTCGGAATAACCGGCGTCGCGATGAATTGTTTGCGTAACGGAATACGCCGTCTGGACGATGTTTTTCAGTTTTTCGGTCTTTTCGTTGATCAGCGTCTGTTTGAGTTCCGCCAGTTCGATGCGGCCGCGATTGCTCAGCGCGCGAAGGGACAGGCTCAAGGCGATGATACCCAGCAGGACGAGACCAATCAGCGAGGGCAACAGGATTTTTTTCAGCATACCATCCTCCTTAAGTGACGAAGCTTTCAGGAGCTTCCGGTATGGTTATCGGTCCTGTCGATCAGTACTTGAACTGGATTCATTAAATTCATAGGAACCATATTCCCAAATTGCCCGGCACCAGTGGACCTGCGCGACATACGGGTGTAAAGCTGGTATGGTACGATTTTCCGGGCCATTGACAACATCAGGCACAGCGCGGCAGGTGTGGCATGAATCTCGTCTTCATTGTGCTGGTCGGAATCGCGGTTCTTTTTGCCGGATGGCGTGAGCTTTTCCATAATGCGGTTTCCGGCTCCGCTTCTCCCATGGAGGCGCTGTCCAAGGCCATGGTGGACAGTGCCGGAGGCGCCGTGACACTTTCCCTGGGGCTGGTCGGCGTCATGGCGCTTTTTCTTGGATTGATGAAGGTGGCCGAGGCCGGCGGCATGCTCACCATTCTTGCGCGGTTGATCCGGCCCCTGATGGTACGGCTTTTCCCTGACGTCCCCGCCGGTCACCCTGCCATGGGGGCCATCATCCTCAATCTCTCCGCCAATGCGCTGGGGTTGGGCAATGCCGCCACCCCGTTCGGGATCCGCGCCATGCAGGAACTGGACAAGCTCAACCCGCGTCCGGGAACGGCGAGCGACGCCATGGTGCTCTTCCTGGCGATCAATACCTCCAGCATCACCTTGCTGCCCACCGGTGTGATCGCGCTGCGCGCCGCGGCGGGATCGGTTCACCCTGCGGCGATCCTGCCCACAACCCTGTTCGCGACGCTCTGTTCCACGGCTGCGGCCATTTGTGCGGCCAAGCTGTACCGGCGGCTGGCGCCGCTACCGTTCGAGCCCGCCGCGAGCGTGGAACGATCGCTCGATGCGCCGTCGAATGCACCCCTTCCGAAGGGCGGTGAAGCCTACCCGCTGTGGATCAGCCTGAGTGCCCTGGCGCTTGTCGTCACCCTCATTCCGCTGACCGTACTGTACGGGAGCGTGATTTCGCCTTGGATACTGCCGGGGCTGATGGTCGGATTCCTGCTGTTCGGGGTTGCCCGCGGGGTGCGGGTGTACGAGCAGTTCGTGGAGGGCGCCAAAGAGGGATTTCAAGTGGCCCTGCGCATCATCCCCTACCTGGTAGCGATATTGGTGGCGGTGGGGATGCTGCGCGCCAGCGGCGCCCTGGATGCCTTCGTGAACGCGGCGGGGGGCCTGCTCGGACGGGTCGGCCTTCCGGCCGAAGCCCTGCCCATGGCAGTGCTGCGGCCGCTGTCCGGCTCAGGAGCATTTGCGGTGATGGCTTCGATCCTCAACGATCCGGCCATCGGGCCGGACAGCTACACCGGATATCTGGTTTCAACGCTCCAGGGCTGCACCGAAACCACTTTTTACGTGATGGCCGTCTACTTCGGAGCGGTGCAGGTGCGCCGCACACGGCATGCTCTGGCCGCCGGGCTGACTGCCGATCTGGTCGGCATTGCGGCCGCCGTGGCGGCCTGCTCCTACCTGTTCGCCTGATATGCTAAACCCGCAGGCCGCGGATCAGTTCCGCAACCGCCGTGACGCCGCCCCGGTCCATCGCGCGCAACGCCTGGCTGCCGATTACGGCGATATCGGCTTTGCCGGCAAGAAAATCGATATCCGTCTTGTCCTTGACGCCGAATCCCAGTGCCAGCGGCAGGTCGGTGGCCCGTCGGCAGCGTGCCAGATAGGACTCGAGTTCTTCTGAAAACCGGGTCCGCTGACCGGTCACCCCTTTGCGCGCCACGCAGTAGACGAACCCGCGGGCATGGCGGGCGAGCAGCTCAAGCCGTTCGGTGGTGGCCGTCGGTGCGAAGATGAGGATCGGCGCGAGCGCATTGTCCCGCATGGCGGCGAGATATTCGCCGCCTTCTTCGGGCGGCAGGTCCGGCACGATCGCCCCCCGCAGTCCGCTTTCAGCCATGGTCCGGGCAAACCGTTCGAACCCGTATTGATAGAGGATGTTGCAGTAGGTCATGAAAAGGAAGGGGATCGGGTGCCGTCGGGCCATGCGCCCTCCGAAGTCCAGGCATTGCGCCACCGTGAGGCCGCCTGCCAGCGCCTGCTGGTTGGCCCGCAGGATCACAGGGCCGTCGGCGATGGGTTCCGAAAAGGGGATTTGCAGCTCCATCAGATCGACGCCGCAGGCGACCATGGCATCCACCAATTGTTCGGAGGCTTTCAGCGAAGGATAGCCGATGACGATGTGGGTCATCAAAAGGATCTCTTTTTGCTTGCGTTTTTCACGCAGGTAGGCTTCCAGCATGCATCGCTCCTTATTCTCGACCATTGCATCGGGACTGATCGGCTTGGGTGTACTGCGCGGCCTTGTGACGGATGAATGCCTGCCATTCGGGATCGCCGAAGGCATCCGCCACGGTAAAGATGTCCTTGTCGCCGCGGCCGCTTTGATTGATGATGATCGCCTCTTCGGGTGCCAGGTGCGGCGCCTCCTTGAATGCCTGTGCAAAGGCGTGTGCCGATTCCAGGGCCGGAATGAGGCCCTCCTTGCGCATGGTCAGTGCCAGGGCGTCCACCACTTCCGCGTCGGTGGCGACCTCGAATCTCGCGCGGCCGGTTCGTTTGAATGCCGACAGGATCGGCGAGACCCCCACGTAGTCCAGCCCCGCGGAAATGCTGTGCGTCTCGCGCATCTGGCCGTCGCGGTTCTGCAGGAAAAAGGTCTTGTACCCCTGGGCGACGCCCACCGCGGCATCCGCCGAACAGAGCCGCGAGGCGTGCTTTCCGCTGTCCAGCCCGCGCCCGCCTGCCTCCACGCCCACCAGTTCCACGGGATCGTCGAGAAATCCGGAAAAGAGCCCCATAGCGTTGGAGCCGCCTCCCACGCAGGCAAAGACACGCCTGGGAAGCCTCTTCTCGCGCTCCAGGATCTGCCGGCGCGCTTCCCGTCCGATAATCGACTGGAAATAGGTGACCATCTCCGGGAAGGGATGCGGTCCACAGGCCGTTCCCAACACATAGTGGGTGGTTTCCATGTTTGAGACCCAGTCGCGGAATGCCTCGTTGATGGCATCCTTGAGAATCCGGGTACCGTCGCGCACCGGCACCACCTCGGCGCCCAGCCGCTGCATCCAGAAGACGTTGGGCCGCTGGCGCTCGACATCCACCTCGCCCATATAGATGGTACAGGCAAGACCGAAACGCGCCGCCATGGTGGCGGTGGCCACGCCGTGCTGGCCGGCGCCGGTTTCGGCGATCACCCGCTTTTTGCCCATGCGCTTGACGAGCAACCCCTGACCGATCACGTTGTTGGCCTTGTGGGCGCCGGTGTGGTTGAGATCCTCGCGCTTGATATAGATGCGGGCGCCGCCGAAATGGCGGGAGAGGTTTTCGGCCAGCGTCAACGGTGTGGGCCGGCAGGAATAGGTGGACATGATCGCGCGGTATTCCTCCCAGAATCGCGGGTCCGACTTTGCCGCGGAGAACGCGGCTTCCAATTCGTCGAAGGTGGCGGTCAGGATTTCCGGAATGAATGCGCCGCCGAACCCTTCATAATAGCCTCGATTACGCATAGAGCGCTCCTCCGATGGTTTGGGAAAAGACAAACTGGTCGCTGCGGCACCAGAGTTCCACATAGACGCCGTCCGCATGATGGGGAAAGTGGAGGTGCCGCTGCACGAACAATAGCGGCGTGTCCTGGCCGACGCGGAGGTGGCGCGCCTGTTCGCCGCCCGCATAAGCGATGCGAAAGCGCTGGCGGGCGCCGATGGGCCGCAGATGAAAGTGCTCCTCGGAGATGCGCGACAGCGACCGGCCGCGCAGATCGAATCGTTCCAGGCCCCCGAAGAGATCCGCATCCATATATATTTCCTCCAGCAGCACCGGTATCCCGGCGCTGCGGGTCAACCTTTCCAGACGCAGCGCGCGGCCGCCGGCGAACGGATTGTCCGCCTGTGGAGGAACGGCGGCGAGGCTCGGCGCTGAAATGACGATGGCTTCCACATCCGCTCCGGTTTTTTGGAACGAGGCTCCGGTCCCGTCCATGGAAAAGAGATCGACCTCCTGACGCGCCTCGCAGACATAAGTGCCCGAGCCGCGCCGCCGGGTGAGCAGTCCTTTACGGACGAGCACTTCGACGGCCTGGCGCACGGTGGGCCGGCCCAGGCCGTAATCGCGCGCCAGCGTATGTTCGGACGGGATGCGGCTTCCTGTGCCGAATCGGCCCTCACGAATGGCGTCGGCGAGCCGGTCGGCGAGTTGGCGGTAGAGCGGTATGGGCGATTGGGGATTGAGCGGCATGGCGGTAGATTGAGTGAAATTGGTAAAGTTGTCAATACAAATTATGGCCTTTGGTTCGGATGGTGTTTTTGCTATACAAACCCGATTCCGTTTCGACACAACCCTGAATACGCAGGAGAGCGAGGCATGGAGAATGAATTGAGCGCCAGTGCACGGCGCGTTCAACGGGCGCTGGCCGAGAAAGGCTTGCAGCTCAAAGTGGTGGAGCTTCCCGGATCCACCCGCACAGCCGGCGAAGCCGCTCAGGCGGTGGGGTGTCAGGTGGACCAGATTGCCAAATCTCTTGTTTTTCGAGGCAGGCAAAGCGGCGCGGCGGTGCTGGTCATCGCCAGCGGGGCCAACCGGGTGGACGAGAAGAAACTCGCACGGCTGCTCTCCGAGAAGGTGGAGAAGCCAAATGCCGATTTCGTTCGCGAAGCCACGGGCTTCGTGATCGGCGGGGTCCCGCCGGTGGGACACGCCAACTGCTTGCGGACATTCATCGATTCCGATCTGCTGACCCATGCCACCATCTGGGCTGCAGCCGGTACGCCGCATGCCTTGTTCGCGCTGACTCCGGCGGATTTATTGAAGATGACCGGCGGCGAAGTGGCGGAAATCAAGGTGTGAGCAGGACATCAGCCCAGCATGCGGAAAACTCCGTGCTCGCGCAGGATGTTGAATCCGATCACGAGCAGGACCACGCCGCCGAGGGCGTCGGCATAACGCCGCAGAGGGCCCACCTTGGAGATGGTCGTGCCCAGGTGCATGCCCACGGTGGTGAATATACCCGCGACCACCCCGATGATCAGGGCCGGGGTCCAGATCGAGACGTCGAGCATGGAAAGGCTCAGGCCCACGGCCAGGGCGTCCAGGCTGGTGGCCAGAGAGAGCAGGACCATGGTCATGCCCCGGGTGGGGTCTTTGGCGGCGTTCGCTTCGTGCTCGGATTTGAAAGCTTCGCGGAGCATCCCCTGGGCGACAAAAACGAGCAATGCGAATGCGACCCAGTGATCGTAGCGCGCGATCAGGTCGCGCAAGGTTAATCCGGCGGCCCACCCGATGATCGGCATGGCAGCCTGAAAGAAACCGAAATGCCAGGCAAGCCGGAAATTCTGGCGGAAGCCGATTTTCTTGAGGCTGATGCCTGCCGCCAGCGCCACGGCAAAGGCATCCATGGCCAGGGCGACCGCGATGGCAACCGTATTGATCATGTTCAAGCCGCTTCTCCTTAAAACCGTATCCGGACCGGAAGGGACGCCCTTGATTCGCGAGGCGCTAACAGGTAACATATCCCACACCAAAAATGAAGCGCCTCACGCGCGTTCCGCAAACGGACAAGACAAGGGATGAAGCATGGATCAGTGGGAACAAAAACTTGCCTGCGCCGTGGCCTGCCACCGCTGCCGGGAATCGCTCAGGCCCGATCAGCAACGGATCTTATCGGTATACGATCACGAACCGATTTGCATCCCCTGCAAACAAGAGGAAGAACGCCGGCCGGATTATGAAACGGCCTCGCGCGAGACGATCGGCGCCTGCATGGCGGAAACGGAATTGATGTACGGCGACCCGAAAGGATTCTGCCTGCATCATTTCTACCCGTTTACCTGTAAATAACCGCTCCGAACGCGCCCTCCCGGCCTCCCATTGCGCATGCCGCGCAAAGGGTCGGCTTCGCATCCGCCCCGCGTGCCGGCTGTGTCGGGTGGAGAATCCTGACGAATGCTGACCGAAAAAGAAAAATTGGATAGCCTGACCCGCCTGGGGATCGAATTGAGTCAAATCAGCGATCTCGATATCCTCATGGAGCGGGTCCTGACGCGCGCGCGCCAGTTCGTCAACGCGGATGCGGGGTCGATCTATATCCGCAAGGGCGAGGAGCTCTCTTTTTCCTACACCCAGAACGACACGCTTCAGAAACAGTTGGCAGGCGGCGAGAAGCTGATTTATTCCACCTTCAAAGTGCCCATCGACGAGAAGAGCATCGCGGGATATGCGGCCGCCACCGGAAAAAGCCTGAATATACCCGATGTGTACACCCTTCCGGCGACTCTGCCCTACCACTTCAGCAAACGCTTCGACGAAGCGTGCGGTTATCTGACCCGATCGGTGCTCACCGTTCCGCTGAAAAAGGGTGTCGGTGAAGTGATGGGCATTCTGCAGATTATCAACACCCAGGACGGCGATGGACGCATCACCGCGTTTTCGGCGAGTGACGAGCGCGTGATGCAGCATTTCGCGTCGGTGGCGGCCGTGGCTCTGGAGCGGGCCCAGATGACCCGTGCGCTGATTCTGCGGATGATCAGCATGGCTGAAATGCGCGATCCCAAGGAAACCGGGGCCCACGTCAACCGGGTGGCCGGATTCGCGGTGGAACTGTATGAACAATGGGCCCGGCGCCGGAACCTCGATTCCAGGGAGATCGACAAGACCCGCGACATCTTGCGCATGGCCGCCATGCTGCATGATGTGGGCAAGGTGGCCACCTCCGACCTGATTCTCAAGAAACCGGCGCGACTGAGCGCGGACGAATACGAGACTATGAAACAGCATACGATCCAAGGCGCACGCCTGTTCATGAACAGGCAATCGGATTTCGATGAGGCCGCGGGGGTCGTGGCTCTGAATCATCACGAACGCTGGGACGGCAAGGGGTATCCGGGGCACATCGATTTTCATAACGGCAAGCCCCGCAAGGGATACACGCTGCCCAACGGGCGCGCACGGGGCAAACGGCAGGAGGAAATTCCGCTTTTCGGCCGGGTCGTGGCTCTGGCGGATGTCTTCGATGCCCTCAGCTCCCGACGGATCTACAAGGAACCGTGGGACGAGAAAAGAATTCTCGTGCAGATCGAGGCTGGCGCCGGCACCCATTTCGATCCCGAATTGGTTGAAATATTTTTCAATCAGTACGAAGTGCTCAAGGCGGTCAAAGAACGTTACCAAGACGAGGAGGAGAATGCATGAACGCAGATCGGAACCCGCCGCCCACCCGGCAGCAGGCGTATGATCTTTTAACGCGCTACAACCAATCGGAAAGCCTGATCAAGCACGCCCTTTCAGTCGAAGGCGTCATGCGGCATTTTGCCCGCCGGGGCGGGCATGACCCGGAAATGTGGGGCATCGTCGGCCTGGTTCACGATCTCGATTACGAGCAGTTCCCCGAGCAGCATTGCCGCAAAAGCGCCGAGATTATGAATGCCGAAGGCTGGCCGGAGGCGTATATCCGGGCCGTGGTCAGCCATGGCTGGGGGATCTGCTCCGACGTGGAGCCGCAATCGGAGCTGGAAAAAACGCTTTATGCGGTGGATGAACTTACCGGGCTGGTGACCACCGCTGCCTTGGTGCGGCCTTCGCGCAGTGTCATGGATCTCACCGCCCAATCGGTGCAAAAAAAATGGAAGGACAAACGCTTTGCCGCCGGAGTGGACCGTTCCATCATCGATCGCGGTGCGCAGCTGTTGGGTTTGGAGCGCAGCGTCCTGATTACCGAAACGATTCTCGGCATGCGGGACGTCGCCGCGGCGATCGGGTTGAAAGGAGCCTTGTGATCAATGGATTGCCATCAGCAGAACAATTTGAAAGCGTGCAGCTGCACCTACGACCCATGCCCGCGTAAAGGAAACTGCTGCCAGTGCCTGAAGTACCATCTCAAGTTGCGGCAATTGCCGGCCTGCTGTTTTCCGGCGGATGCCGAGCGCACCTACGACCGTTCCTTCGCCCACTTCGCCCGGCTGGTTTCCGAACACAAGATATAGCCGGTGGCCGACCCGTCCGTTTAGCTCCGGCAGCACCCTTTTCACTGTCGCCGTTTACATTGCGCTCAGATCTTGCCAAGCCACAAAGCATCGTTATCTTGATGTATTTCTTGAGAGCCAATAATGTTAACAGCGCACAGGGAAAAGGTTGTGCCATGGGAAGAGACATTAAAGATATCAAAAAAGATATTCTCGATAAATTTCGGTCCATGAATGGAGAAGAGGACGATATCCTGCCGGAGGATTGGCTGATCAAGGACTACTTACCCTTTTTAAACAACTACGAACGCCGGGATTTCGAGAAAGCAATACGGCAGCTGGAAGCCAAGGGCGTGTTGAAGCTGCGCCTGAACGGGCGCGTGCCCAAGCTTTCACTCACTGAGAAAGG
>JAEYRZ010000070.1 GCA_023435265.1 Pseudomonadota bacterium
GCCGCAGCCGCGGGCGCAAGCTGATCGTGTTGGGCGAGGCCGCCCCGAAAATCATGACGGTGCGCGGCGGCGAGCCGGCCGACGGCGCCGAGACCGCCGCCGATATGGCGCAGGCCGTGCGCCGCGCGTTCGCGGCCGCCCGTCCGGCGGAGACGGTGCTTCTTTCCCCGGCCTGCGCCAGCTTCGACATGTTCGGCAGCTATGTAGAACGCGGCGAGACCTTCCGCCGCCTGGTCAAGGAGCTTTCGTGAACAAACGCCCGGCCACGTTCGCGTTGACCTACGATGTGTGGCTGCTGTTCGCCGTGCTGACGCTGGTGGGCATCGGCATCGTGATGGTGTACAGCGCCAGTTCGGCCGTGGCATTGAAGAAATTCGGCAGTGAATATCACTTTCTCAATCGGCAGGCCCTGTTCGCCGGCCTGGGCATCGTGGTGCTCGTGACGGCCAGCGCCATCCCGTACCGTTTTTACCGTTTCCTGGCTTATCCCCTGCTGGGAGCGGCGCTGCTGCTGCTTTGCGCGGTGCTGGCCGGACCTTTCGGCGTTTCGGCCGGCGGTTCGGCGCGCTGGCTGCGCTTCGGGCCGTTGATGTTCCAACCCGTCGAATTCGCCCGCGTGGCGCTGATCGTCTACCTGGCGTACTCCCTGGACAAGAAGCAGGAGGGGCTGCGGACGTTCACCATCGGCTTCGTACCCCACATCATCGTGCTGGGTATTTTGTCCGTCCTGCTGATGCTGCAGCCCGACTTCGGTTCGGTCGTGATCTTCGCATCGCTGGCCTGGCTGCTGATGTTCGTGGGCGGCGTACCCCTGCGCCACCTGCTTTCGGCCTGTCTGGTGCTGCTGCCGGCGGGCTATTTCGTGATGCTCAACGCGACCTACCGTCTCAAACGCTGGATCAGCTTCATGGACCCCTGGCAATACCCGGCCGGCGAAGGCTACCAGATCATTCACAGCCTGATGGCCTTCGGTACCGGAGGCTTGTGGGGCGCCGGCATCGGCAAGGGGTACCAGAAGCTTTTTTACCTACCGGAACCGCATACCGACTTCATCTTCGCGGTGATCGGGGAAGAACTCGGCTTCTGGGGGGTGCTGAGCATCGTGATGCTGTTCGGCGTGCTCGTCTGGCGCGGAACGCACATTGCTTGCCGCTGCCCGGACATGTTCGGAATGCTTTTGGCCGCGGGCATCACGTTCGCTCTGGCCTTGTCGGTGTCGATCAATACGGGCGTGACGCTGGGACTCCTGCCCACCAAGGGCCTGACGCTGCCCTTCTTGAGCTACGGCGGCACCTCGCTGGTTTTCAATATGGCGGCGGTAGGAATCTTGATGAATATCGGAGCGCGCCATGGCTGATGCGCTGCATCCTTCAGCGGAAAACGGTTTGCGCCTGGCCGTGGCCGGGGGCGGCACGGGCGGGCACCTTTTCCCGGGCATTGCCGTGGCTCAGGCCTTCATGAAGCGCGATCCGGCCAACCGCGTGCTGTTCATCAATGCCGGGCGGCCCCTGGAAACGCAGGTTCTGGCCCGCCTGGGCTGGCCGCACGCCGTCATTCCCATCGAAGGCATCAAGGGGCGCGGCCTGTGGCGGCAGACCGTGGCCGCTTTCAGAATCCCGCGCGCCGTGTGGTCGTCCGCGGCGGCCCTGCGCCGGTTCAAAGCCGATGCGGTATTGGGAGTCGGCGGCTATTCCGCCGGACCGGTGGTCACGGCGGCCTGGGTCATGGGACTGCCCACGGCCCTGCACGAGCAAAACCACCTTCCCGGAGTCACCAACCGCATGGTGAGCCGAGTCGTGGATCGGATTTATGTCTCCTTCGAGGCGAGCTGCGAATATTTCAAGCAAGCCAAAGTCAAAGTCAGCGGCAACCCGGTGCGGGAGGAGATCCTGCGCTTGGGCCGGGGGCCGGCCGCACCGCCATCGGCCGACCGGTTCAGCGTGCTGGTGATCGGCGGCAGTCAGGGAGCCCAGGCCGTGAACCGTGCGGTGGTGGAGGCCTTGCCCCCGCTGCGCAATACATCCGGCCTGCAGTTCATCCACCAGACCGGCGTGCAGGACGAACGCTGGGTGCAGCAGGCTTACGCGCACGCGGGCATTGCCGCGGAGGTAAAAGCGTTTTTCAATGACATGGCCAGCCGTTATCAGCAGGCCGATCTCGTGGTCTGCCGCGCCGGGGCCACCACCGTGGCCGAACTGACGGCAGTGGGCAGGGCGGCCGTCTTCGTGCCGTTTCCGTTCGCCGCGGATGACCACCAGACCCGCAATGCGCAGGCCCTGGTGGCGGCCGGTGCGGCATGGATGATCCCACAGGCCGAGTTGAGCGGGGCCAGGCTGGCCGAAACGATCGCCGCCTGCGTCGAGGACCGGCCGCGGTTGATGGCCATGGCCCAAAAAGCCCGCGACCTGGGGCGGCCCGGAGCGGCCGACACGATCGTCGACGATCTGTACGATCTGATGGGCAGGATACATTGATGGGACAAATGGAGAAGTACATCACAGAGGAACGCCGCGAACACAGAGGTTCTGTATTGAACTTCTTCTCCGTGTCGTCTGCGCGCTCTGTGGTTAAAAAGTTTTTCAAAGATTCGAAAGATCGGGTTTGAAATGTACCAGAAGAAATACCATATCCACTTCGTCGGCATCGGCGGCATCGGCATGAGCGGCATCGCCGAACTGCTGCTCAACCTCGGCTATACGGTTTCCGGTTCCGACCTGCGCAGCTCCGATATCACAGATCGCCTGGCGGCTCTGGGCGGTACGATCCACGAGGGTCATCGCGCCGAGCAGATCGCGGGCGCCGACGTGGTGGTCTACTCCTCGGCGGTGGATGAAAACAATCCCGAAGTCAAATCCGCCCTGGACGCGTCGGTCCCCGTGATTCCGCGGGCCGAAATGCTGGCCGAACTGATGCGCCTGAAGTACAGCGTGGCCGTGGCCGGGGCCCACGGCAAGACCACCACCACTTCGCTGGTGGCCTCGGTGCTGGCGGGCGGCGGCCTGGATCCAACGGTGGTGATCGGCGGCAAGCTCAAGAGCATCGGCTCCAACGCCGTCCTGGGCAGCGGCGACTACATCGTCGCCGAGGCCGACGAAAGCGACGGTTCGTTTTTAAAATACTCGCCGGCCATCGCGGTGGTCACCAACATCGACCGTGAACACCTCGATTTCTACAAGGATCTCGAAGATATCAAGCGCGTCTTCCTGTCCTTCATCGACCGCATCCCATTTTACGGCCTGGCGGTGCTGTGCCTGGACAACGAAGCGGTGCAGGACCTCATTCCGCATATCCGCAAGCGCTTTCTGACTTACGGGACCAGCGCCCAGGCCGATCTGCAGGCCCGCGACATCGTCGTGCGCGGTTTGAGCAGCAGTTTCAAGGTGGTGCGCCAGGGGCATGTGCTGGGCGAAATCAAGCTCAACCTACCCGGCGGGCACAATGTCTACAACAGCCTGGCCAGCATCGCGGTGGGCCTGGAGCTGGGCATCGCCTTCGACCGCATCAAGTCCACGCTCGAAAAAGTCGAAGGCGTTCAGCGCCGCCTGGAGGTCAAGGGTACGGCCGGCGGCGTCACGGTGGTGGACGACTACGGGCATCATCCCACCGAGATCAAAACCACCCTCGAAGCACTGGCCCAGGGCTGGCCCGACCGGCGCAAGATCGTGGTCTTCCAGCCCCACCGGTACACCCGCATCCGGGCGCTGTTCGACGATTTCGCGCGCAGCTTCTACCGCTCAGACACGCTGCTGGTGCTGCCGATTTATGCGGCCAGCGAAAAGCCCATCGAGGGTGTGGACAGCGTCGCACTGTGCGCCAGCATCCAGGCGCGCGGGCACAAGGACATACACTTTACGGAAGGACTGGACCACGCGGTGGGGCTGCTGGAGCAACTGGTGCAGCCGGATGATGTGGTGCTCACTCTGGGGGCGGGCAACGTTTACCAGGTGGGCGAAAAACTGCTGCAGCGGCTGGGTGCATGAAGGCGCCCGGTTTGGACGCCGCCGACCGGCGGGCGCTGCAGCGCCTTCTGAAAGATCAGGTGCGCTTTGACGAGCCCATGGCCCGGCACACACGGTTCAGAATCGGCGGGCCGGCCGATGCACTCGCCGAACCGGAAAGCGCCGCGCAGCTCAAGGCGCTGCTTGCCTGGACCGCCGACCGCGGAGGGCCCTACACCGTGATCGGCGGCGGCACGAACCTGCTGGTGCGGGACGGCGGCATTCGCGGCGTCACCATCCGGCTGGGGCGCCTGGCGCAGCGGGCCGCCTGGCGGTTCGAGGCCCGCCGCGCGGTACTGGAGGCCGACGCCGGCCTGACCACGCGCAGCTTGTGTGCACTGGCCTTGCGCAATGGCTGGCAGGGTCTCAATTTCGCCCTGGGAATTCCCGGGTGCCTGGGCGGCGCCGTTCATATGAACGCCGGCACGGCCCTGGGCAGCATCGGTGATATTGTGGAATCGGTGAGCGTGATGACAGGTCGGGGGGAGATCATCGAAGTACTGCGGAGCGAACTTTCGTGCGGGTACCGGCGGCTGGGCCTTCCCGATCGCGTCGACCCGGACCCGGCGCGTCCGGCCGTTATCCTGCGCGCGGGCCTGCGGCTCGCCATGGGCGACCGCGATCGACTGCGCATCCAGGCCCGGGAGCTGATGCAGGCACGCAGTCGGCGCCAACCCGCGGGACAGCCGAGCGCGGGCTGCTTTTTTCGCAACCCGTCGCCGGAGCACCCGGCCGGACGGCTGATCGATGCGGCGGGATTTAAAGGAAAGCGCGTGGGCGATGCCCAGGTGTCGCCGCTGCATGCCAATTTTATTGTCAATCGGGGCCGCGCGCGGGCGGCCGATGTAATGTGCCTGGCCGCGGGCATCGAAGCGGCCGTTCGAGAGCAGTTCGGCATTCAGCTCCAGGCCGAAGTCAGGATCGTCGGAGATGACCGTGATGCCTAAAAAGATCCGCCGCAACCGGTTCAGAAAGAATCAGCGCCGTGCATGGGTCCGGCGCTTGATGCTTTCGTTGAAGCTGGGCGGATTGATGGCCGGTCTGCTGGCCTTCAGCGCACTGTTCATGATGGGCTACGCCGCGGTTACCCATTCGGAGTACTTCCGCACCCAGGCCATCGAAGTGAACGGCACTTCCCGTCTGGCGCGGGAAGAGGTCCTTTCCCAGGCCCAGCTGCGTCCCGGCGACAACTTGCTGGCCGTCAACCTGCACCTGACGCGCAAACGGTTGCTGGCCCACCCCTGGATTGCGGCCGCACAGGTCTGGCGCGAGATTCCCGAGACGCTGCGCATCGATATCCGCGAGCACGAGGCACTGGCCGTGATCGATCTGGGGCGCCGCTTCATTTTGAACAGCGAAGGGCGCATTTTCAAGGAATTCGAGGCCCGGGAGCGTCTCGATCTGCCCCTGGTCACCGGTGTCGACTACACGGCCATCGCCCTGGGTGACGACGCGCTCAGCCCGGCGCTCGACGCGGTGCTCACCATTCTGCGCGCCTGCCGGGGCAATGCCGGCGGCCTCTCGTTCGAAGCCGTCGAAAAGCTGCACTTCGATGCCGAAATGGGGATCATCGTGACCGAGCGCGCCACGCAGCGCGAAATCAAACTGGGGCTTGCGCCGTACGATGCCAAATTCGCACGCCTTGCGCAGTTGCATCGGCGCCTGGACCAGTCAGGCCAGTGGGATGCGGTCAGGGCCATCGATTTAAATCACCCGGATCGGGTCGTGGTGCGCCTCGGGGCGCCTCCGTCTCCGGCAAAGGCACGTTCATGAGGAGATCTATGGCACAGCGTCAGGAAAATCTGGTGGTGGGACTGGATATCGGCACGACGAAGATCTGCTGCGTGGTGGGCGAGGTGAGCGGCCGCGACATCAACATCATCGGCATCGGAAGCTATCCTTCCGTGGGGCTGCGCAAGGGCGTGGTGGTCAACATCGAATCGACGGTGGAGTCGATCAAAAAAGCGGTCGAAGAAGCCGAACTGATGGCCGGCTGCGAGATCTCCTCGGTCTACGCGGGCATTGCCGGCGGGCACATCACCGGTTTCAACAGCCGCGGCATCGTGGCGATTAAAGGCCCCGAGATCGTTCAGGCCGATATCGAGCGCGTCATCGACGCCGCACGCGCGGTCGCCATCCCCATGGACCGCGAAGTCATTCACGTTCTGCCGCAGGAATACATCGTGGACGACCAGGCCGGCATCCAGAATCCGCTGGGCATGGCCGGCGTGCGCCTGGAGGCCAAAATCCACATCGTCACCGGGGCGGTCACCTCAGCCCACAACATCGTCAAGTGCGCCAACCGCGCAGGCCTGGATGTCTGCGACATCGTGCTGGAATCCCTGGCCTCGGGTGAGGCTGTTCTCACCGAAGAAGAAAAACAACTCGGTACGGCGCTGCTCGACCTGGGCGGTGGCACGTCGGATCTGGCGGTTTTCTCCGGGCAGAATATCAAGCACACGTTTGTGCTGGCGCTGGGCGGCGACAACCTGACCAACGACATCGCCGTCGGTTTGCGGGCGCCGCTGGCCGAGGCCGAGAAGATCAAAAAGAAGTACGGCAGCTGCCTGGCCGCCGCCATCGGCGGTGACGAGGCCATCGAGGTGCCGGGTATGGGCGGGCGCAAGCCGCGCAAGCTGCCCCGCCAGATACTGGGGGAAATCCTGGAGCCGCGCATGGAAGAGATCTTTCTGCTCATCAAGCGCGAAATCTACAGAGCGGAGATGGAGAACAACATTTCTTCGGGAATGGTCCTGACCGGCGGCACGGCATTGCTGGAGGGCGTCGTCGATATCGCCGAAGCAGTACTGGGCGTGCCCACGCGCCTGGGCAGGCCGCGGGGCATCAGCGGCCTGACCGACGTGGTCAACAACCCCATGTATGCCACCGGCGTCGGCCTGGTGATGTACGGGGCGCGCAAAACACCGGTCAAAAAGTTCCGCATCCGCGACCGCAACATCTTCAACAGCATCGTCCAGCGTATGAAGAAATGGTTCAAGGAAGTGATCTGATGGCTCCGGCCGCTCGGCGGGAGCAAAGAAGCGAAGAACAAGGGGAGAACCTTACACCATAGTAAAAAGGGGGAAAACAAATGACCTTCAGCTACGTTGAACCGGAGAAGACAGCCAAAATTAAGGTCATCGGCGTGGGCGGCGCCGGTGGGAACGCCATTAACAACATGATCGCCGGCAACCTGCAGGGTGTCAAATTCATCGCCGCCAACACCGACATGCAGGCCCTGGATATCTCCCGCGCCGAAATCAAAATCCAGATCGGCGAGCGGCTGACCGAAGGCCTGGGGGCGGGCGCCAATCCGCATGTCGGCCGGGACGCCGCACTGGAGAGCGCCGAAGTGATCAAGGCGGCGCTCAGCGACAGCCACATGGTCTTCATCACCGCCGGTTTCGGCGGCGGCACGGGCACCGGCGCGGCTCCGGTCATCGCCGGGCTGTGCAAGGATATGGGCATCCTCACCGTGGCGGTGGTCACGCGGCCCTTCTCGTTCGAGGGCAGGCGCCGTGCCGGCCAGGCCGACGACGGGATCAGCGAGTTGAAGAAGCTGGCCGATACGGTGATCATCATTCCCAACGACCGCCTGCGCGGCCTGGCCTCCAAGAACGCCAAAATGGTCGAGATGTTCCGCAAGGCCGACGAGATCCTGCTGCATTCGGTCAAGGGCATCACCGACCTGATCATGCGTCCGGGCCTTGTTAACCTCGATTTCGCCGACGTCAAGACCACCATGTCAAAGGCCGGCATGGCCATCATGGGCATCGGCATCGGCAAGGGCGAAAACCGCGCCGTGGAAGCCGCCGAGCGGGCCATCTCGCACCCGCTGCTCGAGGATATCAACATCTCCGGCGCCAAGGGCGTGCTGATGAATATCACCAGCAACAGCGAAATCACCATGGAAGAGATGACCGAAGCCTCGGAGCGCATCTACAATGAAGTCGGCGAGGATGCCGATATCATCTGGGGCGCCGTGATCGACGACGAAGTGGGCGACGAGATGCGGGTCACCGTGATCGCCACGGGCATCGGCATGGACGATAAAGAAAAGATTAAAGAGAAGGAGAAGATCGTAGAGAAGGAAAAGTTCAAGAGCCCGATCAGCGACCCGACGTACGGCGGCAAGGTGCGCGACCTTACGCCGGCCGATCTCGGCGGTGCGGACCTGGACGAGCCCACCTTCCGGCGGGTGCGCCGGCAGCAGGCGGCCAACGAATCGCTGGGCTCGCTTTACAAGGGATATAAAGGGATGGTGATCGATAACGACGATCTCGATGTGCCGACGTTCCTGCGGCGCAAGGCGGATTGAATCCTTTTTCGGGCACGGACAAGCGGTTCCGGCAGGCGTGTGCCGTGCGACGCCGGCCGGAAGCCGGTTGCCCCGCGCCGCGACCGGCCCTATTATGCGTCATCGGCCGGTAAGCGGCGCCACGCGCGACGGAATCGTCAGATGAAGCGGCAATGGCATCTTCCGCGGACAAATCACGCCGGATGCGCCTGGATGCTGAAAAAGGCACCCGGCGCAAACGCTGGCAAGGGTATGTGCACGTCGCCCTGGTGTACCCCCACCACTATGCGGTGGGCATGGCCAACCTGGGCTTTCAGAGTGTCTACCGCCTGCTCAACGATTTGCCGCAGGTGCTCTGCGAGCGCTTCTTTTTGCCCGAAGAGGAGCCGCCGGGCGCAGCCCCCCGGTCCATGGAGTCGGGCCGTAAGCTGACCGATTTCGACTGCGCGGCTTTTTCGATCGCCTTCGAGAACGATTACGCCAATGTTCTGACCATTTTGCAGCAAGCGGGCCTCCCCCTGCCATCCGCATTGCGCGGAGCCCCCCTCCCCCTGGTTCTGGCAGGGGGAGCCGCCTGCTTTCTCAACCCCGAGGCGCTCTCCGCCTTTGTCGATGCGTTCGTCATCGGCGAGGCGGAAGCGGTTCTGGCGCAATTCTTCGCCCGCTTCGATCCTCTATCCGACCGCCGTGATGTTTTGCTGAGCGCCGCAAGAAGCCTGCCCGGCATTTATGTTCCCGCTTTCTATGAAGCCGTCTATGCCGCCGATGGGACCCTGGCCGCCTTCACACCTATCGCGGACGTTCCGCACCGCGTCCGGCGCGTCACGGCGCCCGAGCCCGCGGCGGAGGCGACCCAGAGCGTGATCGTCACCCCCCACACCAGTTTCGAAGACGCCCACCTGATCGAGGTCAGCCGGGGCTGCCCGCGCGGCTGCCGGTTCTGCGCCGCCGGATATATCTACCGCCCTCCGCGCATGAGGCCCTTGGCCCTTCTGGAATCGGCCATGGCATTCGGTGCGGGCCGCACCGGCAAAATCGGCCTGCTGGGCACCGCAGTCTCCGATCTGCCCGATTTGAAAACCCTCTGCGCGATCGGTCGGGCCCGCGACCTGCAGCTCTCCTTCAGTTCGCTGCGCGCCGACGCCCTGTCGCCCGAACTGGTAGAGGCGCTGAAAAGCGGCCGTCTCAAGACCGCCACCATAGCGCCGGAGGCCGGCTCCGAGCGAATGCGGCGCGTGATCAACAAAGGGCTGGACGAGCCGCAGATTCTGCGGGCGGCCGAGCTGCTGGTCGGAGCGGGCATTCCCCATCTGAAACTGTACTTCATGATCGGGCTGCCCACCGAGAC
>JAEYRZ010000149.1 GCA_023435265.1 Pseudomonadota bacterium
CTACTGAACCGGACAATACCGGCGGCCTTGTTCGATACCGATACCAATAGCGACACCGACCCCGATATTAACCGATAGAGAGATCACGGGATTGGCTCGATCAAGACACGATGGAGGTACTGTGCGAAGCATTATTGTCGCCCGAGAGATATTCGATCTGATTCCCGCGTTCGTGCGCGGCGTGGTGATCGTCGAAGAGATGACCAATCACGTCCGCCTGGACGCGGTCGCGGCCTTGCTGCAGGAGGCGGTGGCGCTACAGGACGGGAGCGATCCCGCCCAGGACCCGCGGCTCACGAGCTGGGATGCGGCGCACCGCAAATTCGGCTCCAATCCCAACAAATTTCCGCCCTCGATCAAATCGCTGCGCAAACGCATCAAGAGCAATCCCCACCTGCCCTACATCAACTCGGCGGTGGCCCTGTTCAATTACATTTCATTGAAGTACGGGCTGCCTTGCGGGGGCGACGACCTGGATGCCATTCAGGGCGATCTGGTGCTCGGCCTTTCGGACGGCAGCGAGCATTTCCTGGCCCTGGGCAGCGACACGCCGGAGCCGCCGGCTGCAGGCGAGGTGATTTATTACGACAGCCGCTCCAGGACGGTCATGTGTCGACGCTGGAACTGGCGCAACGGAGCGCAGACCAAAATCGAGACCTCCACCCGGCGCATGGTGATCAACGTCGACTGTCTTCCGCCGATTACGCAGGCAACCGGCCTCGAGGCACGCGACGAATTGGCCGATCTGCTTGTCCGCCACTGCGGCGCACGGCTGCGGGTCGGGGTCCTTGCGGCCGGATCCAACCGGATCGAGATCGGAATGTAGCGGCAGCCGCACGAGGAGTGGGAGTGACGATGAAAGCGGAACCGGAGAAAAAAGGCGCCCGCGGATCCGGCTACAAGCCGATTGTACCGGCCGTACAGCAAGCCCTGCAGCTGCTCGCCTGCCTGGCCGAATCGCCCCGCGAAACGCTGAACCTGACCGAAATCTGCACCCGCCTGGGCATCCACAAAAGCAAAGGCTATACCTTGCTCAACACGCTGCGGCAGTTCGACTTCATCGAAAGAAACGATCAGACCAAAACCTATTCGCTCGGCCTGGGCATGCTCTACATGGCGCGCAATATAATGAAAAACCTGGATATCCGCACGCTGGTCCTGCCCTTGCTGCAGACTCTGGCCGGCCGCACCGGAAGCAGCGCGCATTTCGGGTTGATCAGCGGCGGCCGCCGGTTCTATATCGTCGCCCGGCGGGATACGCGCGAGGATCTCGATTACGGCCTGCGTGAGGGCAGCCACTACCACATCACCCATGGCTCGCACGGCAAGGCGATCGTGGCGTTCATGCCGCAGGCCGAGCGTGAAGCAATTCTGGCCCAGGAGTACCTGTGCTTCTACGGAGACGGCGAACGCGTGGATCGGGAGGTGCTGCGCGAAGAACTGCGGCGCTGTCGGGAAACCGGCTACGCCGTGGATCCCGGTGAAACCAATCCCGGCATGATTGTGATCAGCGCGCCGGTGTTCAAGCACACCGGCGAAGCGGCAGGCGCCGTCGTGTTGACGGGGATGTTCCCGCATGCGCAAATCGGCGAATTCGGTCCCTGGGTGGCCGATACCGCCCGAACCATTTCCAGGAAGCTGGGGTACGCCCCCTGACGGTCATCCTGGCGAGGCCGTATGGGACTTGCTTTCAGGCATCATCGGGGTCTAAATGGACTCCATGGATGCGATGACCACAACCGAAGGATGGCCCGAAATGGATCAGCCGCGCACGGATGTGCCGCCACGGCAGTCTGCAGACAGGCACCGTTTTTCCCGTCGCATTTTCACTATCCGCCGAATACTACGGATGGCGGCGCTGGCCGTATGCATTGCGCTCTTTTGCGGATCGACCGCTGCGGCGCAACAGCCCCGTCTGTTCCGCATCGGTACCGGCGGACGCGCCGGGGTTTACTACCCGCTGGGCAAGCTGATCGCCCAGGCGGTTACGGGAATCGCGAAAGAGAGGACGGGCGCCGATGAGGGCCCCGGGCCGATGGCCGGCTTCATCGGCGTGGCCCAGAGCTCCGGAGGATCGGCCGCCAATCTGCGCGCGCTCGCCGCGGGAGAGATCGAGGCTGCGCTTGCCCAGGCCGATGTGGCGGCCTGGGCTTACGGCGCCCGGCATGACTTCGCGGGCGAAGACAGGCTGCGCGACCTGCGCGCGGTTGCCAGCCTGTATCCGGAAAAGCTGCAGATCGTGACCCGCGGCGATGCCGGCATCCGGCGCGTCGCCGATATGAAAGGCAAACGCATCTCGATCGACGAGACCGGTTCCGGCACCCTTTCGGCAATGCGCATCGTCCTCGAAGCGCATGGCTTGTCGGAAGCCGATTTTGCGGCGGTTTACCTCAAACCGGAATTCACCCACGAAAAGATCATCACGGGTGAACTGCATGGATTTTCGGTTATGGCCGGCATTCCCATGGAAGGCGTCAGCCAAGTGGCCGGCATCGGCTTGAGGCTCGTTCCGATCGAACCGCAACAGGCCGCCCGCATCCATTCGCGCTTTCCCTATCTCTTCCCGGGAGAGATCCCCGCCGGCGCCTATGCGGGGGTGCCGGCGACACCTACGCTTCAGGTTCATGCACTGCTCGTGGTCATGGCCCATATGCCCGAGGAAACCGTCCGCCAGCTTACGGAAACCTTGTGGAGCGGCCGCACCCAGGCCCTGCTTCGCAGCGGGCATCCTCAGTTTGCGGCGATTACGCTTGAATCGGCCCTCGACGGAATTTCGATTCCGCTGCATCCCGGCGCGGCATCCTTTTATCGTGCGGCCGGCCTGACTCTGAAAAATATCGAAACGCAATGAGGCAGACGCCGTCTCACATCAACCTGTTGTTGTATCATGCCATGGCAGTGGTCCTTGTGATCGTCGTCGCGGTCGGGGTGCTGACCAACTTGACCCTGCGCTCGATCGAGAAAAATCTGCCCAATACGCTGCTGAAACAGCTTCGCTCCGTCTCTGATACCCTCGAAATGCTCGGCGAGGCCACGTTCGACGCCGAGCTGGCCAAAATCGAGCCCATTGCCCCGCGGCTCGAGCGGCTGCGGACCAAAATGACGCAGGTGCACACATCCCTGATCGCCCTGCGCAACAGCTATGTGTTCGACAATCTGATCCAGTCATCCGCTTTTCATGCCGAGGTCGCCCCTGCGGTCGTGGACGCCCTGGCTTGGCTTGACGAGGGCGTTTCGGGCTTCGGTCCGCAGACCCCCACCACGCTCGCCATCGTGCACGCACGGATCCGGGCGGCCTACGAGAAGGCCAAGGCGATGAATGACGGGTCGTACCGCCTCGCGCAGGGTGTTCTGAAGGATCAGGGCCTTCGCCTGGAGCGGTTTCTGGTGAGCGTCAATATCCTGTTTGCACTGACGCTGATCATTTCGATCCTGATGTCCTTCCTGCTGGTGCGGCAGCGCAAGCTGCATGCACGCGAAATCGAAGCCCAGGAAGAACTCCGGCGCACGGAACGCTCGCTGCGGGAAAGCGAAGAATTATACAGCAAGCTGGTGGCCGCCATCCCGGACATGGTGGTGCGGACCGATCTGCAGGGCAGGATCCTTTTCGTGAATGAAACGGCCGCCGCGAACCTCGGATGCCGCCCGACGGAACTGCAGGGCCAAAGCATGCCCGATTTCATCTCGCCCGAAGATCGCCTGCGCTTCGGCGAAAATACCCACCGCCTCTTCGAAGAAGACCCGGGCCCGATGGAATACCGTTTTTTGTTGAAGGAAGGCGATGCGGCGCTTTTCGAAGTCAAGGCCGACGTGCTGCAGGAAGCGGACGGATCGCCGTTCGGCATCGTCTATGTCTGCCGGGACATCACGGAGCGTCGGCGTGCGGAAACGGCCCTTCGCGAAAGCGAAGAGAAATACCGCCTGCTGGTCAAAAACGCCAATGACGGCATCTTCATCGCCCAGGACGGATGCATCAAATTTCCGAATCCAAAGGTGCTGAAGTGGATGGAACTGCCCGGTACGGAAAGCGGGCCGATATCCTTCCTCGAGTTCATTCACCCTGAAGACCGGGCGATGGTGACCGATATTCACCGGCGGCGGTTGAGCGGCGAGGCGGGTCTACCGACCAACTACTCCTTCAGGGCCCTCAGTCGCAGCGGCAGGGAGTACGTCGTACAGATCAATGCCGTGAGCATCGCCTGGGAAGGCCGGCCCGCCACCCTGAATTTCATTCGCGACATCACCGAGCAGCGCAAGCTGGAACTTCATTTGCAGCAGGTCCGCAAGATGGAGGCGGTCGGGACTCTCGCCGGGGGCATCGCGCACGATTTCAACAATCTGCTGATGGGCATTCAGGGCCGCGTGTCGCTGATGCTGGCGGACATCGAGCCGCCGCATGAGCATCATGAACACCTCAAGGGCGTTGAAGCCTACGTGAAGAGCGCGACGGAGCTGACGCGCCAACTGCTCGGATTTGCCAAAGGCGGCAAATATGAGGTGAAACCGACCGATATGAACCGGCTGATCGCCGGAAGCGCCGAGATGTTCGGCCGCACGCGCAAGGAGATCCGGATTTTCAGGAAGTTCCGGGAAGACCTTTGGACGGTGGAAGCGGACCGCGGCCAAATGCACCAGGTCCTGCTCAACCTCTTCGTGAATGCGTGGCAGGCGATGCCCGGCGGCGGCGATCTCTACCTGCAAACCGAAAACCTCACCATCGATCCCGCAATCCCGCGTATGGATGAAATCAAGCCCGGCCGCTACATCAAAATCAGCGTGACCGACACCGGGGTCGGCATGGATCATCTCACCCGCGCGCGTGTTTTCGATCCGTTCTTCACCACCAAAGGTATGGGCCGCGGCACCGGGCTCGGCCTGGCCTCGGCCTACGGGATCGTCAAGAACCATGGGGGGTTGATTCGGGTCTACAGCGAACCCGGACAGGGCACCACCTTCACGATCTATCTCCCGGTCACCGAAAAGGCACCGGCCCCGGAAGACGGCGATGCCGCTCCACCGGCCCGGGGAACGGGATCGATTCTGCTGGTCGACGATGAAGAGATGATTCTCGAGGTCGCCTCCAGGATGCTGGAAAAGCTCGGCTACCGCGCCATCACCGCCAATTCCGGGGCCCAGGCCGTCGAGATCGTCAGGCAGAAAGCGGACGAAATCGATTTGATCATCCTGGATATGATCATGCCCGTCATGGGCGGGAGTGAAACGTTCGACCGCATTCGGCAGATCGATCCGGAGGCCACGGTGCTGCTTTCCAGCGGGTACAGCCTGAACGGCCAAGCCATCGAGATCCTGCAGCGCGGGTGCCACGGCTTCATCCAGAAGCCGTTCAGCCTCAGCGAGTTGAGCCAGAAAGTCAAGGAAGCAATGGAAAAAGGAATTCCTGAGTCCGGAGCAGGATACGGGGGCGGGAACCCGCCGCTCATCTGAACCGCCCGTCAGACCGGATCGCCCCGGAGGTGATGCCGCGCCGGATTCATGTTGGCCGGGCGCGGGGCTTGTACCGGAGGCGCGGCGCGCACCCGATACCGAATCCAATGCAAAGCTGTCGAATCGACAGAGTGAACCGACGGCGGCTATGCTCATAACATTCCTTTTGACACAGCCGGAGCCTATTCTATATACAGGTTTGTTTATTGAGAATAACTTTCTGCTAATAGAATAGGAGAGGGTGCAATGCAATCCAATCCGATCAAGGCGCTCTGCCTTGCCGAATCCGGGCGCCGGGAAGTTCTGCAGGGAAACATCGCCTTTGCCGTAGGCTGCGTCCGGTCAGGCATTCACGGCGCCGACGGCTACCCGGGGACGCCGAGCACGGAGGTGATCGACCGCGGGCTGGCCCGGGTGCAGGACCTGATCACCGTGGGCTGGTCGGTCAACGAGGCGGTGGCCGCGGCCGTGGGTTTCGGCCACACGCTGGCCGGGCGCGACATCGTGGTCACCATGAAGGTGCCCGGCCTTTTTCAGGCCGGCGATGTTTTTTCCAGCGCCGCCTTTTTTACGCAGCCGCGGGGCGCCTTGATTTACTTCGTGGCCACCGATTTCGTGCCCAGCTCCACTCAGCACGTCATCGATCCGCGACCATTTTTGAAAAGCTGTTTTCTTCCGGTTTTCGAACCGCGGACGCACCAGGAGATGTACGCGGCGCCGCAGATCGCCGCCGACCTCGGGCGCCGCTTCCATTCGCCGGTCGTGATCCTCGCCTCGGGCAATTTATGCCATAGCGAAGGTTTGGTGCGGCTGGGTGAAATTCAAAAGCGGCAGCCGCTCGATCCGCCGGAGGACCTGCGCGCGTTCAACTGTCTGCCGGTGATGGCGCGGCGCAACTACGATACGGTGCTGAGCGAACGAATGCCCGGGTTGGCCGCCATGGTGGAAGCGACGCCCCTCAACACCTGGACCAGAGGCAGCGGTCGGACGGGCGTGATCACCTGCGGCGCCAACAGTGCATTCGTCCAGGAGGTCAGGAGCACCTACGAGGCCGATTTCGACCTGCTCTCGCTGGCGTTCACCAATCCATTGCCCAAAGCGCTGATCCGCTCGTTCTGCGCATCGATCTCCGGAGAGGTTTTCGTCATCGAAGACGGCTACCGTTTTTTACAGGAAGAACTCGCCGCCATGGGGCTGAGGGTGACCGGAAAGGCGGAATACGAAACCCTTACCGAGTGGACTCCGGCCCGTATCGCCGCAAGGCTCGGGCTGGCCGATCCGCCGGCCTCCGCGTCCCTGCAGCCGGTCGCCCGGCCGCCGATGATCTGCGCCGGGTGCCCGTACCGCCTGTTCGGCGAATTGATGCGCCAGATGAAGCGGCGCGGCAAAATCGAGGTCGCCTTCGGCGACATCGGCTGCAATGCGCTGCTCTATTTCATGAACGCCATGGACACCGGACTGGCCATGGGGGCCAGCGAGGCCAAGCGGGCCGGCTACGTGCTGGCGCAGCCTCAAAAGGCGGCCTGCTGCGTGAGCATCATCGGCGACAGCACCGAGTGTCACAGCGGCCTGGATGCCACGCGCAACACGGTTTTCCGGAACGTGCCGGGCGTCAAGGTGGTGCTCGACAATCACTGGACCGCCATGACCGGCGGGCAACCGGCGCCGACCTCGCCGGTCAATCTGGCCGGCGAACCCAACCGTTTCGACCTGCTCGGCGCGCTTGCCGCCACCGGCACCCGGGTCGAAGCGCTGGATGCCTATGACCGCAAGGGGCTGCGTACCGGCATGCGTGCAGCGCTCAAGGCCGCCGAAGCCGGCGTGTTCACGACGCTGGTGGTCCGCGGCGGGTGCATCAAAAAGGTGCCGGCCGCCAAAAAGGGCATCCGCACGGCCGTCGACACCGATAAGTGTCAGCGCTGTCACACCTGCCTGATCTGCCCCGGCAACGAAGCCGGCCCGGACGGATTTCCGGTTTACAACAACCTGTGCACCGGCTGCGGAGAGGGAACGCCGGCCTGCCTGCAGATGTGTCCTTTCGGTGCGATCCACGAAACGGAAGGCAGCCCCCGCCCGCGTTCCGCCGCACGCCCCCTTGCGGAGCCGCCGCCCATCGCGGTGGTCCGGACCGACAGCAAGGCCTTTCCGGCCCGCATGGCGGTCGCCATACGGGGCGTCGGCGGTCAGGGCAATCTTTTCTTCGGCCGCGTGCTGACCCACTTGGCCTTTCTGGCAGGCTACGGCGAGCAGAATATCGTCAAGGGCGAAACGCACGGCATGGCCCAGATGGGCGGGCCGGTGATCAGCACCTTCGCCTGCGGCAACGTCTTCAGCCCGGTGCTGATGCCCGGCCAGGCCGACTGCCTGATCGCCATGGAGCGCAGTGAGGTGCTGCGCCCCGGTTTCGTGGAACTGCTCAGACCCGAAGGCGTCGTTCTGCTGGCCGACACGGCGATCGTGCCGCCGGGAACCGCGGCCGCGGACTATCCCGGCAGAGCCGAAATCCTGAAGGCCCTGGACGGCCGCAGGGTACGGGTCGTGGATGTGCTGGCCAAGGCCCTGGAAATGGGGGACCACAGCGGGCGCGCGGCCAATGTCGTGATGCTGGGGGTCTTGAGCCGGACCGCCCCCTTCTCCGCCCTGCCTGCCGCACTGTGGCTGCATGCCTTGAAGACCCTCAGCCCGGCCCCGGCGCTGTGGGCCGCCAATTACAACGCATTCGAACAAGGGCGCACGATGGAGGGTTGAACGCCGCCGGCCATCCCGGCGTGCGACAAACATCCCGGCGCAGACGAACAGGAGATTGCCCTTGCACCCCCCGCAGAGTCCGACCAGACCCAGATCCCCTTTCGATTACCTTTTCGATCCCGACAGCATCGCCGTGATCGGCGCCAGCAATGATGTCGTCAAACCCGGCGGCCGGCTTTTCAAAACCCTTCGCGCGCATGATTATGACGGTGCCCTGTGGCCGGTGAATCCCAAGGCGGACCGGATCATGGGCGTGCGTGCCTATCCATCGGTGTCCGCGCTTCCCGGCGCTCCGGACCTCGCCATCGTGGCCATCCCCGCCGGCCTGGTGCTCCCGGCTGTGCAGGAACTGGCCGACAAAGGGACGGGGGCGGCCATCGTGCTGACTTCAGGGTTCGGGGAAAAGGACGCGCAGGGCAAAGAGATCGAGAGGGCCATGCTGGCCGTCGCAACGTCCGCCGGCATGACCCTGATCGGCCCCAACTGCTCGGGATTTCTGACCCGGCGCTACAAGGGGAAGTTCGCCGGCATGGTGCCGCAGCAGCCCGGCCGCGCCGTCGATTTCATCAGCGGCTCGGGCGCCACGGTCGACTATGTCATGGAGCAGGCCGTCGGCAGGGGACTCTCTTTCGACAATGTGGTCAATCTCGGCAACTCGATCATGGTCTCGGTCGAAGACCTGCTGGCCATGTACGATGCGCATTACGACGGGCGCGGCGCCCGGGTGCTCCTGCTTTACATGGAGTCGATCCGCAAGCCGCAGCTGCTCCTGCGGCACGCACGCAGCCTGACGGCCAAGGGCTGCACCCTCGTGGGCATCAAATCGGGCGTGACCGCAGCCGGCGAACGCGCCGCCGCCAGCCACACCGGCGCTCTGGCGAGTCCCGATTCGGCGGTCCAGGCGCTCTTCGATAAAGCGGGCATCATCCGCGTCAGAAGCAAGGCCGAACTGATCGATGCCGCCTGTGTGCTCGTCGCCGCCGGCGGCCCGCTGCGCGGCAACCGGGCCTGCGTCCTAACCGACGCCGGCGGGCCCGGCGTGATGATGGCCGATGAACTCAGCCGCCGGGGGTGGGACCTGCCGCAGTTGGCGGAATCCACGAACCGCCGGCTGCGCGGCGTACTGGCAGCCGAGAGTTCGGTTCTCAACCCGATCGACTGTCTGCCCTCGCGCACACCCGAACAGGTCCGAGCGGTGTTGCAGATCCTGGCCGAGGAAGCGTCCGAACGACTCGACGCCATCGGCGTGATCACCGGAGATCCCGGCCTGGCCAGCAACAGCGTGATTTACGATGAAATCGCCCGCGCCATGGAGCACAGCCCCATTCCGGTGTTTCCGGTGATGGCCTCCGTCCACTCTTCGCGTGAGGCGATCAAGCGGTTCATCGACGGTGGTAAGGTTTACTTCTACGATGAAGTTTCGCTTGCCGGGGCGCTGGCCAACGTCCAGGCCTGCCGGCGGCCGGCGGACGCCGATGGCGAGCCGTCCCCCGAAGGCTATGACGGCCAAGTCATCGCCTCGGCGCTCGAAAACCTCACGGGGGCTTTATCGCCGGAAATCGTGCGCCGCATCCTGCAGGCGGCCGGGCTGCGGATTGCGCCGCAACGTCAAATTTCCAGCGTCGACGACCTTTCGGCCGGTTGCCGGGCGGTCGGTTTTCCACTGGCCATGAAGGTGATCGGGCCGCTGCACAAGAGCGATGTGGGCGGCGTGCGCCTGGGCGTCGCCGACGAGACTCAGGCCCGTGAGGCCTGGCAGATGCTGATGCGGATTCCGGATGCGGCCGGGGTGCTGGTGCAGCCTATGCTGGGCGGGTTGGAGGTGATTCTGGGCGCCGCCCGCAAGGGAGATTTCGGCCACCTGATCATGTTCGGTCTGGGGGGCATTCACGCGGAGGTGCTTAAAGACGTGCGTTTCGCACTGGCGCCGCTGACCCGCGGCGAGGCCCTGGACATGATCCGCGGCATCCGCGCCGCACCCATCCTCGTGGGCGTCCGCGGACAGGCCGGCCTGGATGTCGACCTCCTGGCCGATCAGCTGGTGCGCCTGGCGCGCCTGGTTGCCGATTTTCCCCGCATCGCCGAAATCGATCTCAACCCGGTCAAAGGCACGGGCGGCGATTTCTGCGCCGTGGATGCGCGCATCCTGGTAGGCTGAAAGCACAGGAAAAGGGAGCTGAAAGATGAAAGGAGGCATGGGGTCTGTTTATTGGTTATCTATCGACCCGATTCTTTCTTTCAGCATTCACTTTTGCGGATATCTGAAATGCTCAAGTATATTGCCTTAGCGCACCGGTGCGCCGGGGTATCCGGGCCCAAGGACACGCCATAGCGGTTTGAAGTGCCGCTAAGGCTTGCTCCGGAGCGTCCCGCAAACTCGCTGCGCTCAGACAGGCGGGACGCTTATCCTTCGCTGCGCCAAGCGG
>JAEYRZ010000029.1 GCA_023435265.1 Pseudomonadota bacterium
GATCTGTTCGGCGTGGCCGGCCTTCATCTTGCGGATGTAGCGGTAGTACACATCACGCAGCAGAATGGAGCCGCCGGTGTTGATGTAGGGCGCCGCCGTGGAATGAATGGCGGCGATGGCGCCCATGAACACGATGCCCAGGGCGAAGCCCGGCAGGTATTTGGCCATCAGCATAGGTACGACGTCGGCATCCTTGGCAAAAGTCATGATGCCCTTGACCTCCAGGATCCTGGCGCCCATGCCTTGGAAAGCGGTGAAGAAGAACAGGGCGAAGCCGACCACGAAGGTGGACATGAAGGCCTGCTGCCAGGCCAGGGGTTTGGGCGACTTGATGCCGAAGTTCCACATGGTGAAAGCGGGTGAGCTCTGGATGCCCATCAGCGAGAACATGTAGGTCAGAATCATGACCGCCGTCCAGGCAGTTTCGCCCTTGGCGCCGCCCAGACCGAAGTTGATCACGCGCGGCACCTCCAGGAACTTTTTGTCCAGTTGCGCGATCTCGGATGACAACTGCGTCCAGCCGGTCCAGGCGTCCGGCGGTGCAATCATGTAACAGCCCAGAAGAATGATGCCGCCCACCAGCAGGACGAACTGGATCACGCCGACCCAGGCGCTGGCCTTCATGCCGCCGGTACAGACGTAGAACCAAACGATGAAGGCCATGAAGATGGCGCCGAAGGTCACCGGCACGCCGGCCACGAAGTGGAACAGGGCGGCCGAGGCCATCAGCTGCACGGCGGAGTAGAACATGGAGTAGAGGAATGCGGTGAGCACCACCAGCCAGCGGATGAATTCATTGTTGAAGTAATAGGCGTACATGTCGCCCGGCGTGATGAAGCCGTAGCGTTTGCCAAGCAGCCAGGTCCGCTTCGAGAAAAAGGTTCCGGTGATCGGTATGGTCAGGACGTAAAACGACGCAAATGCATAGGCGATGCCGTCCCGCCAGATCAGACCCGGATGGCCGATGAAGGTCCAGCCGCTGAAGGATGCCGCCGTCGCCGCCATCAGAAACGCGATGAACGGAATCGAGCGGCCGGCGATGGCGTACCCTGCAGAGGTCTTCTCGGTGAAGTATCCTTTCAACCCCCAATAAAAACAATAAATAATATATAAACCCAAAAATATGTAGACCCATGTGACATTGCTCATGGTTCTGCCCTCCTATGCCCGGTAACGGTTGTCAGACCGGTCCCCCCAATGAGCCGGCCGCAGCAAGGCCTGTTGGTTCGGATCACCTCCCTTCCCCCACTGAAATCGTCCTGCCGGAAATACGGTCCCCCGTGGGCCCTGCGGCAACGGAAGCCCGGCAGGCAAATATCTGAAGCATGTCTGTACCCCACTGTCTTGTTCCAGTTACGCCTGTTATTTTTGAACCATTTTGCGGATCTCTTCCACGATGTCCGGATTGGCCAGCGTGGTGACGTCGCCGACATCGCGCTTGTTGGAGATCGACGCCAGCACGCGCCGCATGATCTTGCCGGAACGCGTTTTGGGCATATCCTTGACGATCCACACCTTGCGCGGCTTGGCGATCTTGCCGATTTCGGTTTCGATGGCCTTCATCACCTTGGCGGCGATTTCTGCGGTTGCATCGAATCCGGGTTTCAACGAGACGTACAGGTCGGGCTCCTTGCCCTTGATTTCGTGGGCCACGGGCACGACCGCGGCTTCCGCGACTTCCGGAACGACCAGCGCCGCCGACTCGATCTCCTTGGTGCCCAGGCGGTGGCCCGACACGTTGATCACGTCGTCGATGCGGCCCAGGATGCGGTAATAGCCGTCTTTGGCTTCGACTGCGGCATCACCGGTCATGTAGGGCCAGTCCTGCCACCTCTTGCTCTTTGGATCTTTGCAGTAGCGTTCGTAATACTGCCGGACGAAGCGGTCGCGGTCTCCCCAGATCGTCTGAAAGGCGCCCGGCCAGGGGTTCTGGATGCAGACGTTTCCGGCTTTGCCCGCGCCCCGCGGAAGCTCCTTGCCTTCTTCGTCGTAAATGATCGGGTGGATGCCCGGCATACCCGGTCCGGCGCTGCCCGGTTTCATGGGAATAATCGCCGGCAGTGTGCTGCACAGGAAGCCGCCCGTTTCGGTCTGCCACCATGTATCCACGATGATCGCCTTACCCTTGCCCACTTCCTTATAGTACCATTTCCACACTTCGGGCTCGATGGGTTCGCCTACCGTGGTCATGTGTTTGAAGTGGTAGGTGTACTTTTTCGGTTCATCGGGTCCGATCTTGCGCAGAGCTCGGATGGTGGTCGGGGCAGTGTGGAAGATGTTTACATCCAGATCCTGAGCGATACGCCAGGCCCGTCCGGCATCCGGAAAGGTGGGTACGCCTTCATAAATGACCGAAGATGCGGCAATCGCCAGAGGGCCGTAAACGATGTAGGAATGACCGGTGATCCAACCGATGTCGGCCATACACCAGTAGACGTCTTCGGGATGAATGTCCTGAACGTATTTGGAGGTGCCCGCCACGTAGGCCAGATAGCCGCCCGTGCTGTGCTGGCAACCCTTGGGTTTGCCGGTCGTGCCACTGGTGTACATCAGGAACAGAGGTGCTTCGGCCGGCATTTTGACCGGTTCGACGCGCGCACCGTAGTATTTTTTCAGCACATCCTGCACGAAGTAGTCACGGCCCTCCACCATGGGCGTCGGTGTGCTGCTCTTGCCGGCATAGCGCTGCCAGACGAGCACTTTCTGGACTTTCTGGCCCTGCTTGGCGGCAACCTCCACGGCCACATCGGCATTTTGCTTGTGGTCGATCAACTTTCCGCTGCGCCAGTAACCGTCCATAGTGATGAGCACATTACTGCCCGAGTCTACGATGCGATCGGCGCAGGCATTGCCGCTGAAGCCGCCGAATACCTGCGAGTGGATCACGCCCAAACGGGCGCACGCCAGCATGGTGATCGGCAGTTCGGGGACCATGGGCATGTGCAGCGTGACGCGGTCCCCGGCTTTAAGCCCGCAGAAATCGCGTAACAGTGCGGTAAACTCATTCACGCGCACGTACAGTTCGTAATAGGTGATATGGTCGTACCCTTCCTCAATGGGCTCGGGCACGAAATGGATCGCGGTCTTGTTCTTGTGTTTTGCGAGATGCCGGTCGATGCAGTTGTAGCTGGCGTTGATTTTTCCCCCCACAAACCATTTCCAGCACGGTGCGTCGCTCGTATCCAGTGTGGTGTGCCAGTACTCGTACCAGGTCAGCAAATCGGCATACTCTTTGTAGCAGTTTGGGAAATTGTCCAGGCTGAACCGGTCGTAGATAGACTTGTCGGTCATATTCGCCTGGGCGATGAACTCAGTGGAAGGATGGACATAATTCTCTTCCTGCCAATGAACCGCAATCTCAGCTTCGGAAGTTTCCACGATCTCTTTTTCTGCCATGACGACCTCTCCTTCGATTGTGTTAACCCTGATAACCTTGCAAGCCGTCCTCGAGCCAGACTCGTCTCCAAGATCGTGCCGGACTTCGGTCGGCGCCCCCAGATGATGAACCTCCCCCCTTTCCTGATCTCGAGATAACGAAAACCGCTCCCTTAAACCTCTGAACCAGGCGCAAAACAATTCCAGTTCGTGTGACGACCCTGTTTAACGGGAGCGTCTGGAAAAACATGAGTCATTACGGTCCACCCTCCTGAATCAGGATTCCGCGTTCGAATATTTTGAAGGCCATTTCCAGTCTCGGCCTGAAATAGCCCTGTTTGTGATCGTTAAGGTTCCCGTTGGTCTCCCACAACACGATTCCGGAAAAGAGCGACCAAACGATATCGGCGATCGCTTTCGGCGGGTGATTGATGCAGATTCCCTTGCGGATCCCCTGCTGGAAAATAGAGGCGATTTTGCTCATCGCTTTCTGTGCGAGCGCCTTGATTTCATTGACCAGACCGGGGCTGAGGTGTTGGATGGCTTCGCTGGATTGCAGGTTGAACAGTGTCTTCAAAATCATGGGATCGAATTCATAGACATCTAGAAAGGCTTGTTTCAGGTGAGTGATTTTTTCCACCGGGTCCATTTTTTTATCGGCGTGCAGGTGCTCCAGTCTTATGAACAGGAATTGGAGTACCCGGAGGGTCATGTTGGCGTAGAGTTCGTTTTTGTTTTTGAAGTAGATGTAGAGCGTGCCGGAACTGAGTTCGGCCTCCTTGGCGATATCTTCCATGGTGGCCTTGTCGAACCCCTTCTGGGTAAAGACGCGCTTGGCCGCCACAATGATCTGCTGTTTGCGGCGAGCCCTTTCGCGCTCTTTGCGTTCAGCGATACCCATAAAATGAATTCCGTTTAGTTCTTTTAGATGTATAAAATTCATTATGAAATCATTGTCAAGTTATTTTAATTCATATTTTTGTACTTTTTGTAATTACCTTTAAATATTCAATTTTTATTGATGGTGTAAGGAAGGCAGGGGGCGGAAGGCTGGCACGCTCCGTTACACGCCCAACGCCGGATCGGGTGTTTTATCGCGGGCTGAATGTTACTCCCAAAGGGACTGAAATTCGGGCGATGTTTCGAGCCGTTTTAACGCCAGCTGGAATGTGCTCAAATCCCTGACCGCGGTTACGTGCATCTGGAGGGTGTAGGAGCGGCTTTCGAATCCAGGAGGGGCGATCAGTTGGACCGAGGCCGGCAAGTCCATATTCGCGCGCAGCGACGCGAATCGGCGTTCTGCGGATGTGATTGCCGGAAAACGGCGGGACCTTAAATAATGTCGGATCTGCGCCGCCTTCTGCCTGCGGTCGCTTTCGGCATCCTTGCGCAGGCAGACCAGCGCATCACTCTCGAAAATGTCCCGGATGCCGCAAGCTTCCCGCCGGGCGATGGCTTCGATCCAATCCACGATCTCTCTTTGCCGGTTCAGGCTCACATCGAGTTCGATCAGCAGATTTCCGATCATTTCGGATGCCGTCAGGTTCTGCATCTCGGCCAACCGTACCGCCGTAGGCAAAGCGATCGCGCCGGTGATCAGTCCGGGTTCCAGGCTTTTCGGAAGCTGGGCGGCTTTCAGCAGATCGGCGATCACTTTGCGATCGACGGGCAGACCGCAAGACCGTGCGGCAAGGGCCAGTCGTTCCGGTTCGGAGACCAGGCGGCTCAGCAGTTGAACGGCGCGAACGTGTTCGCAGGTATTCAAGAGACGCTGGCTGCTGTTGTCGATGATCGCGATTCGAGCGCAGTTCTCAAAGGAGGTGTCCGGATTCAGAATCCGAACCCGAATCGTCTTCCAGCCCAGGCGATCCGCAGCCGCCAGGCGGCCGAAGCCGCTGACCACCGCAAGGCGGCCTTCTCGATCGATGACCATGGGCGGGTTGAGCAATCCGCAATAATCAATCGACTTGACCAGCGCCTCGATGTCCGGCGCGCAGGAGATCCTGAAGAAATGATCGTCTGCAGCGATCTGATCCAGGCGGATGTCCGCCGGCTTACAATCCATGCGCAGAACCGGTGATCAACCGCAGGGCTTCAACATATTTCGCCCGTGTGTTCATCACCACATCTTCAGGCAGGTGCGGGGCCGGCGGCTTCCTGTTCCACTTGATCGATATCAGATAGTCTCTCAAATACTGCTTGTCGAAGCTGGGTTGAGCTCCGCCGGGCCGATATTCCGCAAGCGGCCAGAAGCGGCTCGAATCAGGGGTCAAGACTTCATCGATCAGAATGACTTCATCCCCCCGTATGCCGAATTCGAACTTGGTGTCGGCGATGATAATGCCTTTGCGGAGCGCCAGTTCGGCGCCCTGACGGTAGATGGCCAGGGAAAGATCGCGTACTTTTTCGGCGGTCGGCCTGCCGATCCTGCGGCAGGCTTCTTCGAAATCGATATTGACGTCATGAACGCCCGCCGCCTCCTTGGTCGAGGGGGTGAAGATCGGCTCCGGCAGCCGATCCGACTCTTTCAAGCCGGACGGCAGTCTGATGCCGCAGATTTGACCGCTCTCCTGGTAAGACTGCCAGCCGGACCCGGAGAGATATCCACGGACCACACACTCGATGGGCAGCGCCTTGGATTTCAGCACCAGCATCGAACGACCGTCCAGGGTGTCGGCATACGGCCGGCACGCGGGCGGAAAATGCTTCGCGTTGCCTTCGATCACATGATTGGCGACCAGATTTTTCATCCGATCGAACCAATACAGGGAGATTTGATTCAAAATCGTCCCCTTGTCGGGGATGCCTTCGGGCATCACCACGTCGAAGGCCGAAATTCGATCCGTGGCGACCATCAGCAATGTATCGCCGAGATCGTAGAGATCGCGAACTTTACCGCGATTCAGCAAATTGAGCCCGTCGAAGCGGGTTTGCAGAACAGCTGAACTCATGGTTTTATTCCTTGTTTGATCTTAGCGTGTCGACCGGCTGTTGAATTCCGAGATATAGCGGCGCAGCACCTTCTGAGCAAGGTCATCGATATCGAAGAACTCGATCCCGGATTCGTACATTCCATTCTGGTTCTGCTTGGAATAGATGATGCGCCCCTTGATATCGACCATCTCTTCTTCCAGTCCCACGGTCAGCGAGATGACATTTCCGCTGCGGATGGAAGTGTGGGTTTCAAGCAGCATGCCGGATTCGGATACGTTTAATGTTCTACCCATTCCCTGGACGGTTTCTTCCTCTCCCTCGTCCAGGTAGATATAATTGAGCAGGTTCATCGATCCGATGCGCGAGTGTTTTCTTTTTTCGATCATCTCAGATTCACCTTGATTAAGGTTTTGTGGAACCCCGGCTGAACTTTTTGTGATAGCCGCAGACCACGTTGGTGGTCACCGATATGCAGGTGGCGACATTATCCACGAAGTTTTTGAAGGTCGTCGACAGCTGATTGTACTCACTCTGAAACTGTGCCATGTCGATCTTGCGGACCTTAAGGTCCTTGCTGGCCAGCACGGATGCGGATTCGGGTTCGTGGCCGATTTCCACAAATGGAATATGGCCGAAATAATCTCCTTTATAAAGCTGTGCGAGCGGAATATGGATGGCATCGTTAGAACGAACGACCGAGGCGGATCCTTCGCGTACGACATAGAGCGCGTCTTCGGTAGTGTTTTGCTTGATGATCGGCTTTTTATCGCTCACGAAATCATCGGTACCGAACTTGCCGATCCGAAAATCGAAAGCCCGCTCGTTGAGCTGCTTCAGACGTTTGTCCAGGCTGACCAGAAATCCTCTGAATTCCGGAGTCAGACGGGCGAATTCCTGCGCCAGGCGCTGCGAGTCCAGGACGCCGAGCTGCACATTGCCAACGGCCACGGCGGTGGCGGTGCGGATATGTCCCTGGATCAGGAAGGAGGCCAGGCTGCCGATGAACGATCCATCCCCAAGGCGAACCATCGGCAAAGGACCTTCGGGCGTATCGCGTACAATCTCGACCACCCCTTCCAGAATAACCCAGATCCAGCTGCCATGTTTGCCTTCCTCGACAATGTATTCGCCGTCGAAGAAATCCTCCTCGTCCGCGACATACATATAGTCGACCAAAGGTCCCTTTACAGTCGGAATACTTCCCGAATCGGTTATCGCCGAGCTTTGACGGCTGACAGCATCGGGCCCCACTTTCCGGATTTGTCCGTCATCAACCATTTTCAGGCCCTCTAAAATGATTCCCATACGGCTTTTGGTGATTACCCGTTGGCTGGTGATGTTCTCTTTAGAGAATTCGAAATCGCCATCGCCCCATCCGAACAGTGAAAAAATGGCATCCAGGCCTATTTTCGGTCCACAGGAGGCATTGATCGGATTTCCATTTTCAAAATAGATGAAACCCGGCTCGGAGGCATAGCGGCTGATCATGCGCAACACTCCCGTGCTGCTGTTGGCCCCTAACAACTGCATGATGTCGCCCAGCGCAAGGAATTTCAGGCTGCCGGCCAGAACGATATTATCCCGCATTTGCTTATACCCGCCGTCTCGGCGATGCTTCCCGAATGAAGATTACTGCGCCCACTTGAATTCTCTCTGCAGCGCCTGCAGTGTCAATTTCAAACATTCCTTCAAGGTTGCGCCGACGCCGACGCCGCTGACCGCGCTGGCTTCGAAAGCCGGCACCTTCAATTGCCGGTTCAGATCCCGATCCATCTGCTCGACAGGCATCAACGGAATTCCCTGCTCGCTCAGGTCGCGCTTATTATACTGTATGACCAGCGGCACCTTGAAGATGCTTTTCCCGTATTCTTTCATATTGGATTGCAGATCTTTGAGGGAAAGCATGTTTTTTTCGCGCCGAACCTCCAGGGAGTCCGCCACGAATACGATCCCATCGACTCCGCGCAACACCAGTTTGCGGGTCGAACTGTATTTGACCTGTCCAGGGACGGTGTATAGCTGAACACGCACGTCGCAGCCGCGGATCTGTCCCAGCCCCATCGGCAGAAAATCGAAAAAAAGCGTTCGATCCCCTTCGGTGTTGATCGAAACCATTTCGCCTTTAATCTGCTTTTTGTATGATTTGAAGATATATTCCAGGTTGGTCGTCTTGCCGCACCGTCCCGGGCCGTAGTAGACAACCTTGCATTCTATCTCCCGCTTTTTCATGTTGAAAATCGCCATTGGCTAGAGCCCCCAGAAAATCTTCTAAGCTGTTACGGGTTCAGTCTTCTCTTTTCGATCTTCCTGTCTTCCGACCGGGGTAATCTGGAAAATCAAGGCCGGCATTCAACCCGCCCGGCGACGGTCGGCCGAACTATTTACTGGATATCCGGATATCGAGGCAAAAGTCTCCCTGTTTGGGTCCTGATTTGATCTGCGTCTTCGACGAAACCACACCGACCCCGTTAAAAATGGCGATCGGTGAATAGAATTGCATATCCTTGAGCTTCATGCCCGTCTTCAAGCTGTCGATAAGCTCCTGGTCCTTTTTCGAAATGATCAGGCTGAGCATATTGCCGGATTGGAAATTGACATCGAATTCAACCATCTGCCCCTTGCGCGGCCCACTGTCGAAGGTGACGCCGATCGAAGTGATATCCAGGAATTCCTCCTCAGCCTCGGCCGGCATTTCGATTTCGGAATCCGCTTCCATTCCTTCGGTTTGGGCTGCAAGCGGCGAAGGCAAGGCGACATCCAATCCTTTTTTGCGCAGGATATCCTCAAGATAGGACCGCACTGTCTCGAGTTGGCTGGGCAAAAAGGTTTCTCCGGAATACCACTTGTTATACTGGTCGATGGCTTCTTCGGAAGTGGAAACAGCCAGGTGGCAGCGCAGAATATTCTTGGCCGCCTCCACCCGCACAGGCTCTTTGCTCAGAAGCACATTCAGCTCGGCCAGAGCCCTGTCGAACTGACCGAATTTGGCCAGGGCGACGGCGCCTTCCAAAGCTGCCGAGTCCGCGTCCTTGTTCTCGGAAAAAGTGAAAAGATTTTTGATCAGATCCTGGGCCTTCTTGGAAAGCTCCGGTTTTGCAGGCCCCAGGTCGACTTTATGCTTCACCTGCTCCAGCGCGGACATTTTCTCTTGAACGGCCTGCAGCAGGCTTTCTTTGTTCTTGAGGTTCTCGATACCCTCGATCAATTGCGCGGCGTCCTGAAACTTTCCGCGCGCCTCGTTGATCAGACCCTGGGATCGATACAGTTCCGCTTCTTGGAGCAAGGCCTTGAGCCGCTTCTTAATATCCATAAACGGCTCCCCGATTTCCACGCGCAACTCGATCGGTGACCTGCGCCCGATCGCTCATGGTGATTTGAATCGGGTATTCAATTATGGATGCTCTGTGCATAGCCCCTGCTGCTTTTCATTCCACCCCGCATCGCGGCTGTTTTGAACTTTTAGCGCGCCTGTGTGGGATAAGTCAATAATTAAGAGTTATTTAAATAAGCTATACGTTTGTCCCTGAATCAGGGCCTCCCTGCGGCATGACCATACCGGCCCGTTCGCGAGCCGGTCTCCCCCCTTGCAGGCACAAACAGGGGTGCCTTTGCGCACCCCTGTTTGCCTTATCGTCATGTTTGAAGTTTTGTTGAGTGAATTACAGAAGATCGGCGATGGCCGCTTTTTCATCCAGCAGCTCTTTTTCGGTGGCGCGCATGCGCTCACGGCTGAAATCGCTCACCTGGAGGCCCTTGACCTCTTTCCATTCACCACTCTCACATACGATGGGCAGGGCATAAATTATATCGTTGTCGATACCGTAGGAATTGCCGGCGCTGTAAACGCCCATGCTGACCCAACGCCCGTTGCTGCCCAATGCCCAGTCATGCATGTGATCCACGGCCGCCGTGGCGGCGGATGCAGCGCTGGAGGCACCGCGGGCTTTGATAATTGCGGCCCCGCGCTGCTGAACGGTGGGGATGAAGGTGTTGACATACCACTCCTCGTCGACCTTCGATTTGGCGGAAGCGCCTTCGATCATGGCATAACTGATGTCCGGATACTGTGTCGCCGAATGGTTGCCCCAGACCACGACGTGTTCAATCTTGGTCGTTGCAACGCCGGATTTTTGAGCGAGCTGAGACAGCGAACGGTTGTGGTCGAGGCGCATCATGGCCGTAATGTTGCGCGGATTGAGCTTGGGAGCGTTCTTCAACGTGATCAGCGCATTGGTATTGGCCGGATTGCCGACAACGAGCACCTTCACGCCGGGGTTGGCAAAATCATTCAGGGCTTTGCCCTGAACCGAAAAAATCTGCGCATTGCTCTTGAGCAGGTCCGAACGTTCCATGCCGGGACCGCGCGGCCGCGCGCCCACCAGGAATGCATATTCGACGTCTTTAAAGGCGACCTTGGGATCATCGGTGGCGACCACTCCGGCCAATAGTGGAAACGCGCAGTCATGCAGCTCCATGACCACGCCATTGAGCGCGTTCATGGCCGGCGGGATCTCAAGCAGTTGAAGAATGACCGGCTGGTCGTTGCCCAGCATATCGCCATGGGCGACTTTGAAGATGAGTGAGTAACTGATTTGCCCCGCCGCTCCGGTGATCGCGACACGTACGGGTGATTTCATGGCCACCTCCCTATTTGAGTTGATTGACATCGCTAAAAATGGATCCGGAACACCGACCTTTTGAAAAAGGATGTACCAGACCACAAATCGTTTTGCATGTCAATACATTGAAATTTCAAACAAAGTGTAACAGTTGTGTATATTTTCAGGCGTCCTGGTCCACAAGATGCGCCTTGATCCGGACGGCCAATGCGGCACTGATGCCGCCAATCTCTTGAAGCTCTGCGGCAGATGCCGTCTTGATGTTTTCAATGCTGCCGAAGCGGGCCATCAGCTGAATCCTGCGTCTGGGACCGATCCCCGGAATCTCGTCCAATACCGAATGCAGGATCGCCTTACGCCGCCGCTGGCGCTGAAAGCCGATCGCCCAACGATGGGCTTCGTCCCTCAGGTGCTGCAGCATCAGCAAAACTTCGCCGTCCCTGCCGAATTGTACGGCATTGGCCCGTCCCGGCAGATAGATTCGGTCCTGATCTTCGTTCTTGGCGATCCCGGCCACCTCGAAGCGGCCGCGAAGCCCCAGTTCCGAAAGAACGGAAAGCGCAACGTTGATCTGTCCCTTGCCTCCGTCCACCAGGAGCAGATCGGGCAGCGTGTCGCCGGTTTGCACATCCCTGAAACGGCGTTTCAACACCTCTTCCATGAAAGCATAATCATCGGGTTTACCCAGGGGTTGAATTTTATAGCGCCTGTATTGCTCCGGCCGCATCCGCCCTTGCTCCATCACCACCATCGCGGAAACCGGCTCCGAACCCGCGAAGTTTGAATTATCGAAACATTCGATGCGTTGCGGCAGGCGGGACAGTCTCAGATAATGTTGCAGCCGCGTCAGAAGCTGATGCCGCTGCGAGCCCTTCTGGATGCGTTCGGACAATTCGCGTTTGGCATTCTGCTCCGCCATCTGAACCAGCCGGTGCTTTTCACCGCGCTGGGGACATACAATCTGGACCGGCCTTTTTCTCCGCTCCCCCAGGAACTCCTCGAGCAGTTCCGCATCGGACGGCATTTGGTTGACCAGAACCTCCGGAGGCACGGTGCGGTCGATTTCATAATATTGGCGAAGGAAGAGTCCCATTTGCTCGTCGGCCGAACCCAGCGCGCCCTCGAACCCGAAGTGCCGGCTGCCGACGAGAAAGCCGCCCCGCACGCGCAGCAATGTCGCTACCTGCTGATCCTCCCGGCCGGTCAACGCGATAACGTCACGATCCCGAAAATCCGTGCTGACCGAAACCTGGCGCTCGAGCGTTTTCTGCAACGCGATCATTTTATCCCTCAACTGCGCCGCCTTTTCGAAATCCTGAACCGCGGATGCCGTCTGCATATCGCGCTTGACCTTGCGGATCAGCGCCGGCGTCCGCCCCCTGAGAAAGGCGACCACTTCCCTGGCCACACTTTGATAGAGCCGGGGGTCTGCGCCGTGACATGCCCCCAGGCACAGTCCCATCTGGAAATTCAGGCACGGCCGGGTTCTGTTTTTGTAGTTTTGTCCGCGGCACTTACGCAGTTTGAACGTTTTATGGATGAAGCGCAGGGTTTCGCGGACCGCGTGGGCCGATGCGTAAGGCCCGAAGTAGAGTGCGCCGTCGCTCTGGATTTTACGCACGATCTGAAGTTCCGGATAAAGTTCGGACATATCCAGCCGTAATGAGGGATAACGCTTATCGTCCTTCAACACCACATTATATCGGGGTCGATGGCGTTTGATCAGGTTGGACTCGAGAATCAGGGCCTCTTTTTCAGTATGGGTCTGGATGGTTTCGATCCGCGCCACTTTGCCCAGCATGACCCTCGTTTTCGGATCCTGGGGTCTGCCGCTCTGGAAATAGCTCTGCAGGCGTTTTTTCAGACTGCGGGCCTTGCCGATGTACAGGATGCGATCCTGGGCATCCTTCATCATGTAGACACCCGATTCCACGGGAGCATGCCTGGCCGCTTCACACAAGCGTTCATGCTGCCCGCAGCCTTCCTGGGCACCGGCATCAACTGTTTGCTCTTCTTTGTTATCCATAACTTATGATTCGAATATCAAGTTCTGCTTCAGCGTCTTGATGCGATCTCTCAAAATAGCGGCATGTTCGAAATCCAGCTCCTGAGCCGCCTGTTTCATTTCTTTTTCCAGCCTTTCAATGGCGGCCTCAAGAGATTCGGCGGAATGATACGCTGCACCCTCCTCGGCCACCGCCGGCGCATCGCGTTCCTGACGGTTCGCGTAAAAATCTTCGAAAACGCCTGCTATGTTCTTGCGGATCGATTCCGGCACGATCCCATTGCGGCTGTTATATTCAAGTTGAATCAGGCGCCGCCGCTCCGTTTCCTGAATCGCCTGCGCCATGGAGGCGGTGGTTCGATCGGCATAGAGGACGACACTGCCTTCAAGGTTGCGCGCCGCACGGCCGAAGGTCTGGATCAGCGAACGCGGTGAACGCAAATACCCCTCTTTGTCGGCATCGAGAATCGCCACCAGGGTCACCTCGGGAATATCCAGGCCCTCGCGCAGCAGATTGATCCCGATGAGTACATCGAATTTGCCCATGCGCAAGTCACGGATGATCTCCATACGCTCAAGCGTATTGATGTCCGAATGCAGGTAGCGAACCGCCACTCCGAGATCGCTGTAATATTCGGTCAGGTCTTCGGCCGTCCGCTTGGTCAGGGTGGTGACCAGGACGCGTCCGTTGCGCGCCTTGCAACGGACGATTTCGGCGTAGAGATCGTCCACCTGGCGCCCGGCCGGGCGGACGCTGATCATCGGATCGACCAGGCCGGTCGGTCGCACGATCTGCTCGACAACGGCACCCTGCGCCATCTGGTACTCATAGTCGCCCGGGGTGGCTGACACGAATATCACCTGCCGGGCCCTCTCCCGCCATTCATCGAACCGCAGGGGGCGGTTGTCCAGGGCCGACGGCAGGCGGAACCCATAGTGAACCAGGGTTTCCTTCCTGGAGCGGTCGCCTTTGTACATGGCCTGAATCTGGGGAACGGCAATGTGACTTTCATCGATGAACATCAGATAATCGGACGGAAAATAATCCAACAGGGTCGGCGGCGGTTCGCCTTCGGACCGCCCGGTGAGGTGGCGCGAATAATTTTCGATGCCGTTGCAATAGCCCAGCTCCTGCAGCATTTCGAGATCGAAGCGGGTGCGCTCTTCAATACGCTGGGCCTCCAGCAGCTTGTTCTCTTTTCGGAAGTGGTCCACCCGGGGGGCCAATTCGGCCAGAATGGACTGAATCGCCCGGTTGAGCGTCCGGCGTGTGGTGACATAATGGCTGGCAGGGAAAATCGACGCCGAGCGCAGGGATTGAAGGGCATTGCCTTTCAGGGGATCGATGATCTGCAACGAATCGATCTCGTCCCCGAAAAAATCGATGCGGATGGCCCGATCTTCTTCGTGCGCGGGGAAGACTTCCACCCGGTCGCCGCGGACCCTGAAGACGCCGCGATGAAAATCCACATCGTTGCGCTGGTAGTGCATGGCGACAAGATCGGCCAGCAGGCGCTCGCGCGAAACCTGCAAGCCGACATGCAGATCGCTGCGCATGGCCAGGTAATCCTCGGGGGCGCCGAGACCGAAGATACACGAAACACTGGCCACCACGAGCACATCGCGCCGCGTCAGAACCGACCGGGTGGCGGAATGGCGCATTTTATCGATCATCTCGTTGATCGAGGAGTCCTTCTGGATGTAGGTGTCCGAAGCGGGAATGTAGGCTTCGGGCTGATAGTAATCGTAATAGCTGACGAAGTACTCGACGGCATTGTGCGGAAACAACGCTCTGAACTCGTGGTACAGCTGGGCCGCCAGGGTCTTGTTGGGGGCGAGCACCAAAGTCGGCCGGTTAAGCTGCTGCACCGCGTGCGCCATGGTGAACGTCTTGCCCGACCCGGTCACGCCCAGCAACACCTGGTCCCGGCGGCCGTCCTGGATGCCTTGCGCCAGAGCGGCGATCGCCGCGGGCTGGTCGCCCTTGGGGATATGATCCGATACCAGTTTGAACCGATCCATTCGAATATCCACCCGTTGAAAACAAAAGCGACGGATGCCCGTCGCCTCTAAATTTAGACCGAACGGCCCGAATGTAAAACTAGACCTTCCGGATGAGGACGATACACATGGCGGCCATCCCCTCCTCCCTGCCGATCGGCCCCAGCCCCTCGGTGGTGGTCGCCTTGATATTGACCTGTGCCTCCCGGCAGTCGAGCGCCCGGGCCATGGCCTGCTGCATGGCCGCGCGGTGCGGCGCCAGTTTAGGCGCCTGGGCGAACACCGTCGCGTCCAGGTTGATCAATTCATAGTGCCTGGCCTGCAGCATCGCGGTGCAGCGGCGCAGCAGTTCGATGCTGAAGATATTCTTGTAAGAAGGATCATGATCCGGAAAATGCTGCCCAATATCCCCCAGTCCTGCGGCTCCGAGTACGGCGTCGCAGGCCGCATGCACCAATACGTCGGCATCCGAATGCCCCGCCAATCCCTTTTCGAACGGGATCGTGATGCCGCCCAGCACCAGCGGGCGTCCCGCGACGAGCCGGTGGACATCGTATCCCATGCCGATGCGCGTATCCAGAATCATGAGAAGGCCCCCGACCATGTTGGCTGTAATCGCCGTGTCCCAGCCGCCTCTGGACGGCGATCGCCTCTTTCGGTTTTCCGATTCATCCCTGTCGAACCTCTTGTGGCCGAATTCGCTTCTACGCGGCGAATGGATCCATGCCGGCCATCGTCTCACGCGCATGCGCAACGACCCGGAGGAGTGCTTTTCCTGCGATGCGTGAAAACGAAATTTGGCATAGATGGGCGCCGACATCAATTCAAATTGCATTACCGGATCTTTACACGCCTGCGCAAATGGGTTTATACGCACTCGGCAACGGCGCTGCCAATTTCTGCTTCGACGATTTCGGTCCGCAGGGTCGATTTGCCGGCCTGCTCTCCGTTCCCGCGCCGCCGCAACAAAAACATGAAGAAGGAGTGAATGGGGTGAATTGCGATACGATGCACACGAATGCGGAACGTACGGTCCTGGACGAACATCGCAGCAAGCAGCTGCTTAAGCGCTACGGCATCCCGGTTGTGGAAGAAATTCCGGCCGCTGACTTGGAAGCGGCCGTAGACGCGGCGCGCACGCTCGGATTCCCCGTCGTACTTAAAGGCATGGGGCCGCGCCTGGCGCATAAAACCGAACGGGGCGCGGTGGCTCTGGATCTTGCCGATTCCCGCGCGGTGCGCCGCGCAGCGGCGCGCCTGCGCCGCAATCTCGGCGGCGACCTGGAATCGTTTCTGGTACAGCCGTACGTTCGCGGGCAGCGCGAACTGATGGCCGGCCTGATTCGGGATCCGATGTTCGGCCCGACGGTCCTGTTCGGCGTGGGCGGCGTGCTCACCGAGGCACTGGACGATATCGTCCTGCGCCTTTTGCCGCTGAACGAGTCCGAGGCGGCGTCCATGCTCGAGGGTATCCGCGCCGCGCGGCTGCTGGCTCCTCTGCGCGGCGAGCCGGCGGTGGACCGCGCAGGCCTGGTACGCGTCCTCACCGGCCTGGCGCGGCTTGCCGAAAATGAACCGGGTATCTCCGAAATCGACATCAACCCGCTGCGCGTCACAACGTCGGGGGAGGTCCTGGCAGTGGACGCGCTGGTGGTGATGTCGCCGCAGAGGTCCATGGCCCGGCCGCCTGCAATTGCGCCCGAAACCGTCATGGCTTTTTTCAACCCGCGCAGCATCGCATTCATCGGCGCCTCCGCCCAAATGGGCAAATGGGGGCATATCCTGGTCACGAATACGGTGGGCGGCGGCTACGAAGGCGAAATCTTTCTCGTCAATCCCAAGGGCGGCCGGATCGGCACCCGCGAGGTCTACCGGCGTATTGCCGATCTGCCCGAGGCCGTCGATCTTGCGGTGGTCACCCTGCCGGCCGGCAAGGCCCTCGATGTGATCCCGCAACTGCAGGCCAAGCGCATCCGTCATGTCGTGCTGATCACTTCCGGTTTCACAGAAGCCGGCCCGGAGGGCCGGGCTCTCGAACAGCAGCTCGTCGCGGCGGCGCGCGAAGCCGGTATCGTCATCCTGGGGCCCAACACCATGGGCATCGCCAACCCGCATGCCCGCCTGTTTTGTACGGGCTCGACAATTTCGCCGCCGGCCGGCGGCACCTCCATGGCCGCCCAGTCGGGAAACATGGGAACGCAGCTTCTGGCCTTTGCCGAACAACACGATCTGGGCATCCGCTGCTTTGCGGGCAGCGGCAACGAGGCCATGCTGACCATCGAAGATTATCTGGAAGCGTTCGAGTCCGACCCCATGACGCGCACGATCATGCTCTATGTGGAAAGCGTCAAGAACGGCCGGCGCTTTTACGAAAGTGCGGCGCGCATCGGCCGCCGCAAGCCGATCATCCTGCTCAAGGGCGGCCGTACGGCGGCCGGCCTGCAGGCCGCCGCCAGCCACACCGGCGCATTGGCCTCGGATCAGCGCGTCTTCGATGCCATGTGCCGCCAGGCGGGCATCATCACCGCCGAACAACCGATGGCTCTTCTGGACCTGGCCGCCGCCTTCGCCTCCCTGCCCTTTCCCCAGGGACCGCGCGTGGCCATCATGACCTGGGGCGGCGGCTGGGGCGTGGTCACCGCCGACTTGTGCCAGCATTACGGCCTCGAGGTCCCACCGCTCGATCCTGAAATTGTTTCCGCCATCGATACGCTTTTGCCGCCCTACTGGAGCCGGGCCAACCCGATCGATCTGGTGGGCGAACAGGATCCTTCGATCCCGTTCAAAATCCTGGAGCGTTTGATGCAGTGGCCGGGATGCGATGCGGTGATCAATCTGGGCATTCTGGGGCGGCGTCAGTTTTTCGCCCGTCTCTCCGCCATGGTGGCCAAGGCCGATCCGAGTGTTTCCGAAGCCTACCTGGCCGATGTCGACCAGATGCTGCGGCGCTTCGAAGACGATTTGATCCGGCAGGTCGCCCGTCTGATGACGCATTATCGAAAACCGATCGTGGGTGTGAGTCTGCTCAGCGGCGCCGAAAGCCGCACGATCCGCAGGGTTGCGGACGCGGAATACCCGGCCGTTTTTTATGAGACGCCGGAACGGGCTGTGCGCGTCGTTGCCAAGATGGCGCGGTACCGGCGTTTCATCCAGCCTGAAGGGTGGGATGTCAGCCGCAATCGGCCGGCGGGTTCGAGAAGCGTGTCGTTGTGATCCCGTGTTTTTTTTGCTATCTGCTGGATATCCTCGGAAAACAGGGATGGACCTCGAATCCGGGCGCAGTGACGATTTGCGGTGCATTCCATACTTGATCGAATCGAAACGGTGATCATGGCTGAAGCGTGCCCGAATCCCGCCGATTTTTACCGCCTGGTGGCCGGACCGGAAGGTTCGTTCGGTCTTCAGCTGCAGGGACGCATCGATCGGCATTGCGCCGGCGCGCTGCTCCGGGCGGTTGAATCCGAGTTCAAGTCGCGCCGGCCGCGCAGGGTGACCGTCGATCTGAACCGCATCACCTACTTCGACGATTTCGGCGCCCTGATTCTTTTCGAACTGCGCCGGTTCGCCGGGAACCGCGATATCGCCTTCACTGTCGCGCAGCCGCCGCCGCGGGTGGCCGAGACACTGCGCCTGACCCGCTTCGACAACCCGGAAGCATGTGCCCCCTCGATGCGCCAGCGCCGCTCCAATTTCATTCTGCGCCTCGGCGACGCGGCCGTCGCGCAACTTCACAACCTGCGCTACCTGGTATCCTTTCTCGGATCGGTGGCCCTCTGCTTCGGGCGCGTGATCGTGCACCCGCGGAGTCTGCGGCTTGGCGATACGATCCTGCTGATGCAGAAAACCGGTGTGGACGCACTGCCCATCGTAGGCATGATCAGTTTCCTGCTGGGACTGATCATGGCTTTTGTTTCCAGCATGCAGCTCGAGCAATTCGGTGCCGGCATCTACGTGGCCTCGCTGGTCGCCCTGGCCATGGTATCGGAATTGGGCCCGATCATGACGGCCATTGTGGTTGCGGGACGTTCAGGCTCAGCGTTCGCCGCCGAAATCGGGACCATGCGCATATCTGACGAGATAGACGCCCTGTTCACGATGGGGATTTCACCGACCCTGTTCCTGGCTGTTCCGCGCGTACTGGCGGCGATGGTGGTCGTACCGCTGCTGACCATTTTCTCCGATATTTTCGCCATCATAGGCGGGATGGTGATCAGCGTCACGCTTTTCGACCTGACGATTTCCACTTATCTGAACCAGACCATCAAGGCCTTGACGCTCTTCGAGCTCAATTGGGGCCTGATGAAGAGCGTCGTTTTCGCCGCCATTGTGGCCTGGATCGGCTGCCTGCGGGGATTTCAGGTGCGCGGCGGTGCCGCCGGGGTTGGAAATGCAGCGACCTCGGCCGTGGTGAGCGGGATCTTTCTCATCATCCTGTTCGATTCGATTTTTGCCGTGATCCGCAGTTACTGGTAACATATGCCGCAAATCCAGCCCATTATCGAAGTCCGCGATCTGACCGCCCGCTACGGCGAGTCGGTGATCCTTTCGTCCGTCAGTTTCGATATTCTGAGGGGCGAGATCCTGGCCATCATCGGCGGCAGCGGATGCGGCAAGACCACCTTGCTGCGCCATCTGGTCGGCCTGCGCGCGCCCTCCGGGGGGACGGTTCGCATCGACGGCCAGTTGATGACCGGCGACGACGAAGCGGCCTTCAACGACGCATTGCATAAAATCGGCGTCCTGTTCCAGGGCGGCGCGCTGTTCGGTTCGATGACCCTGGCCGAAAATGTCGCCCTCCCGATTCAGGAATATACAGACCTGCCACCGTCCGCCGTATCGACACTGGTGCACATGAAGCTGTGCAGCGTCGATCTTGCCGGGTATGAAGGCCACCTGCCTTCGGAACTGAGCGGCGGCATGATCAAGCGGGCGGCCCTGGCCCGCGCCCTGGCGCTCAATCCCGAGATCCTCTTCCTGGACGAACCGACGGCCGGACTCGATCCGGTCACCTCCGCGGAGATCGAAGACCTGATTCTGCGGCTCAATCACAATCTGGGTACAACCCTGGTGATCATCACCCATTCGCTCAACATCATCTTCAAGGTCGCCCATCGCGTGATCATGCTGGACCGTTCGGCAAAAGGAATCATTGCCGAGGGCGATCCGCGGGAGCTCGGGGCCAACAGCCCCAATCCCGTCGTGCGGCAATTCTTCAACCGGCAGACAAAGGCATCCGAACGGCTCTCATGGCATCATTGAAGACCAAATTCAGCGTGGGACTTTTCCTGATGATCGGCATCGTGGCGATCATCGCCGGGGTGGTCTGGCTGGGGATGTCCAATTACCTGGACCGGGGCCGTTTTTACGTCTCCTATTTCGACGAATCGGTTCAGGGGCTGGACAGGGATTCGCCGGTCAAATACCGCGGTGTGGCGGTAGGACGGGTGCATGCCATCAACGTGGCCCCGGACGAACGCCTGATCGAAGTCGTCATGCAGATCGATCCCGAACTGGAACCGCAAAAGGCGACCGACGATGTGGTGGCGCAACTGAAATCGGTGGGGATCACGGGACTGATGTTCATCGAACTCGAACGGCGCGGAGCCGGGGAGCGCGATGTTTCCCCGGAAATCGGGTTCAAGCCGCCCCACCCCGTCATACCGACCCGCCCTTCCGAAATCTCTAAGATCTTCAAAGGTATAGAAGACATATTCACCTTGTTCAGATCGCTCGACGCCGCCATCTCGACACACTTGACCGGAGTGCTGCAGAAAATCGACAGCGCGCTCGACGAAGCTCAGCTGGCGCAGCTCATGCGGGATATGCGCAAGAGTCTCCAAAGCCTGCAGGCGCTGATCAACAGCGACAAGGCCGAACGCCTGCTCGCTTCGCTGAACGAGGCTTCGCAGAATTTCAACCGCATGACGGTCAACGCGGACAGCGGCATCAGCGAAATCCGCAGCACCGTGGGCAACCTGGATCGTACGATCGACAGCGCTGGCAACAGCATCGAATCGATCGCGGCCGATTTACAGGCCTCCGCAGCCCAGATCAAGGCGGCCACGCAAGCGGCCGCCAGCCTGCTGGAGAACAGCGACATGAAGGTGGACACCTTGCAGCGCCAGACGCTGATCACCTTGCAGCGCCTGGAACAGGCCGGACAGTCCCTCAACCGTTTGCTGGATCGTATTGCCAACCAGCCTTCGCAGCTTATTTTCAGCGCACCGGGCCGGGACAAGCCGGCGGCGCCCTGAAGGAGGATCGGTTCCACGGGAATCGGCCTGACGAAGAGAAAGCAGATGCGATGAACCTTCATCCATACCACCGTCATGCTGCACTGGTGGTCCTGGCCCTGCTTCTGGCCTCCTGCACGGGAACATCGGCGCCGGCCCGGGACACTTACTATTACACCCTGAACTATACTCCCCCGGCACCGGCGGCCGGCGCGGAGCCCCTCCCGGTCGTCCTGCGGGTGGATCGTTTCAGCAGCGCGCCGCCGTTCAATACGCAGGCCATCATTTACGCGGATAACGATTTGTACCGCAATGCCTACGCGCGCCATCAATGGATCGCCCCTCCGGCGGAGCTGCTGGCCCACCTGCTGGTCCGCGATTTACAGCATACCGGGATGCTGCAGGCCGTGCTGCCGCCCGATTCATTCAATGCGCCGACGCATATAGTCAACGGCTGGGTGGAAGAAATTCTGGAGATGGACCGGCCCGACGGCTGGCTGGCATCGCTGCGCCTTTCGATTACGCTGCTGGCCGCGCGCGAACCGGACCCCAGCCGGCGCATCCTTTCCCAGAAAACCTACGCCGCCGCCATACCGGTCGCACAGCGCACGCCGGCGGGCCTGGCGGCGGCCATGAGCGCCGCCGCGGCTCAGGTATCGGCGCAGATCGTCCGGGATATCGATCGGCAACTGCGTCGTCCCACATGACAGGGACGCATTTGAAGAGGAGCAGCCTGATGGACCCCATTCGGATCGATCAAACCAAAGCCTATCAACGCCTGCGGGATCAGGCGGCCGTCATGCAGCGGCTCGAGCGCCATCTTGCCGAACTGCTCGCAGACCCTGAACGCCTGGCGCACTTTTCACGCCGGGGGGCCGGCCTCTGGTTCGATTTCAGCCGGCAGCGCCTCGACCGCACGACCCTCGACACGCTGCTGGACGCCGCGGCCGAGCTGAAGGTAATGGACCAGTTCGATCGGATGTGTGCCGGTGCAAAGATCAACACCACCGAAGGACGCGCCGTGCTGCACACCGCGGCCCGCGATTTCTCCGCAAAGGCGATCGTCACCGATGGAACGGACATCATGCCTGAAGTCCGCCGCGTACGGGAAGAAATCCGCGAATTCAGCGGCCGGGTGCACCGTGGGGAGATTACCGGAAGCACAGGCAAAGCATTCCGCCACGTGGTGGTGATCGGCATCGGGGGCTCCTACCTTGGGCCGGAATTCGTATCCACCACCCTGGCCGCCTATGCGGACAAGCAGATCCGCCTGCACTACCTGGCGAACGTCGACATCAACGACTTCGGCGCCGTGGCCGCCGCCATCGACCCGGAAACCACCTTGTGGGTAATCATCTCCAAGAGCTACACGACCGCCGAAACGACCGCCAATACCGTTCAGGCGGAAACCCTCATGCGCGCCAGGGGCCTCGACCCGGCCCGCCACATCGTCACGGTGACGGCCAAGGGCAGCCCCGGCGACGATCCGTCCCGTCCGGTGCTGGGCACGTTTCACATGTTCGACTTCATCGGCGGCCGGTACAGCGTCACCTCCGCGGTGGGCGGCGTGCCCCTGAGCCTCTACCTGGGCTACGACCGTTTTGAAGCCTTCCTGAAAGGCGCCGCCGAGATGGATGCGCATGCCCGCACCGCTCCGGCATCCGACAACCTGCCCCTGCTGGCCGCCTTGATCGCGGTATGGAACACCACTTTTCTCGGCTATCAGCAGCAGGCGGTGATACCCTACGCCGCACCGCTCGCCAAACTGGCCCCGCATATCCAGCAACTCAATATGGAAAGCAACGGCAAGGCCGTGGACCGGCAAGGGCGGTTTCTCGACGAACCGGCCGGCATGGTGATCTTCGGTGAACCGGGGACCAACGCGCAGCATTCCTTTTTTCAACTGGCCCATCAGGGCCGTCCTTTCCCCATCGACCTGATCGGTGTGCTGCACCCCCAGTACACCGATCACGACGCCCGCTCAAAGGGGGTCACCAATCATCAGGAGCTGTGGGCCAATCTGCTGGCCCAGGCCCAAGCGCTGGCCATCGGCAAACCCGACCCGCAGGACCCTGCGCGCCATTTCAGCGGCAACCGCCCCTCCTCGACATTGGTCCTGGAAGCCCTCGATCCGGTCAATGCCGGGCGCCTTCTCAGCTTTTACGAAGCACGTACGGTGTACGAGGGATTTTTGTGGGGCATCAACTCGTTCGATCAGTTCGGGGTCGAACTGGGCAAAACCATGGCCTCCGGATTGCGCAGGCAGATGGCGGCGCGCAATGCCGACCCCGGTCACGCCTGGGAAATCGCGGACCCGATCGCCAGGCGCTATTTGGAAATGCTTTTTACCGGCAAGATCAGCTGAGTGCGTTCGACGCCAGCGCTTCCCGCAAACCCGAAGCGCGTTCGCTGCGGCGTTCGACGGCCGCTTCCAGCACGTGCGGACCGCCCACGATCAGCACCGAACGCCGCGCACGGGTGACGGCGGTGTAAAGCAATTCGCGGGTCAACAGCGGCATATCGCGCTCCGGCAGCAGCAGCAAAACCCGTTCGAATTCCGATCCCTGGCTTTTGTGAACGGTCATTGCATAAACCGTCTCGTGGGCTGGAAGCTCATGCGGCCCCAGGTACCGGACGCCTCCCTGCGGGGATTCGAAGGCGACTTCCACGTGCGTTCCCGGTCGCTCCCGCGCGGGTACGGCGATTCCGGTGTCACCGTTGAAAAGCCGGTGAAAGTAATCGTTGCGGGTAATCATGACCGGCCGGCCGGCATACCAGTCGGCCGCACCCGGAAGGGGTGAAATCAGGCCGCGCCGCCGCATCAAATCCCGGGCCCATGCATTCAGGGCCTGGACGCCCCAGGGGCCGTGCCGGACAACCGAAAGGATCCTGAACGCGCCGAGCCGATTCAGAGCCGTATCCGGGTCGCTTTGCCTTGCCAGCGGTCCGTAGGCCTCGAGAACTTCAGACTCCAGCAGGGGTGCCGCTTCGCTGAATGCCGTACATGGCATGAAGCCGATCTCGCCGGTACGGTCCCTGCGCAGCACCTCCAGCACGCGCGATGCCTCACCGCTGTTGATCGCCCGGCTCAAGGCACCGATCCCGCCCTCGCTGCTGAAGCGGTAGCTCTTGCGCAGCAAGGCGACCGGCGCCGCGGATTGGTGTGCCGGGACGCGTGCCGCGTCCGTCGCATTTTCAGCCGTCAAACCGCGGCAGATATCGCCCAATACCGCTCCGGCTTCGACCGATGCCAGCTGATCCTTATCGCCCGTGAGGATGATATGCGCCCGCTCGGGCACGGCGCGGAACAGTTTGACGATCAATGCCAGATCGAGCATGGAGGCCTCGTCCACGATGACCACCTCGGCCGGCAAGGGGTGCGCGGCGTCGTAGCGGGGTGTTGCGCTACGCGGTCCGATGCCCAGTAAGCGATGGACGGTTTCGGCCTGGGCCGGCGGGACAAGGCGAGGATCGCCGGCTGCCAGTTCCGCGACCATGGCCTGCAGGCTTTCCTGCAGGCGGGCGGCGGCTTTGCCTGTCGGCGCGGCGATTCTGATGCGCATGCTGCGCGCCTGCGCAAGGTTGGTCAACAGGACGATGATTTTGGCCAGGGTGAATGTTTTTCCGGTTCCGGGACCGCCTGAAATCACGCAGAAGGGCCGCATCAGAACCAGCCGCGCCGCCGCCTCCTGTTCCGGCGCATTGGGGAAAAGGCGCGCGAGTGCCGCCTCACGTTGCTGCGGGTCGATGGCAAGACCGGAGTCGGCCCGGCGCCGCCGCTGCAGTCCTTCGGCCAGTTCGCTTTCGTACTGCCAGAAGCGGTGCAGATAGAGCCTTGATTTGTGCAGGATCAAAGGCTTGAAGTCACCCGGCTGCCCCACCACCGGAGATCCTGCAAGACGCTCGCGCCACTGTGTTCCGTTCAGGCCGATATTCAGGGCCTCGCTCCCGTTGCGCGCCGGTATTCCTTCATCGGCGGTCTGTGCCAGGTCGAGGCAGACGTGGCCCTCACCGGACGCCCGGCTGACCAGTGCTGCGGCCAGTGAAACCCACGGATCGTCCCTTCCGCTCAGGCGCCCGATCAAACGCCCGAAAGTCAGCGCAACATAGTCAATATATCCATCATGAAATAAGTTATTTAAATACATAATCTCATGTTGTACTTGAATCAATGAGCGCTTCTCTCAAGCGGCCGATCAGGTTTCCGTCGGGGCGGTCATGGAAAATGCCCTGGCCGGCGGTCTCCAGGCCCCGCAGAAAAACATAGTAGACCCCGCCGAAATGGCGTTCATAGACATAGTCCTGCTTCCGGCAACGCAGCAACTGATCCAGGGCGACGGCATAAAGATGATATTGCAGGAAGTAATAGGAATCGGTCATGACCGGCCCCAGGTTCTGAGGGGCATAGGCTTCACGTCCTCTGCCGAGCCGATTGGATTTCCAATCCACAAGGTAATAGCGCCCGCCCTCTTGAAAGACCATGTCGATGAAGCCTTTGAGGTAGCCCTCCACAGGAGCGAACGTCAATCTTTCGAGGGCCTGCCGGCACTCGCGCAGTGTGTCCGGTATGAGGCCGGCGAATTGGGCGCTCAAGCGGGTTGCGTCGATACGCTTCAGCGGAACGTAAAATTCCATCTCGTTGATGCGCTGCCTCGCATCGACCCGGGCCAGGGACCCGCCGTGCAGGCCCGGCAGTTCCCGCGTGACCAGGGTCGCGAGCATGCGCAGGATCGCGGCGCCCCATGCCGGATCGTATCCGTATGCCTTGAGTTTGCGGTCCACCAGCTGCGCGTACCCCTCGACCACCGGATCTCCGAAACCGGCATGCTCCAGCAGGTCGTGAAAAAAAAGGCCGGCCCGCACACCGCCCGGGAAATCGAACAGGCTGGAGAAATCAACGCCGTCCTCCGATGATTCCGGCTCGGCATCCTGGTCGCGGTCGGGAATTTCCACTGCCGCGGCGTGTGCGCCGCTGGTTAGGGACGAAAAACTGACCATGCGCCAGGGTTCCCGGATCGGGGTGCGGAAGGTCCGGCAGTGCAATTCGGTTTCGGGAGCCCCAGCGGTGCAAGCCCTTGCCGCGGTGCCGGCCGGCAGAGATTCCAGACGGATGGCGCCTTCGGAAGCAGCCGCCAGCGCCGTGAGATCGTCGCGCATGGCTCGATCGGTCAATGTCGAGACGCGCATCTTGAAGGTGCCGTACCAGTCGCCGTTCAAATCGACCTCCGGGCCGTGCAGCAGATAGGCAGGGGCGGACACCTCGCAATTGCGGATACGGCCCCAGACCCAGTAGCAGCGCCGCCGCGCCCGGGTCAGGGCGACATAAAGCATGCGCAGGTTCTCCGAAAGGGTTTCCTTGAGCATCTGCAGTCGGCAGCGCTCCGGCAGATCGGGGCCGATGGCCAGCGTCAGTTGCTGGTCGGCCTGAGGATCATGAAAAACGGCAGCCTGGCTTTCCTCACGCACGCCGGTCCATGTAAAGGGACAGAAAACAATCTCGAATTGCAGTCCTTTGCTGCGGTGCATGGTGATAATCTGCACGGCATGCGCATCGCTCTCCAGACGAAGCTCCCGGGCTTCGTCACCGGCGGCACCCGAACCGTTCTGGCGCGCAAACCATTTCACCAGGCCCTCGGGACCCAGCCGCTGCTGCGATTCGGCCTGGTGCAGCAATTCGGCCAGGTGGAGCAGGTTGGTCACCCGCCGCTCTCCTGAATCGAGCGCCAACAAACGCGCCTTGACCCCCTCCTCGCGCACCAGCCGGCTGAACATACGATAAAAGCCGTGCGCAACCCATTCGCGATGGTACTCGCCAAAGCGCATCCAGCGCCGCTCCCAGGCGGCCGGAATTTCTTCGCCGGACGGATCGACCAGATCGGCTGCCCGCACGCCCAGCAAGTCGGTGCTCAAAGCCGTCCGCACCCGTACGGCATCGGAGGGTTCGAGTACCGCCTGCAGGAGAAATCGCAGTTGTCCGGCCTCGGATGTATCGAACACATTTCCGGCGCTGTGCAGAACCGCCGGGACGTTAACGCCATCGAGTGCTTTTTTGACCTGTTGGGCCTGGCGATGGCTGCGGGTCAGAACCGCTATCGACTCGGCCGCGAGCGGATTTTCAGGATCGTTCAGCAGGCGCGCGATCTCGCCTGCGACGGCCGAGGAAATCGTATCGACCGCCGCTTGCCGTGACATCGGCGGCGTGACCACCGGCTCGGCACTCAGCGGCAGGTGCCACAGCACCATTCCAGGTGTCCCGCTGTCCACGGCCTGTTCTGCCGGCACGGCTGCCTCGTAGTTGATGCGTCCAATGCCGAAGGGTTTTTCCCGGCGACCGAATACGGTGTTGACGGCACGGATCAGTTCCGGCGCGGAGCGAAAATTACGGGTCAGGGTATAGGCAGTCGGTACGTCGCGGGCGGCCCGCAGATAAGCGTAAACATCGGCACCGCGAAAACTGTAGATAGCCTGTTTGGGATCCCCGATCATAAAAAGCAGCGGCTGCCCCCCGTTGAAGAGGCGCGTGAAGATCTCATACTGCAGCGGGTCGGTGTCTTGAAATTCATCCACCAGCACGCCGCGGTATTGACTTCGAACCGCCTCGGCCAGTGCGTCGCCCCGCCCCTCTATCAGTGTCGCCCTGTGGAGCTGGAGCAGCAGATCGTCGAAGTGCAGGACCTGACGATCCTGCTTCTTGCGCCCCAGCCGATCCCGGGCCTGTCGCAGGAAACGGACTTTCAGGTAGCGTACGTAGTGCGCGAGCTGACCTTCCAGGCGTGCCTGGACATCGACGGCTTCCTGGCAGAGGTCGAAGAAGGGATGCCGGGGCGTGGACCGCTTTTTGCGCGTCGCCTTGATCAGGAATGCCAGCCCCCAGTGTTCGGCGCCGGGAGGGAGCGGATAGCGGCCGTTCCATCGGTCCAGTGAAGCGGCCAGCATGTCGAGGCATGCCCGGCGCGGCGAAACGCCGGTGGATGGATCCTGGGCGCAGACACCGTAAAACTTGCCATTCAAATCCGGCGTATCGAGCAGATCGATCACCATCGATCGTACTGCGGGCCATTGCGCATGCATCTCGCGCGCAACGCGGCGCCACTCACGGATGGCACTCAGGCGCGGCTTGCGCTGGTCCGGCAGGATGCGCACATAGGGGTAGCGGCAGCGGTTGAATTCCTCTGCCAGTTGCTCGGGGCCTTTGAGTTTCTGGAGCACATAGGACGCAAGTTCGGCCGGTGCGGAACAAACATTGCGCCGCCAGAAATCGTCGGCCGCTTCCTGAAGCAGTCCGGACTGATCCTGGATCAGCTCGGTTCGGAAGAGCTGGCCGGTTTCGAAGGCGAAATGCTGCAGTACACGCTGGCAGAATCCATGGATCGTGAAAATCGCCGCGCGATCGAAATCGATCAGGGCGGCCTGCACCCGGCTGCGGATCCGTTCGCGTTCGGTGCGCGCAGCCAGGGCGGTCAGCAGGGCGTCGGCCGGACCGCCTGTGAGGGCGGCACGAACATCGTTGAGCTTTTTCCGGATTCGGCCTTTCAACTCCTCGGTGGCGGCTTTGGTGTACGTCACCACCAGGATCTGGTCGACCGTCAATCCGAGTTCGGCCACCAGGCGGGCATACAATCCGGCAATGGTGTATGTCTTGCCCGTACCCGCGCCGGCCTCGATCAGATTGACGCCTGCAAGGGGCGCCTGTGCGATGTCGAAGGGTGTCATGACGGCATCGATGACCGCTGATTGAGACGGTAGACGAAGACCAGCACCTCGGCAACGGCGCGATAAAGTTCGGCGGGAATCTCGCGCTCCACATCAAGGGCTTCGAGCAGCTGCGCCAGATTGGCATCCTCTACCATCGGCACCTGATGCTCGCGGGCCATGGCCACGATCCGCTCGGCCGTTTTGCCACGGCCTCTGGCGACCACCCGCGGCGCCGCGTCTTTCTTTTCATCATAGCGCAGCGCTGCCGCCTTCTTAAGCTTCGCGCTATCTGGAGCGGGCATGTTTTTTCGATCCATCTTTATACCTTATACTTTCACATCGATGCGCCGGGCTTCAACCGTGCAGCGCCCCTCTTCCTGCAGGAAACGGATGATTTGCTCTTCGCCGGCATGCACCGTCAGCAGGACCGGTTCAAAATGCGGCGACAACGCGGCGTTCATTTCATCCAGTCTCGCCTCGACGGCGGCGCGGACATCCGCATCAGCCACATGCAGGTCGACGCGCAATCCTTTGCCCTGCATGCACAGATCCGCGCGCAGGGCGCCCAGCCGGTCCATCTGGAGCAGCAGGGCCACCTGGTAAACCAGACCGTCGGGCGACTGCCGGTTGTCTTTGGTAGGATAATGAATCCGCAGCGCGACGGGGCGGGCCTGGTTTTCCATCGCCAGCCAATGAACCGTCACCTGTCCGTAATCGCTTGACCCGCGTTGAACCAGCCGCTCCTGCTGGTGCTCGATCGACGCCAGCATCTGAGAAACGCCGCGGCGCAGAAGATCCAACGCTTTTTGCGGCAGCGCCGCAAGGGCCGGATGCCGAAGTTCGCCGCCCGGTGCGAGCGCCTCTTTGAGGAAGATCAGGTTGGGTTTTAAATCGCGGCGCAGAATATTGGCCGCGGAAAAATCACCGCTCGAGGCCGGCGCCGCCTCGGTTTCGGCTCGCCCCGCGGCCTGCGCAGGTTCCGCAGACCGTTCGGAGTACTTGATCCCGCCAGCATTGTGGAGCAGGTCGGCCATTCTGCGTTCAAACAAGATTCCGCCCTCTTCCGTGAAATGCCGCAATTGGGCGGCGACCTGTTCACCCGGCAGGGAAGGTATCAACGGTATCAGGTGTGCCCTGACCGCCGAAAGGGCCTGCCGGACGTCGGCGGCCAACGTCGAGGCAGCGGCACGGATGCCCGCAGCCGGTTCGGTCAAGCGCCCGATCAGTTCGATCAGTCGGCGTCGCTCCGCGGGCGAAAAAAGTTCGAGCGTTTCCGGACCGCTCAGGGACTGCCCGGGCTTCCCGACGGCCTCGCTATCAAGGCGGAGGTGCATCGGCGGACCGGTTGCGACCACTTGCAGTGGGAGCAGTTGGCCCGGTTTGACCGCGATACCGGTTTGGGCCAGGGCACGATGTCCGCCCAGGTCGATCAGAATGCGACCGTCGCTTTCAAGCCGAAGGACACGGCCGGTCAAGCGGTCGCCCGGAGCCAGTTCGGGCGGTCCGCTGCTGCGCCGATCCTCCGGAGCGGCGACGATGGCCTTGATGATGCCGCTGATATCCACGATGTACCCTATAGCACACCACCGGCCGTATTGCCCACCCGGAGTAATGCATTCAACCTGAACAAACCGGCGCGGTCGGTCAGATCCCGCCGGGAAGCGCCTGTTGCTCCAGCGCGGTAACGCTTACTCCTGTGCTCGCGGTGCACGCTGTGTTAAAAAGGTTGTATCGCCGTTCCGCAGTTTGTGCGGGCGTGACGATGGGACGCCGTCCCGGCAACCCGAATCCATAGAAAAGAGGCACTACGATGAACGAATCGCCCCGAAGCCATTTCGCAGCCAAGCATCCCGCCGGCACCACGGTGCCGTCCGAGGTGAAGGCCGGGTTGGAAGCACGTATCGAAAAGGGCTGCATCACCTGCGCCGCCGCCCATGCCGTCGCCCGGGCACTGTCCATCCATCCGGAAGGGGTCGGCCAGGCCATCGACCTTCTGGAGGGCCGCATCGAAAAATGTCAGCTCGGTCTGTTCGGATACGGCGCGCGCAAAAAGATCGTCGACGCCGGCCAAGCAGTCGATCCCAAGATTCGCGAAACCATTTTGGCCGCTTCCCTGAACGGCTGCCTGACCTGCGGCGATGCCTGGACGATCGCCGAGCGCCTCGCCGTTCCGCGCCTCGCCATCGGTACGGCCTGTGAAAGCCTGGGCATCAAGGTCGTCCGCTGCCAGCTGGGGGCTTTTTAAATTAATAGGATTGCTTTTCATGCGGATCGCCCCTAAGATCGGCGCCACGCTAGGGGTGCGGATAAGCTGAGATTAAACCCTTGGAACCTGATCCGGGTAATTCCGGCGCAGGGAAGCGGGCCGGCCGATGTGTCGCCGACCGGTCGCATACCTTTGGACTGAAATGCCGTATCCGCACGACAGCCGGATACGGCTTTTTTATTCATCTGCGGCACACCCAGGAGGATGCATGGACCTTCCGACCCAAATGACTTCGGCCCGAAAGGGCATCATCACCCCCCAGATGGAGGCGGTACTGCGGAGCGAATCGATCGGCCCGGAAGCGCTGCTGAACGGCCTGGCCTCGGGCCGCATCGTCATCCCCGCCAACCGGAAACACACGAGTCTCAAAGGCGGCGGCGTCGGTGCCGGGCTGCGCACGAAAATCAATGTCAACCTGGGGGTTTCGAGCGATTGCTGCAGGCCCGAAATGGAAATGCTCAAAGTCCGGCAGGCCGTTGAGCTGAAAGCCGACGCCATTATGGACCTGAGCACGGTGGGCGGCGGGGATTTCCGGCGGCGCCTCGTCGATATGTCACCAGTGATGATCGGCACCGTGCCGGTCTATGATATTTTTCAGGACAAACGTCTGCGGATGACCGAAATCGGGGTGGATGACTTTTTCGACACGGTCCGCCGGCATGCGGCGGACGGTGCCGATTTTATGACCATTCACGCGGGGTTGAACCGAACCGCGGTCGAGCGCCTGCGCAAAAATGAACGCCTCACGCATGTGGTCAGCCGCGGCGGCGCCATCCTGTTCGACTGGATGATCGCCAACGACCGGGAGAATCCATTCTACGAACATTTCGATCGGCTTTTGGAAATCTGCCGCGAATATGATATCACCCTCAGCCTTGGGGACGGTCTGCGGCCCGGCTCTTTGAGGGATGCCACCGATGCGCCGCAGATCCAGGAACTGATCGTCCTGGGCGAGTTGACCAAAGCCGCATGGCAGCAGGATGTCCAGGTCATGATCGAAGGGCCGGGGCACGTGCCGCTCAATGAAATCGCGGCCAATATGCAACTACAGAAAAAGCTTTGCCATGGCGCCCCCTTCTACGTCCTGGGGCCGCTGGTGACCGACGTGGCTCCGGGCTGGGACCATATCACCTCGGCCATCGGCGGAGCGCTTGCGGCGGCGCACGGGGCGGATTTTCTCTGCTATGTCACCCCGGCCGAGCACCTGCGGTTGCCGGACGAGAACGATGTCCGGGAAGGCATCATGGCCGCGCGCATTGCGGCGCACGCTGCCGACATCGCCAAAGGCCTGCCGGGTGCGATGGACTGGGACAACCGCATGAGCAAGGCGCGCGCCGAACTCGACTGGCCGGCGATGCTCGACCTTTCGCTCGACCCCGAAAAAGCGCGCGCCTACCGCGCGGCTTCCCTGCCCGAAGACGAATCGGTCTGCACGATGTGCGGAGACCTGTGCGCGGTTAAGCGCAGCCGCGCCGTAATGGATAAGATCAAATAAGGAAGCTTTATGTCCAACTCGCCTCAAACCGAAACAGCAATCGGCATCTACATCCACATTCCGTTCTGCCAGCGCAAGTGCCGCTACTGCGATTTCTACTCCGTGACCGATCTGCAACGGATCCCCGACTATCTCGAAGCACTGCACAAGGAAATGGAACTGGCCGCCACGCCCGATGCCAAAGCCGATACGCTCTACATCGGCGGCGGCACGCCGTCTCTGCTCACGCCCCGTCAGGTCGGACAAATCGTGGACTGGGCGGCGCAGTACTTCAACCTCAAGGCCGGTGCCGAAATGACGCTGGAAGTCAATCCGGCGACGGCCATGGCGCGCGACCTTCAGGATTACGCCGCCTTCGGCTTCAACCGCATCAGCATCGGCATCCAATCATTCAACGATCGGCATCTGGCTTTTCTGGGCCGCCTGCATACCGCCGATCAGGCCCTGGCCGCGGTCAGGGCCGCAGTGGAGGCCGGGTTCGGCAACATCGGGTTGGACCTGATCTACGGCCTGCCCGACCAGACGCCGAGCTTGTGGAAAGCCGACCTGCTGCAGGCCTTGCGCCTAAAGCCCAAGCACCTCGCCTGTTACATGTTGAGCTACGAACCGCATACCCCGTTGGAGGCCGACCGCCAGGCGGGCCGCATCGTCCCTCTTTCGGACCTGCGAACGGCCGATCTCTTCCGTATGACGCACGATTTCCTCGGCGCCGCCGGATACGAGCACTACGAAATCTCCAACTTCTCTCAAGGTTCGCGCTGGCGCTCGATCCACAACCAGAAGTATTGGAACTTCCTGCCGTACATCGGATTGGGCCCCTCGGCGCACAGCTGCCGGATGCCGCGGCGCTGGTGGAACCATCGACCGCTGGAGCACTATCTCGCCGATCTCAAGCAAGGCCGGCTTCCGATCGCCGATCAGGAACAATTGAGCGACGAGCAGCGGTTGATCGAGGCAGTATATCTCGGTTTGCGACAGTCCGACGGCATCGACCTGAAATCCTTCCTGCTCGATTTCCAGATCGACTTCAAACTGTACTTTCACAAAGCGCTGGACCGCTTCACGGCTGAAGGCTGGCTCGCCCTCGATGCGCAGCGCTGCCGCCTGACACCGGAAGGCATGCTTTTTCTCGACCGGATCGTGGATGAACTGGTGGAATTGATCAATTGAAAACCGCTGCTTGTCTGGCTTCCGAAGGCTTGTTTTTCCAACACCCCGCCAGGCGGGCGACCGCTCAGCGCACCGTGCGCCGGCCGTCGTGGACCGGTGCGATGCGACCCCGGCCGCGGATGTACTCTGCAAGCACATCGAGGCGCCGGCGTCCCGGATCCTGAACCGGAATTTCTTTGAGCCAGTTCCTGGCAAAAAACGAGTTGGTGGCACCGGTGTAGATCCGGTCGTCGACCAGCGGCCGTCCGGCGCAATACGCTTCCGCCAGGACATGGTCTTCGATCCGATAGCGTATTCCCGACACGGCGGGCGTTTCGGTACGCAGCAGGCGTTTCAGGGTGCGGCCGTCCAACTTGAAGGTCACGATGGTGTTTCCGAACGGGTCCATGGCCACGAGATCGCCGCGCGTGATCGGCCCCTGGACCAGCGGTGAACGAATCCCCCCGATGTTCTCCAAAACAAAATCGGTCTTGAAGGTTGTGCGGATCGCGTCGGCCATCAGGTTGTACTCGGCCATATCGTCCTCGAGCGTGACGAAATCGCCCACCGCCTGCCCGATGATTTCACCGTAACGAGCGGCCAGAGGCTTCCAGAAGCGGTCCACAACGGCTGCCACCGCCGGATCTTCGGCCCCTTCCCCGGTTACGGGAAGCAGCCGCGCACGGTAGCGATCCACATGCCACCGACCCTCATCGTCCTGGCTGAAGAGCAGGTCGAGCCGCCCAAGCTCTCCGCCCCATTGGTGATTTTGCACCAGGATGGTCCCTTCGACATCGTTGGCTTTCAGTTCTTCGCCATGCCAGACGAATCGCCCCGAGGGCAGCCGTGAGTGTGAGTGCCCGCCGACAATGACATCGATTTCATCGATGCGTTCCGCGATGCGCCGATCGACTTCATCGCCGCAGTGCGACAGAACGATCAGAATGTCGGCATGTGTTTTCAAGCGTTCCGCCATGCGCTGCGCGCTTTCCAAGGGGTCGGAAACGATCACGCCCTGCCGCGCCGCCGGATAGGCCCGTGCTTCCCGGGTCAGCAAGCCGAACAAAGCCACGCGAAGCGGGCCGATGTTTTGAATGACGTAGGGTTTGGCAAGCGGCCTCCCGCCGTCCTTCAACACGGCGTTCGCGCAGAGCATCGGGAATTCCGCCAGGTCGATCAGCTTGCGGGTTTGATCAAGAGACCGGCTGAATTCATTGTTGCCGAGCGCGCCGAAATTGTACCCGGCCGCATTCATGGCGGCAACGTCCGCCTCGCCGTGGTATTCGATAGAAAAGGGGGTTCCGTCCGAAAAGTCTCCGGCATCCACCAGCCACACAGTTGTTCCGCGTTTCTGCAGTTGCGCCCGAATGGTCCCGGCCAGTGCGGCCCGCCGGGCGATGCCGCCGATGTCATGCCGTTTGGAAAGCTGCGCCAACGCCGATCCTCTGGGAACCATTTCCGGATAACTGAACGGTAAAAGGTGGCCGTGGGTGTCGTTGGTGTGCAGGATCGTCAAGCCAATCGATTCGGCCAGGCCGCCCGCTGCGGGTAAACACAATGCCAGGACGGCGGCCGCAATTAAGATGCGCGCGGATCGCCGCACGCTTTTACTTTTATCCCTGAATCGAAGCATCATTCTGAAACGCATTGACCCAAATAGCGAAACAATGCCCGGGATTGTCTGCGGCGCAGGTGTTCGGGGAGAGACGGGTCGGATGCCTCTTTGACCAATCCGGCGAGTTTGTCGCGTTCGATGCGCGGGAAGGTGGCGACGAGCCATTGCAGGCGCGCCGCGTCACCTTGAAGGAGTTGGTCGCGCCACTGCTCGATTTGCTTGAAGCGGCGCACGTCCAGGCTGTGCCCCTGCGCCAGATCTTCCAATTTTTGTTCGATGGGGCCGGCATCGGCGTGCCGCATCAGGCTGCCGATGTACTGGAGCTGACGCCGGCGCGCCTCGCGCGACTTCATCGTGCGCGCCGCCCTGACTGCCTGGCGGAGTTCTTCGCCCAGATCGAACCCGTTGAGTTGCGCATCGTTCAACTCTGCCAGCCGTTCGCCCAATTTCTGCAGATGCAGCGCATCCTTTTTTTTGCGCGTGCGGCTGATTTCGTTTGCGGGCTGGATTGGATAAGCGGGTATCTGTTTGCGCTTCTTCATCTTCAATTCAGTGAAACACGTCTTCGACCACGAAAGGCGTACTCCGGATCGCAACGCTCTTCTTGCGCACCCAGACCCGGACCATGGGGATCACTTCGTCCTCCAGGTTGACCAGGTTGGGCAATTCTTCGACATAGGTGATATCGGCCAGCTCGAATTCATAATAGAAAGTATTGGTACTGCACGGATCCACGACCACGATCACCCGATAGGGATCATGCGGGTGTTTACGCGGGGATCCGCTGAAAGCCACGTGCGTTTGGCGCAACTGCCCTTTATTGTGGGGTTTCCTGAATTTTTCAATTTCCCAACTGGCGGTTTCCTTAATCAACAAGGCGGTATTCATTTTTCTTCGCTCCTTGATGATAACGGTTGCAGCAGAAACGGATCCTGTCTCCCTTTTACTGAATGAAGGTCTTGATGTCCGCCCCCTTGCGAAGCTCGGCCAATTGGGTTTCCACTTTTTCCTGAATGCTCTGGTTGCGCAGGTTCTGCTTGATTTTATCCTTGGCTTCGTCATAGGCCACGGTCCTGCCTTCGCGCCGATCCAGCACTTGAATCAGGTGGTAGCCGAAGCTGGTTTCCACGGGTCCGCTGATTTCGTTGACCTTCATGCTGAACGCCTTTTCGCTGAACGGCTTTACCATCTTACCCCGGGCGAAGTACCCCAGATCACCGCCGTTGGCGGCGCTTGGGCACTGCGAGTGTTCTTGGGCCAAAGCGGCGAAATCTTCACCGGCATCGATGCGCTTCTTAAGATCCTCGATCTTTTTCAGCGCGGCCTGTCTGACTTCGGGTGCGGCCCCCTCTTCGACCTTGATCAGGATGTGACGCGCATGCACCTGTTCGGGCTGAGCGAAATACGCCGGATTCTGATCGTAGAAATTCCTGGCCGCCTCGTCGCTGATATTGATCTTGGAAATGATCTCCTCGTCGAGCCAGGCGCGGATGGTCATTTTCTCCGCCATCTGCTCCTTGATCTTTTTCTCCGTGAGGTGCATGTCAGACAGGATCCGCTGAAATTCCTGGGGATCCTTGTAGCGTGCCTTCAGCGCGGACATCTCCTCGTCGACTTTCCGGTTGTCGATCTTCACCCCTTTTTTGCGGCTTTCCTGATAGAGCAGCTCCTGGTTGATCATTTCGTCCAGCAACTGCGCCCGGATTTCCCCCATGCGGTCATCGGGCACGACCTGGCCCTGTTGCTCCAGCCTTTTGCGCAGAAGCGTCATTTCCACTTCGAAATCCGCATAGGGGATGGGTTCGCCGTTCACGGTGGCGGCATTGGCCGGCGGCGCGGACGCTTTTGCCACGGCCGGCGCTTTATCGGTTTTTTCCGTCGAATCCGCGGCAAGCGCTGACGGGTCGGGTACCAGCATCATGGCCACGATGCAGCAAATAGCAGCTCCTAGTGTACGTTTCATCGAGTGCTCCTTCGGTTACTCAATCATGCCCTTTCACGGACAGAAGTGTTCAAAAGGCTCTCAGATTACCGGCAGCGCTGGTTGTTGTAAATAAAAAAGACACCGTATTTATACAAAATTCTTTGTTGACAGCAAGCCGCCGTCCGGGTACAAGATGCGCAGTCGATAACATGGAGTCCAAGGCTTCGCCGTGAGCATCATTAACGCCATCCACAATCCGTTCCGCTATTACTACTACTATTATTGTGGACTGGTCGGGGGGTGCCTGGGCTGACATGATCTAATCCATCAAGCGTTCGAAGGCCGCAGGCGCCCCGCCTGCGGCCTTTTTTTTTAAACCCGAGCAAAGGACAACACCATGCAGACGCACGACATCAACGTCCAGTGCTATGAGCCCTTGATTTCACCCGCCGACTTGGACGACGAACTGCCGATTACGCCCGAATCGGCCCAAACCGTGATCGAAGGCCGTAAGGTGATTCAACAGATTATCGGCCGGCGCGACCGCCGCCTGATGGTGATCGCCGGCCCCTGTTCCATCCATGATGAAGCCGCCGCTTTGGAATACGCGCGCCGCCTGCGGCAGCTGCAGGAGAAAGTCTGCGACACAATGGTACTGATCATGCGCGTCTACTTTGAAAAGCCGCGTACGACCCTCGGCTGGAAAGGCCTGATCAACGATCCTTTTCTAAACGGCACCTGCGATATGATGACGGGCCTCAGGAAAGCCCGCGAACTGCTGTGCCGCATCACCGCAATGGGTGTTCCGACGGCGACCGAATTCCTGGAATCGGTGACCCCCCAGTATTTGACCGGTCTGATCTGCTGGGCGGCCATCGGAGCGCGCACTACCGAATCCCAGACCCACCGCGAAATGGCCAGTGGCCTTTCGATGCCCGTAGGGTTTAAAAACGGAACCGACGGCGCGCTGGACACGGCGATCAATGCGATTATCGCGGCGCGTTCGCCCCAAAGCTTTCTCGGTATCGACCGTCGGGGCCGCAGCTGCATCGTCCGCACGACCGGCAACGACTGCGCGCATCTCGTTCTGAGGGGCGGCCGGCGGCCAAACTATGATTCGGTCAGCATCCGTGACGCGCTGGAGCAATTGAGCCAAAAAAAATTACCCGCTGCGCTCGTTGTGGATTGCTCGCACGACAACTGCCGTAAGCGTTTCAAGGAACAGGCGATGGTATGGCGGGACGTACTGGAGCAGCGCATCGGCGGCAATGACCGAATTGTCGGCATGATGCTCGAAAGCAACCTGCACGAGGGAACCCAGAATCTGGGCGGTCTCGATTGCATGAAGTTCGGAGTCTCGATCACAGATGCCTGTATCTCCTGGGAGCAAACGGCGGCCCTGATTCATTCGGCGCACGAACAGTTGTCTTCCTGTCCGGTTTCGGAGTCCGTGCTCACCGCGGTCGCCGGACAGTAGCAGTGCGCGGGGAAAGCCTTTTTGCTTGACCCGTCCATAATGATACTCTATGGTTGAAAAGTTTTTCGGAAGGTTGAAAAACACGATCCGCTCAGACCGTCTGTAATACAAATAAGCCATAGATCATCGCGCCCGAAGTTCATGGGCACCTAAAGCCTCATCGGATTCTATCGATGCGGCCATGGCCCCATACCGGTTGGCGCGGATCTCTCGGGGAACAATCGAGGTCAGGATCAAGGCGTATGCCGGCAAGGTGCCGGACAACCGTTTCGATAATGATAACGAGGGAGGTTTTATGAAAAGCAGGGTTGTAGTGGGACTGGCGCTGTTTGTTTTCCTCGCCGCAGGACTTGCCGCTCCGGCGCTCGGAGAAGACATCGAACTATGGAAAAAATCGACCCTCAACGAAATCATCCAAAGAGGCGAGTTGCGCGTCGGGTTCGAGGCCGGTTATCTGCCATTCGAAATGGCTGACAAAAAAGGCAACTTCATCGGTTTCGACGTCGATATGGCCAAGGAAATGGCCAAAGCGATGAAAGTCAAATTCGTCCCCGTCAATACGGCCTGGGACGGCATCATTCCGGCGCTGGTCACCAAAAAGTTCGATATCATCATGAGCGGCATGACCGTCACCCAGGAGCGCAACCTGAGCATCAATTTCGCCGAACCGTACATCGTGGTCGGCCAGACCATCCTCTTGAACAAAAAACACGAAGGCAAGGTCAAATCCTACAAAGACCTCAACGACCCCAAATTCACCATCACCTCCAAATTGGGCACCACCGGCGAACAGGCGGTCAAACGCCTCATCCCCAAGGCGAACTACAAGTCTTTTGAAGTCGAAAGCGAAGCCGCCCTTGAAGTGCTCAACGGCAAAGCGGACGCCACCGTTTACGATCTCCCCTTCTGCGCCACCTTCATGGCCCAGCAGGGTGCCGGGAAACTCATCTTTCTGGACGAACCTTTTACTTATGAACCGTTGGCCTGGGCGATCCGCAAGGGTGATCCCGATTTCGAAAACTGGCTGAACAACTTCCTGCGCCAGATGAAAAATGACGGCCGTTACGATGAAATCTACAACAAATGGATCAAGAGCACCGATTGGATCAAAGAAATCGAGTAATATCCACCGGTGAACACGGTCATGAGACATTGCACAGGCCGGCCGAACCCGACGGGTTCGCGCCGGCCTCTTTTTAACAGGCTGTTGAAAAACTTCGCCTCAAGCCGTG
>JAEYRZ010000059.1 GCA_023435265.1 Pseudomonadota bacterium
GATCCCGATTCCGACCCCGACCCCGAAATGAGATGTGAAGGTACTAAGTAATACGTCCGGATCTCGGCGCGCGATTTGACCCGTTCGACCCGCCCTTAGTAGTTCCAGGCGGATGGGTCCATTTCGGCCGTATAGATCACGCGGGCATCGCCCTCAAGCTGCACCGATTCCCATCGTCCACCGCGGTTTTCGAAAAACACCTTCAACACGGTGCCGCTGGCCGTGCGCAGGCGGACCGGCGAAGGGATCTGATGGCGCGCGGCCAGGATGAGCGCAGCAGCCACATTGCCCGTGCCGCAGGCCAGGGTTTCATCCTCGACGCCGCGTTCATACGTCCGGATGGCAAATGATCCCCCAGCCAGAGGCGCGATGAAATCGACGTTAGCGCCTTCGGGCGTCAAATCGGGATGATGCCGGATCTCACGACCCAGCGCATTCACATCCACGGGTGCGACATCGTCGACTTCGACGACCGCATGCGGCACGCCGGTGTTGATGAAGCTGTAGTTCAGGGTGCCGGAGGAGAGCTTGAGCGTTCGATTCAGGGCCATGGCATGCGGCGGAGTCATCTGGAGCCGGACATGATCCCCGGTCACCGTGGCGCGGATGATGCCGGCCAGGGTTTCGAATTTCACATCGGGGCCGGCAATCCCGGTCAGGAACGCGAAACGCCCTGCGCAGCGGGCGCCGTTGCCGCACATTTCGGGCATGCTGCCGTCGCTGTTGAAAAAACGCCATTTGAAATCGGCGGCCTCGCTGTTTTCGATCAGGATCAGGCCGTCGGCGCCGACCGACATCCTGCGGCGGCAGACCCTGGCGGCAAAACCCGGCGGATCGTCGGCGGGCACGATTCCGCGTCGGTTGTCGATGATGATGAAATCATTGCCTGCGCCGCTCATTTTGTAAAACGGCAAACGGTTCATGCTGATACCTCCTGCGGCTCGGGTCAGGGAATCTGCACGGCGACCACGTCGGAGAACGGCCCTTGACCGCGGTCCTCCAAATAGGGCCTGACTTTGTACGTGTACCGGAAACCCGGCTTGACCGGATCGCTGAATTCAAAAGTGGTTTGCCCGGCGGCGGCTTGCACTTCGCCCTGTTTTTGAAACAGCAGGGGGCAATCGGCGCACGCGCCGGCCGCAAGATCGGTGGCGGCACGGTAAATCCCGTAGCCCGCAACGGGATCGCTGCCCTTCGGGTGCGTCCAGCGCAGGATCACGGTTTGCGCCTGTACGTCCGCGGTGAGCGCTTCGACACGCGGCGGACGCGGCGCACCGGGAGCCACCGGGGGGCCTTTCTTGCCGCAGGAAAAAGCCAGCAGAACGAGTCCGATAAGCAAAGCGCATGCGGCGCGCCGCCGGGCCGGACGATTGGTTCTCACGGCCGGCGCTCCATTGTCTTCGCCGTCTCCTGCGCCAGCACTGATTTGGCGTGTTCGACGGCGGCCTTGACGCTGTCCGGCGCGGTCCCGCCGAAGGATGCGCGCCGTGAAATCATGTGCTCGAGGGTCAGGTGCTGGTACACATCTTCCTGGATCAGTTTTGAAATCGCCTGTAATTCCTGAAGGGTCAATTCATGCAGCTCCCTACCCCGGCCCAGTGCATAGCCGACCGCCTGGCCCGCCGCACCGTGGGCCTGGCGGAAGGGCATTCCGCGTGCGACCAGATAGTCGGCAAGATCGGTGGCGTTCAGGAATCCGGTGGCGGCCGCCTGCCGCATGTGTTCTGCATTGATCCGGATTCTGGGAAGCATTTTGGTGTAGATCGCCAGGCAGCTTTGCAGGATATCGACCGTATTGAAAAGCGGCGCCTTGTCTTCCTGCATGTCGCGGTTGTACGTCATGGGCAGTGATTTCATCAGCGTCAGCAGCGCGATCAGATCTCCGAAGACCCGCCCCGCCTTGCCGCGCGTCAATTCGGCGACATCGGGATTTTTCTTCTGCGGCATGATGCTGCTGCCGGTGGCGAATGCGTCGGGCAGGTCGATGAAGCGATATTCGGAAGATGACCAGAGAATGATCTCTTCCGACAGCCGGCTGAGATGGACCATGCAGATGCTGGCGGCGGCCAGGAACTCCATGACGAAGTCGCGGTCCGCAACGGCATCCATGCTGTTTGCGGACACGGCTTCGAAGCCGAGCAGTTCGGCCGTGTAGCCGCGGTCGATGGGATAAGTAGTCCCGGCCAGGGCCGCCGCGCCGAGCGGCATGACATTGGTCCGCTTCAGGCTGTCACGGAAGCGCGCCGTGTCGCGGGTGAGCATTTCATAATAAGCCATCCAGTGATGCGCCAGCAGCACCGGCTGGGCGCGCTGTAAATGCGTGTAGCCGGGCATCACCACCGCCGATCCGGCCTCGGCCAGATCGACCAGGACCTTGCGCAGAGCCCCGATCTGGTCGATTACGGACCGCGTGGCGTCGCGCACGAACATGCGCATATCCAGCGCCACCTGATCGTTGCGGCTGCGGGCGGTGTGCAGTTTCTGGGCGACTTTGCCGATATCCTGCAGCAGGCGCGCCTCGATGTGCATGTGAATGTCTTCCAGGCGTTCGTCGAATTGAAATTCGCCGTGATCCAGGTCGCGTTTGATACGCCCCAGGCCCTCCACCAGCTGGTCGGCCTCCTCCGAGGCGATCACGCCCACCCGCGCCAGCATGCGGCAGTGGGCGATGCTGCCCTCGATGTCATACGGGTACAACCGGCTGTCTGTTTCAATGGAGGCCGTGAAGCTTTCGACGCTTCGGTCCGTGCGCTCGGCGAATCGGCCGTCCCAGGGTTTTTCGCTCATGACATTTTTTCTCCGATAATCGGGGGAATGGTTGGTGGGTTTTCGGGGAAACAGCTTCGCAGCACCCACCACTCCTTCACCCACCAACCCGTAAACCATTAACCCATTAACCCACCTAGTTGGCCTGCATCAGTTTACGGATTCGCAGGCGCAGGGCGTTGAGCCGGATGAAACCTTCGGCGTCCTTCTGCCGATAAACCTGGTCGTCTTCGAAGGTGGCATGTGCCATGCTGTAGATGGAGTGCTCGGATTTGCGCCCCAGGACGATGCAGTTGCCCTTGTAAAGCTTGAGGCGCACCGTGCCCGAGACATATTGCTGCGATTCGTCGACCAGCGACTGCAGCATCCTGCGTTCGGGGGCGAACCAGAAGCCGTTGTAGATCAGGCGGGCGTACTGCGGGATCAGGCTGTCGCGCAGGTGCTGAACTTCGCGGTCGAGCGTGATCGATTCCATGGCCATATGCGCCTGGCGCAGGATCGTGCCGCCCGGCGTCTCGTAAACGCCGCGCGACTTCATACCCACGAAGCGGTTTTCCACGAGGTCCACCCGGCCGATGCCGTGCCTGGCGCCCAGGCGGTTCAATTCGGCCAGCATGCCGGCCGGCGAAAGGGCCTTTCCCTGCAGCGCCACGGGGTCTCCCGCGGCGAAGGTCAGTTCGACGATTTCGGGTTGGTCGGGCGCCATTTCGGGCGATACGCTCAGTTGGAAAAGATCGTCGGGCGGGGCCTCCCAGGGATCCTCCAGGATGCCGCCCTCGTAGCTGATGTGCAGCAGGTTTCCGTCGGTGCTGTAAGGCTTGGCGTGCGTCGTGGGTACGGATATGCCGTGTTTCTGCGCGAACGCCATCAGCGCGGTGCGCGAATTGAGGTCCCATTCGCGCCATGGGGCGATGATTTTGATGTGCGGATCCAGGGCCAGATAGCTCAGTTCGAACCGCACCTGGTCGTTGCCCTTGCCCGTCGCGCCGTGGGATACGGCGTCGGCGCCCTCCTGCTGCGCGATCTCCACCTGCCGTTTGGCGATCAGCGGCCGGGCGATCGAAGTCCCCAGAAGATATTGGCCTTCATAAATGGCGTTGGCCCGGAACATGGGAAAAACGTATTCTTTGACGAAGACTTCCTTCAAATCTTCGACATAGGCTTTGACCGCACCGGTCTTGAGCGCATTGCGTTCGACGTGATCCAGCGCGTCCGGCTGACCCAGGTCGGCCGAAAATGTCACGACATCACAGTCATAGGTTTCAATCAGCCACTTGAGAATGACCGAAGTATCCAGCCCGCCGGAATAGGCCAACACCACTTTTTTTACATTCGTGCTCACCGTCCAGTTCTCCTTCCATTTCCATTACCGGCAAGAGCCGGTCCGCAGGTCAACCGCATAGTACGTTCTCCAATACTTCGACCAGCCCGTCGATTTCCTGCCGGCTGATGATCAGCGGCGGCGCCAGCCGCAGCACTTTTTCCTGAACGCAGTTGACCAGATAGCCATTCTGCATGCACGCCTTGACCACCTCGGCGCCCGGCCGGTCGAGTTCCACGCCCACCAGAAGCCCATACCCGCGGACGTTTCGAATCGCCGCGCATTTGGCCTGCAGGCTTTCGAGGCGATTGCGCAAATACGCGCCCTTGCGCTCGACCTGCTCCAGCAAATCGCCTTGCGTGAGCAGTTCGAGCACTTTGAGCGCCACGCTGGTGACGATCGGCGTACCGCCGAAGGTTGTGGCATGCGCTCCCGGGTTGAAGGCCGCGGCCGCATTTTCGACGGCCAGCATGGCGCCTATGGGCAACCCGTTGCCCAGTGCCTTGGCGAGCGTCATGATATCGGGCGTCACGCCGAAATGCTCGTGGGCGAACAGTTTTCCGGTTCGGCCCAGACCGGTCTGCACCTCATCGAAGATCAGCAGGCAGCCGGTTTCGTCGCACAAACGGCGCACGCTGCGCAGATAACCGGCATCCGGACAGATGACGCCGCCTTCGCCCTGGATCGGCTCGAGCATCACCGCGCAGGTTTGCGGTCCCACGGCCGCTTTCAGTGTGTCGAAGTCGTTGAACGGCACAAAATCGAAACCCTCCAGAACCGGATCGAAACCTTTACGCACTTTCTCCTGGCCGGTTGCGGAGAGCGTCGCCATGGTGCGGCCGTGAAACGACTGCCGCATGGAAACCACCCGGAAGCGCTCCGGTGCGCCTTTCTCTTTGAAGTACTTGCGGGCCAGCTTGAGGGCCGCTTCATTGGCTTCGGCCCCGCTGTTGGCGAAGAAAACCCGGTCGGCGAAACTGAGCTCGACCAGTCTGGCGGCCAGTTCGGTCTGCGGCGCGGTGTAAAAGAGGTTGGAGACGTGCCAGAGCAATTCCGCCTGACGGGTCAGGGCCGCCGTAAGTTCGGGATGCGCGTGACCGAGGTTGCAAACCGCGATCCCGGCGATAAAATCGGTGTAGCTCCTGCCCTGTTCGTCCACCAGGGTACAGTTGCGCCCTTTGACGAGCGCCAGGGGATAGCGTGCATAGGTGTTGGCGATCACCCGGTCCGCCGTCGTTTTGATATCCGTCTGCATGGTTTCGCTCCTGAAACAGGTTGATCTCAAATGAGGGTGTGTGCTTGCCCGAGGGGCCCTGCGCCCGCCCTGTCCTCTATAACATATCCAAATTCCGTCTGCCGATTCAGAGTACGACTTCCGTGCCGATACCCTGGTCGGTGAAGAGTTCCAGAAGAATCGCATGCCGGCGTTTGCCGTTGATGATCGGCACTTTGTGGACGCCCGCCTTTAATGCCTCCACCGCACACTCGAGTTTGGGAATCATGCCGCCCGTGATTTTCCTGCCTTCGATCATGCCCGGAATGTCGCCGGACGAGATGGTGGAAATCAACTGCTTCTCACTGTCCAGAACGCCGTCCACGTCGGTCATCAGCACCAGGCGGCCGGCTGCAAGCGCGGCGGCGATGTGCGCGGCCACGAGATCGGCATTGATGTTGTAGGTTTCGCCGTTCTCCCCCACCCCCACCGGGGCGATGATCGGTATGAAGCCTTCGCGCGTCAGCGTGTGGATGATCGCCGGATTGATCCGCGTGACCTGCCCCACCATCCCGGGATCGATGATTTCGGGCGGCTTGCCGACCTCTTCCTGATAGACGATCTGCATCTTGGCGGCCTGGATCAGCCCGCCGTCCTTGCCGCTCAATCCGACCGCCTTGCCACCGTGCTGGTTGATCTGGGCCACGATCGATTTGTTCACCTTGCCGCCCAGCACCATCTCGACCACGTCCATGGTCGGGCCGTCGGTCAGGCGCATGCCGCGCACGAATTTGGGCCGGATGCCCATCTGTTCCAGCACCGAGTTGATCTGCGGCCCACCGCCGTGCACCACCACCGGATGAAGTCCGATGAATTTGAGCAGCGAAATATCGCGGGCGAAATCTTCCTTCAATTGCTCGTCGACCATGGCGTGCCCGCCGTACTTGATCACGATCGTCATTCCCCAAAAACTCCGGATATAGGGGAGCGCCTCGATGAGGATATCGGCGACACTGCTTGTGCTGCATGGGCTGGTCATCGGCTTCGAACCTTTCACTCCGGCAAAAAGTACTTCTGTTCTGAATCGATTGAATCAGGCGCTGAAAAAAAGATCAGCGAGCAAATGTCACTTTTACGATTCATCAACCTTGAAATCGTAAAAAGTTTTTAAACCACAGAGAGCACAGAGTTCACAGAGGAATGATCTGTAGTAAACCCGTTATCTCTGTGCTCTCTGTGTCCTCTGTGGTCATCCGGCCGTTTTTGCGAGTCCATCAACACTTCATACCTATAAAATATAGCGGCTCAAATCTTCGTCATCCTTGATGGCCTTGAGCTTGCGGTCCACATAGGCGGCATCCACCACCACGCGTGAAGACGCCACCTCCGGTGCATCGAAGAGGACATCTTCGAGCAGGCATTCCATCAGGGTATGCAATCGCCGCGCGCCGATGTTCTCCGTGCGCTGATTGACTTCCTCGGCAACTGCGGCGATCCTTTCGATCGCCGCCTCCTCGAACACCAGCTCCACGCCTTCGGTCCGCAGCATGGCGATATACTGCAGCACAAGGGCATTGCGCGGTTCGGTCAGGATGCGCACGAAGTCCCTGCGGCCAAGCGAGTCCAGCTCCACACGAATCGGAAAGCGCCCCTGCAGTTCGGGGATCAGGTCGGAGGGTTTGATGGCGTGGAAGGCCCCTGAGGCGATGAACAGGATGTGATCGGTGCGCACCGGACCGTACTTGGTGTTGACCGTGCTGCCTTCGACGATCGGCAGCAGATCGCGCTGAACGCCTTCGCGGGACACATCCGGGCCGTGGCTCTGTCCCTTGGCCACGATTTTGTCGATCTCGTCCAGGAAGATGATGCCCGACTGCTCGACCCTGTGGACGGCGCTGCGCACCACTTTTTCCATATCCACCAGATGCTGTACTTCTTCTTCGGTCAATGTTTTCAGGGCTTCGGGCACCTTGATCTTGCGGCGCTTGGTATTCTTGGGCATCAAGCCGTTGAGCATGTCCTTGAAATTGAGTCCCAGCTCTTCCATGCCCACGTTGGAGAAGATTTCCACAACCGGAAGGGAGCGCTCGGCGACATCCAGGTCCACGTAACGGCTGTCCAGTTTCCCTTCGCGCAGCATGCGGCGCAGCTTTTCACGGGTGGACGCACGCTCCTCTCCGGCTGCCGCATCGGGAGCCGCTCCGCTTTCACCGGCTTGCGCCTGGGGGACACCGGCGCCCCGGGCGGGCGTCGTCTTGGGCAACAGGATGTCCAGAAGGCGTTCTTCGGCGATCTGACGAGCTTTGTCACGCACCGACTGCTGCTCGATCTGGCGCATTTCGTTGACGGTCAGTTCGACCAGGTCGCGGACCATCGATTCGACGTCGCGTCCGACATAACCGACTTCGGTGAACTTGGAGGCCTCGACCTTGTAAAACGGCGATTCGGTCAATCGCGAAAGGCGCCGGGCGATCTCCGTCTTGCCGACTCCCGTCGGACCGATCAGGATGATGTTCTTGGGAGCGATTTCATCGCGCAGATCCTCGGGGGCCTGCTGGCGTCGCCAGCGGTTGCGCAGCGCGATGGCGACCGACCGCTTGGCCTTGTCCTGTCCGATGATATAGCGGTCCAGGGCGGAGACGATTTCTTTGGGTTTAAGATTGTTCATCAAGCGTCATCTCTTCCAGGGTCAAAAAGTCATTGGTATAGATGCACAAAGCCGCGGCGATGCGCATGGCGGTCTCGGCCACCTGGCGGGCATCCAGAGCGGTGTGGCGGGTCAGCGCCGTGGCGGCCGCCTGGGCGGCGACACCGCCCGATCCAATGCCGATGACGCCTTCGTCGGGCTCGATCACATCGCCGTTGCCCGAAAGCAGAAAGAGCTTTTTGGGATCGGCGGCGATCATCAGCGCTTCCAGGCGGTGCAGGATCTTGTCCGTCCGCCAGTCGCGCGCAAGTTCGACGGCGCTGCGGGTCAGGTTGCCGTTGTAGCGCTCCAGCTTGGCTTCCAGGCGTTCGGACAAGTTCAGGGCATCGGCCGTCGCGCCTGCAAAACCCACCAGAATCTGATCGCCGTAGATGCGCCGCACTTTTCGCGCCTGATGCTTGATGATCGTATTCTGCAGCGAGACCTGTCCGTCTCCGGCGAGCACGATGCGTCCCTTGTGGCGCACCGCCAGAATGGTTGTGCCGTGCATGCGCTGCAATGTGGGTCGGGTCATGGAAACCTCCGCCGGAATCATATCATCTTCGGGGGTGGGCCTTGTCGTAAACCGCCATCAACCGGTCGATGCTCACGTGGGTGTAGCGCTGCGTGGTGGAGAGGCTGCGGTGTCCGAGCAGTTCCTGCACGGCCCGCAGGTCGGCGCCGCCATCCAGGAGATGGGTTGCATAGGAATGGCGGAAGGCGTGCGGGGAGACCGGCACCTGAAGACCGCAGGCGCGTGCGAACCGATCGACGATCCGGGCGATCGAGCGCGTCGTCAGACGGCCGTGCGCTTTGTTCAGAAAAAGGGGACCGCTTTCGGCCGCCGCGCTTCCGATTTCGGTGCCGACGATCCCGCAATACGCCGCGATGGCATCCAGCGCCTTGCGGCCAACCGGCACGATGCGCTGCTTGTTGCCCTTGCCGACCACGCGGAGCACTCCGTTCTCGAAATCGACATCGCCCACGTTCAGCCCGGCCAATTCCGACACCCGCACCCCGGCCGAGTAGAGCGTCTCCAGCAGGGCGCGATTGCGCAGGCCGAGAGGGTCCCGGGTGGGGATCGATTCGAGCAGGCGGAACATGTCGTCCACCGGAAGATAGACCGGCAGGGGCTTGACGTGTTTGGGCGTATGCAATGCCTCGGCGGGGTTGCCGGATACGAGGTGGTGCTTGTGCAGGAAACGGAAAAACGACCGGATGGCGGCCAGCTTGCGCGCGATCGAGGTTTTACGGTTGCGGCCGTGCAGATAGGCCAGGAAGGCGCGGATCTGGAGTGCGTCGATCTGCCCGGGCTTTACGGAAGAAAGCCGTTCCGGGGCGGTGTGCAGCCACTCGGGGTCGCCGGCGGCATGGGCGGCAAGCTCCATCAGGTTGTGGCGATAGGCCCGCAACGTATGAGCGGAATAGCCTTTCTCCGCCGCCAGGCTTTCGATGAACATCTGGATGCTTGCGAGCAACGCCGGCTCCCCCTAATCGAAATTGAACAGTCTCTCCAACTGCCCCCAATTGCTGACTTCGACGAACGGGTGCGGTTCGCGGTTCCAGGGCTGTTCGAACACAATGGGCGTGATGCCCTGCCCGTCCAATAAAAAGCAGGTATCCAGCCGGTCCTCGACGAAGAAATGCACGCCGTGCGCCTTGAGCACATCGGCCTTGGCTTCGAAGCTGCCAGTGGTGTGCATTTCGATGCGCTGCTGCTCCGGGAAAAGAAGTTGCGGCATCCACTCGGCCATGGGGCCCGGCTTGGGCCGGGCCGTGACCAGGCGCAGCGGGCCGTAGCCGCACAGCTTGCGCAATACGCCCGCCGCACCGTCGATGGGGGCCAGGGAACAGGGGTAGTCTCCTTCGATGATGCGGTTGTTGATCTCCCGGATCACTTCGGGATCCATCGCAAGGCATTCGTCCAGGTGATATCTGGTGATATCGCTGTACCGAATGTGGTTGATGCCGTAAATCTCCCTGGCGATGTCCAGGAAAAGCTGCATCGTGTTGGCGATCACGCCGTCGATATCGAAAGCGACTTTATCAGGATCGATCATCTCTTGGGACCTGTACCGTAGCCGGCCGCCGCATCAGGCGGCCTGGCGGCTTTTCTTCTTCAGCCGCGATATCCGGCGCCGATAGATCGCCGCATTTTTCCTGTCTTCGCCGGCAAGGGCTTCCTGCCTTTTCTGCTTCAGGCCCTTGATCCTGGTTTTGATATCGCGCACCGACGCGCTGCCTTTTTTCTCAGGTTCCTTGATCCCTCTGGCCTCTTTGATGACCGTTAAAAGATCGCTCTTGTTCATGCCGTGCACACCGACGACATCCGGGATCGTCTTGGCGATCTCCCGCAGTTCGATGACGGTCATTTTGTCGAGTGGCTTTTCGGCCCCTTCCTTCTTCTTTTTTTCGGCCATGGATCGGACTCCTTTCTTCTACGCGTCACGACAGATGGATGATCCAGCGGCGCCGGCCGCTGAAAACTGATTTGATACCCCGATTTCCAACGCAATGTCAATCGGGTTGGCATGGTTTGTCAGGGCGAGGTGGAAGGGGGCCGGCACACCCTTGTACCCCCTGAGCGTTCATGCCAGCCTAGTCTTTGAGAAACGGCTTCAGCAGTTCGATCGGCAGCGGCAGAATGGTCGTGGTGTTGTGTTCGGCACTGATCTCGATGATCGTTTGCAGATAGCGCAGCTGCAGCGCAACGGGCTGCTCCTGAATAATGCGCGCCGCATCGGACAGCCGTGTCGCCGCCTGGTATTCGCCTTCGGCATTGATCACCTTGGCGCGCCGTTCGCGTTCCGCCTCCGCCTGCCGCGCCATGGCGCGCTGCATCTCACCGGGCAGATCGATGTGCTTGAGTTCCACCGTGGTCACCTTCAAGCCCCAGGGATCGGTGTGCATGTCGAGGATCTCCTGAAGCTTGGCATTGATTTTCTCCCGGTCCGCCAGCAGTTCATCGAGTTCGGCCTGGCCGCAGACACTGCGCAGGGTGGTCTGGGCCAGTTGGGACATGGCGTAGCCATAGCTTTCCACCTCGATGATGGCTTTCACCGGATCGATGACGCGGAAATAAATCACCGCATTGACTTTGACCGAGACGTTATCCCGGGTGATGACATCCTGGGGATCGACGTCCACGGCCACAAGGCGCAGACTGACCTTGACCATGCGGTCGATCATCGGGATCAGGATGATCAGCCCCGGGCCCTTGGCGGTGATCACGCGTCCGAGACGAAAGATAACGCCGCGTTCGTATTCATTGAGGATTTTGATGGCCGACCAAAGGAAAAGCAGCACGAGGATGACGATGGCGATTAAAGGGGTTGAAAACATGATTTCTCCTCTCCCGCCCGCAGAGGCGCTCTTCTGGGAAGCATTACTTCCCGTCCACAGGTTTGACGATGAGGCGCAGGTTTTCCACCGAGACCACCTCCACCCGCATGCCGACGCTGACCGGCTGTTCGAAAGCGGCCTGCCACAGCTCTCCATGCACCTGGACCTTGCCCTGCAGACCATCTACGAGCCGGACGGTGCCCACTTCGCCCACCATCCCCTCGACGCCCGTCCGGGGTCGCCTGGCGTGCGCCCGGATCACGAGGGCCGTGACCCCCACGAAGAACGCGGAGGTCGTCAGCACTGTCGGCGCGATGACCTGCCAGGCCAGCTGAAACTGCGGGCCGGCGCCTTTGAACAGCATCAGCGATCCCAGCACCAGGCTGAACAGGCCGGCCACACTGAGCAGGCCGTAACTGGTCACCTTGATCTCGAGAATGAAAAGAATGCCGGCCAAAATGATCAACAGAATGCCCGCCGTATTGACCGGAAGCGCCTGAAAGGCGAAAAACGCCAGGATCAATGCGATGGCACCGATCACCCCCGGAAAAATGGCGCCGGGGTTGGCCAGTTCGAAATAAATGCCGGCCAGTCCGATCATGAACAGGATGTAGACGATGTTGGGATTGCTGATGGTCTTGAGGATTTTGGTCCGCAGGCCCTCTTCCACGGTTTCACGCCGGGCATTTCCCAGATCGAGTTTCCCCTTGCCGGCGACCTCGCGCCCGTCGAGCCGGCGGATCAGATCGTCCGGGTTCTCGGCGACGAGATCGATCACTTTTAGTTTCAAGGCTTCCGCGGCCGTGATCGAAACACTTTCGCGGATGGCTTTTTCCACCCAGTCGGCATTGCGTCCACGCCGGTTGGCGATGCCGCGGGCAAAGGCCACCATGTCATTGACCACCTTGCCCGCCATGCTCTCCCCGATCTCCTGCCCGCCGGCGCCGACCGGATGAGCGGCGCCGATGTTGGTGCCGGGCGCCATGGCCGCGATGTCGGCCGCCATGGTGATCATCACCCCGGCCGAAGCGGCCCGTCCACCCTGCGGCCAGACGTAGACCGCCACCGGCACATTGCAGGCATACAGGGCCTGTACGATCTGGCGCATCGATTCGGCCAACCCGCCGGGGGTATCGAGCTGTATGATCAGCAGGGCGGCGCCGCGCGCCTCGGCCTGCGCCATGGCATCCACCAGGAATTCGGCGGTTCCCGGTCCAATTGCATCGGCCACCGAAGCGGTCAGCACCAGTGGACGACCGTTCTCTTCGGCGGCCTCTGCTGCGCTCAGCAGCGCCGCCCAGGCCACCAGGCCCAACAGCAGCATGCGTACGGAGACGACTTTCATGACAAGCCCTTCACGCTTCAACCGGGGCGGAGGCACGATCCGCTTTCGACGCCCCGCTGGGAGACAATATACTTACTTTAGACCGGAATGCCCAGCATGGCCATGATCTTTTTCATGTCTTCCCAAACGGCGCGCTTGTCTTCAGGGTTGCGTAACAGATAGGCGGGATGAAAAGTGGGCATCACCTTGATGCCGCGGTAATCATGGAACCGGCCGCGCAGACGCGAGATTGGTGCGGCGCTGTCGAGCAGACAATGGGCGGCCACCTTTCCCAGAGCGCAGATCACCTCGGGGCGCAGGACCTTCAACTGCCGCTCGAGAAAGGGGCGGCAGGCGGCGATCTCCTCGGTTTCGGGGTTGCGGTTGCCGGGCGGGCGGCATTTGACGATATTGCAGATATATACTTGCGCACGGCTCAGCTTCATGGCCTGAATCATGCGGTCGAGCAACTCGCCGGCCGCGCCGACGAAGGGGCGGCCGCTGCGATCTTCTTCCAGTCCCGGCCCCTCTCCCACGAAGACGAGGCGCGCAGCGGGATCACCTTCACCGAAGACGATGTGCGTACGCTCGCGGCAGAGCGGGCACCGGCGGCAGTCGCCCAGCTCGGCTCGGATCTGCTCAAGGCTGTCCTTCTTCGGTGCACGCGGGCGCGACCAGTTGTGCAGTACGGCAAGGCATTCGGCCGAACAGTCGAAGCCTTTCGATCCCCAGCGGGCGATCTGTTCCAGCGAGCCGCGCACCGCGGCCAGCGTATCGGCGACCATCTGGGATCGGTTCTGGGTCAACGATCGGCCTTCCTCTAGCGGCAGGCGCTAACTGGCCGGCAGCAGTTTACTGATACGGTCGAGAATCACGTGCGCCAGATCTTCCTTGGGCATGGTGCCGAGGGCCTCGCGCCCGCCGTCCGGGAAATAGAGGGTCACGCGGTTGGTATCGGCGCCGAAACCGGCATCGTGCGACCCGATCAGGTTGCCCACGATCATGTCGAGTTTCTTGGCCTTGAGCTTTGAGGTTGCGAACTCATCCAACTGCTGCGTTTCGGCGGCGAACCCGATGACGATCTGGCTCTTTTTGCGTTCGGCAACCGCCTTCAGGATATCCTGGGTGCGCTCCAAGGTCAGCGTCAGCGCATCCTCGGTCTTCTTGATCTTCTGATCGGCGGCGTTCGTCGGGCGATAGTCGGCGACGGCCGCACATTTGATGATCACATCGGCATGCGCCGTATAGTCGAGTACGGCGGCGAGCATCTCAGAGGCTGTCGTGACCCGGATGACCATCACGTTGGGCGGCGGCTTTAAGGCGCTCGGACCGGTGATCAGAATGACATGCGCGCCGCGCATTTCGGCCGCCCTGGCGATCGCGTACCCCATCTTGCCTGAAGATGGGTTGCTGATAAAACGCACCGGATCGATGGCTTCGCGCGTGGGCCCGGCCGTGACCACCACATTGCGGCCGCGGAAGTCCTTGGGCGCCAGGAGGCCGCCCAGCATATCGAACAAATCGGCAGGCTCCGGCAGGCGTCCGGGCCCGCACGTACCGCAGGCCAATTCGCCCGCCGTGGGATCGGGAACGATATTGCCGCGGTTCTTGAGGAGCTCGATGTTGCGCTGGACCGCCTGGCTGGCGTACATGTTGGTGTTCATGGATGGACAGATCATGACCGGGCAGGTCACGGCCAGCATGAAGGTGCTCAATGCATCGTCGGCGATGCCATTGGCCAGTTTTCCGATGATGTTGGCCGTTGCCGGGGCGATGATGACGGCATCGGCCTCCTGGGCCCAGCGGATGTGCTGGATGGAGGCATCGTCATCCGGTTCGAAGAGGCTGCGCACCACCCGTCGTTTGCTGAGCGCCTCGAATGTCATCGCTCCGACGAAATGCGAGGCATTGGCGGTCATCAGCACCCGGACCTCGGCGCCCGCCTTGACCAGGAGCCGAAGAAGTTCGACGCTCTTGTACGCTGCGATGCCGCCGCAGACGCCCAGGACGATGTTTTTAGATTTGATGATGTTGGCCATCTTCGATCCGCTTCATCCCGTCTTTTTTTCGCGGCCTGCAGCCCTGCAGCGCCGGCGGTGTTTCAAATCACTCATCAGGTGGATCCATTCCTTGAACAGCAGCCCCAGTTCCTTGCGTGACGGCGCGGAGTGCCGGCCCAACACTTGGTTCAATTCGGCGAGAGCGCTTCGAATCTCCTCCTGATCGGGATTTTGCGCCAGCAGGTCGCGATAGATCTGGGCGGCTTTGCGCAGGTAACCCTGGCCGGCATAGACTTTGGCCATCGTCGCCGAATATGATGCTCTCTCACGGGTCATTCTGCCTCCGCTCTTTTGACCGGCACCTGAAACTGAAAGATCAGTTCATCGGCCCGGATCATGCCCAGTTCGCGGCGGGCGACATTCTCGACGTACGTCGAATCATTCTGCAGCCGATCGATGGTGCGGTACAATTGCAGATTCTCCCGAGACAGGCCGGCATTTTCGGCGCAAAGCGTCGCATGGGTGGCATGCAGCCGGGCCAATTCAAGGATGCCGTCGTCCCCGATGATGGTGAAGATCAGCAACAAGCCTAGTGCCGCCAGTGCAGCCATCAGGGCAATTTTGCGACGTTGCGTCACCGAAAGGGTTTCCTCTTGCGAAAGAAGTACAGGAGGTCCGTCAATTCAGACAGCCTGCAAACCCGGGCCAGTCCACCGTAAATCAGGACTCCGGCACCGATGCACAAAACCAGGTGGCCCGCCAGGGCCGTCCGACTCGCTCCTGGGGCGGCGAGGCGCCACTGTGCCAACACCCAGACCGCCAAGCCCATCAGCGCTGCGCAGAGGCCCGACCTTGCGGCCGCCCAGGCAATTTGCCGCCATCCCAGGGCGCCCAGCCGTCGTCGCAGGGCCCGGACCAACAGGGCTGCGTTGACGGACGAAGAGAGCGACAGTGCCAGTGCCAGGCCGTCGTGCTGCATGGGCTTTAGAAGTACAATGCACAGCAGCAGATGGACGGCCATCACGAAAATGCCGATACGCACCGGTGTGTGCGTATCCTGGAGCGCGTAAAAGGTGTTTAACACAATTCGCTCGGCCGCAAAAGCCCACAATCCCAATCCATAGTACAGCAGCGTGCCGGCGGTCAATCGGGTGGCATACGCGTCGAAAGCGCCTCTTTCAAACAACAGGCGGATGATCGGCTCGCGCAGCACGATGATGCCCAGCATTGCGGGCAACGTGATGAAGAGGACGAAACGCAGCGCGTAGGAGAATGTGTGTTTGAGTTCCTCCGACGCTCCGGTCGCCGCATGATGGGACAGAGCCGGCAAAACCGCCGTGGCCACGGCGATGCCGAAAACGCCCAGCGGAAACTGAACCAGCCGGTCGGCGTAGTAGAGGTAGGCCACGCTGCCCTGGGGCAGCGACGAAGCCAGCAAGCGGACGACCAGGCTGTTGATCTGGTAAACGGCCGCCCCGAACAGCACCGGCCCCATCAGCATCGCGATGCGCTTCAAACCGGGATGCCACAGGCCGGGCTGGATCAATCGAACCTGTTTGCGGGCGAGTACCGGCAACTGGATGACCAACTGCAGCATTCCGCCGAGGACCACGCCGGCCGCCAGCCAGCGTGCCTGAACGGCTGGATTGTCGGAAAACCACCAGGCGCCGCCGACCGCCCCGATCATGCCGATGTTCAGAAACGCGGGAGAAAGTGCGGGCGCCGCAAAATGGTGGAGCACGTTCAGTATGCCCATGCAGAGCGCAACCAGTCCGACGAAGATCACGTAGGGAAACATGATCCGCATCAGCGTGACGCACAGCGCCAGTTTTTCCGGCATATCGGTCCACCCGAATGCCATGAGCCGGACCAGGACGGGCGCCAGCAGGATGCCGGCGAAACTGAGCGCGGTCAGAATGAACAGGAGCATTTTAAAAGTGCTGGCGGCCAGGCGGTCGGCGGCAGCGCGTCCTTCCTGCGCCAGGAAGGCGGAATAGACCGGGACGAAGGCGGTACTCAGCGTGCCTTCGGCAAACAACCGCCGCAACAGGTTGGGGATGCTGAAGGCCAGCAGAAAGGCGTCTGCGGTCAGACCCGCGCCGAACAGCGAAGCAACGATCATGTCGCGCGCGTAGCCGAGGATCCGGCTGACCAGCGTGGCGGCGCCGACCACCCCGGATGCGCGGCTCAAACTCTGGGCATTGGCATCGGTCACGATTGCCTCACCGTTCCCCTGAACTGTCGGGGTCGGTATCGGGACCGCAATCGCCATCGGCAACGCGTCGCCCAAATACCGCTTTCGGGAACCGGAAACACCGGCGGCCTTGTTCGATTCCGTTTCCGACTCCCGATACCGATCCCGGATATGAAGGCACATATAATTGCCCCGCACCTGTGTTCCAAACCACTTGACATACACCCGGGAGGACTGTATATGCTTGCACTTTTAGAAATAGCGATGTTTGCATGAAAGGAGCAGGACATTGGCCAATCATAAGTCAGCTGAGAAGCGCGCCCGCCAGAATGAGAACCGCCGCATGCGCAACAAGGCGGTCAAAACGCGTGTCAAATCGGTCGTGCGCAGTGTGCGCGAAGCCGTGGGTGCAAAAGCGACCGACACCATGCCGTCGAGCCTCAAGGCCGCCCAGTCGGCCATCGACAAGGCGGTAAAAAAAGGTGTGCTGCACAAACGTACTGCCGCCCGCAAGATCTCCAGACTGGTCAAGCTGTCCAAGGCGGTCAAACCGTAGTTTGCGGAAAAACGACTGCAGGCCGGGCACGCGCCGATAACATCCAATCGTGCTCCTTATGTGCCGGCCGGATGCAACGCACATATACTCGAGCGCCCGCGGAGGTCACCCCCGGCGGGCGCTTTTTGTATTTCGGGCGCGCTAAAAATCTTCCATCAAACGGCGCGCCACGCGTTCCGCCGCGCGCTGGGCGGCCAGGTTGATGGCCTGCCGCCGATTTGCATCCGAATCGAGGCGGTCCCCGCTCGCCATGTAGGTTTCCTCGACCGTGACCGCACCGCCCTTCCATATGGGCTTTCCGTTCCGATCCACCAAGCCGACCGACAGGGAAATCACAACGCTCCGCTCCCGCGGGGTATCGATGCCTGAATGCGCAATGGTATCGGTATTGAGGCCGTGAATGGATCCGGTCAAAACGGCATCGGCCGTTCCCGCGTCCACGACGACACCCGGCTTGAGGCGGTTGAGCTCACCGACCAGGGCATTGGTGACCACCGCCTCCAGGCCGGTTTCGATGGTGCGGTTGGTCAGCACGCGCACTGCGACCGACTGAGCATTCCCCGGCAGATTACCGCCCACCGCCATGCGATAACCGCAGGAAGCGATTAAGAAGATCAGCGCCCAGGCCAATCCGGCGCAGGCACGTGAAATCCGCCTTGCGGAGGCGCTGCTGCGGGCCGTATCAGACAACGATGTTCACCAGTTTGTTCGGGACCACTACGATTTTGCGGATCGGACGCTTTTCAATGAATTTGGCCACCCGCTCGTCTTCGAGGGCCGCCTGCCGGATGCGGTTCTCCTCGGTGTCGAATGGAACCGTGAAGCGGCCCCGCAGTTTTCCATTGACCTGCACCACGATGGTCACTTCATCCTTGACCAGAGCGTCTTCCCGGTAACGCGGCCATCCAACGCTGGCGACACTGTCCGCATGCCCCAGCGCGTGCCAGATTTCTTCACTGAAATGCGGCACGATGGGCGAGAGCAGCAGGACCACGCTTTCCAGGGCATGCCGCAATACGCCTGCGGATTCTGCCGCGGCGTGGGTTCCATCCACTGCGTACATCTGGTTCACCAGTTCCATCACGGCGCTGATGGCGGTGTTGAAATGGAAGCGATCTTCGATGTCGCGCGTGACCTTTTCGATGGTCTGGTGGGTTTTCTTGTAAAGCGCCCGCAGCGGCTCCTCCAATTGCCCGGGAGAACCTCCATAAGGCTCGACGTCTTTGACCGCAGGCAGCCAGTCCACCGCCAGACGCCAAACACGCGCCAGAAAACGGGCGCTGCCCTCCACACCCTGTTCGCTCCACTCCAGGTCCTTCTCGGGCGGGGCCGCAAAAAGACAGAAGAGGCGCGTCGTATCGGCGCCATACTGCTGCAGAAGGGTGTTGGGGTCGATGACATTGCGCTTGGACTTCGACATCTTTTCGACGCGGCCGACCGTCACCGCCTGACCGCACTGCGTGCAGCGGCGCGCTTCCGTGACCTGTTCGGGGAAAAGATAGCCGTGCTGAGGGCAGGCATAAGTCTCCTTGCACACCATGCCCTGGGTCAACAGGCGCGTAAACGGTTCCTTGTAGGTCACCATCCCCAGGTCGTGCAGAACCCGGGTGTAGTAGCGCGAGTAGAGCAGGTGCAGGATCGCGTGCTCGACGCCGCCGATGTACTGGTCCACCGGCATCCAGTAGGCCACTGCATCGGATTCGAACATGCCCTGATCGTACCGCGGGCTGCAGTAGCGTTCGAAGTACCAGGAGGACTCCACAAACGTGTCCATGGTATCGGTCTCGCGCAGGGCCTCGCCGTTTCCGCAGCTCGGGCAGGTCGTCTTTCGGAAACGCTCCAGGGCGGGCAACGGAGATCGGCCGCCTTCGAGCAGGTCGACATCCTCGGGCAGGACGATGGGCAGGTCTTTTTCGTCCGCCGGCACGATGCCGCATTGGGGACAGTGGACCATGGGAATGGGTGCGCCCCAGTAGCGCTGACGCGAAATGCCCCAGTCGCGCAGACGATAGCTGATGGTGCGCCGGCCGAGGCCCTGGGCTTCCAGTTCGTCGGCGATGCGCGCCATGGCCTCGCGGTTGGCGAGGCCGTCGAAGCGGCCGGAATTGACCATCACCCCTTCCCCTGCATAGGCC
>JAEYRZ010000153.1 GCA_023435265.1 Pseudomonadota bacterium
GGGCCGGGGGGCGCGGTTGGTTCCTGTTTACCGATCCAGGGGAAGGTCAAGTAGTGGGTGCACGCATTATTTTGACATGCGGGGGACAGTATGGCCCCCGACGAACCCGGAAGCAGGAACCCATCGAAAGGAGACCCGCCGAGTCATGCATTGCTGCCGGCCGGTACGAGGTCGGCGAAGGCATCCGCATGGGCAGCGGCGAACTTTTCCAGCGCCGCCAGGCCGTGGATGCCGCCGGGCGCCATGGGGATTTCAACCAGTGGAATGTTTCGAAATGCGTCACGCACCGCTTTCGGACATGCGGATGCGCTCTTGTTGATGACGATGCGGTCGATCTGCTTGCCGATTTCGGTCAGCCGCGTGCGGATGCGCCGCGCCTCGGCCAGCGAAAGGCGGTCGTTGTTGACCACCAGATGGATCCGCGCCAACGGCGAGAGCAGCAGGTCTTGCAGGCGCCGGTGGGCATCGATCATATCCTGGAGCTTGTGCCGGACCGGGTCGCACTCCATCTCATGGTTGCCGATACGGATGCGCGAGATGATCTCCTTTTTTTGACAAATCAGATCGCGCAGTTTGAGCAGCTCGTCGAGCCAGGCCAGCGTGATTTTCGGCAGTGAGAAAAACCGCAGCGACAATGCGGTGGGCGCCATGTCGAAGACGACGGCGTCCTTTGCGGCCGCGCGGGCCATGATATTCTCAAACGCCAGCAGCAGCGCATGCTCTTCCAGGCCGGGCGAAAGCTCGAGCACCTTGAAGTGGTCCTGCAGGTTGAAGGCGCTCTGGTAGAGGTAGGTTCTGCGCAGGTGCTCGCGGGTGGCCTTGAGATAACGGGTGATCCAGTAATCAGCGTCGACTTCCTTGACCGCCAGGCCGGGCCGCACCGTACGGGGCTTTTCGGTGAACTCGGATTCGAACAGGTCGCACTGATTGTGCGCCGGGTCCATGGAGACCAGCAAAGTGTCGCGGCCTGCCGCTGCCAGGAACAGGGCGCTGAGCGCCGAGGTGGTCGATTTGCCCACGCCGCCCTTGCCGATGAAGAAATGCATCTGAACAGGCATGTCATCTGGTCCGTTTCGGTTCAATCGATGTCCAGCACGGAGAATAAGTCGCCCAAGGGGTCGTGGGCCGTCGAAACCTTGTCGATCATCAGCCGGAATTCACGTTCCATCACCGGCATCAGCTCCAGCGTGATCTGAATGGGCGGCGACGGGATTCCCACGAACGCGCCCAGCACCAGCAGGGCGAAGATATTTTCCAGCTCCCCGAGTTCATATTCGAGCGTATCGCAGGCCTTGCTGCGGTTGACGGCGTCGGCGACCGCGTAGATGCGGCGCAGCCGTTCGACGATGGCGCGGATCACCGGCGGCGTCATTGCACCCGGAAGATGCGACGATCGAAGCCGATGCGCCGTTCGGACGGATAATGGTAGTAGATGGCGTAGAGTGCCGAAAGGGCGATGCCGGTCTGATGGAAACCCGGCATGTCGACGAGCAAGCCGGCCGGCACCAGGTAGGTGGAGAGCAGGGCGGTGCGCATCAGGCGCAACTGGAAGCCGATGAATGCCGCTTCTTCAACCCGGTGCTTCAGGCGTACCCGGTGGGCGAATGCCGCCCGGATGAAGATCGGCAGCGCCGCGGCCAGCGCGATGGAAGCAACGAACAACAACACCCCCGCGAGGCGGGCATCGATCTTCGGCGCATTCAGCAGTCCCGCGACCCTTGCTGCAGACACCATAACGGCGGCGGCCACGGCCGGCAGGAGCAGACGGTAGTAGCTCCGCTTCAGATTTGACTTTTCAGGCTTGCTCGAATCCGTCAATCGGCCCTTCTCGATCTTGCTGCTTGACTCCGGCGCGCGCGCGCGCCGGAGTCGTTAATCATCATTCAGGCAACATGCGCTTACCACGCGGGTCGCCCGGAGCGGTTCAGGTGGTGACCGGGCGCACTTCGCCGACCGCCTTCTCTTCGGTCTGGAAGAACTTGATGAAGCCTTCGATCACGATCCAGGCGGCCAGCACGATGATGATGAAATTGATGGTCTGCAGCAGCATGTTGCTGGCTTTGCCGAAAGCGAGCTGGTTGAGCACCGTGGCCCACAGGGTCATCACCGCCATGAAGAGAGCCGGGATTCCGGCCACCACCCACTTCAGGCCGCCACGCGCCTTCAGATAAAGGGTGATCACGATCAGCGCCAGGGCGGCCAGGGTCTGATTGACCGCGCCGAACAGCGGCCACAGTTTCATGGCGCCGTTGCCGCTGGCGCCGGTGGCGAAGGCCAGGACCATGGCGGTGCCCACGGCGATGATGGTGGCCATGTATTTGCCGGTCAGAACGTTGAGTTTGACGCTGGAAAAGAGTTCGCTGAGCACGTAACGCTGGATGCGGGTGGCCGAATCCAGGGTGGTGCCGGCGAACGAGGCCACGAACACGGCCATGATCGCCAGCGTGAACTGCTTGGGAATGCCCAGCATGTTGATCATGTTGGCCGAGCCGTTCACAAACGCCGTGATCTTCGAACCCAGCCCGTCTGCGGCCGCCCACGAGGCGTAATGGGTAGTCCAGGCGGCCACGCCGGTCAGCGTGTCTCCGGCTTTGGTCGTGTATCCCATGCCGATTCCGGCGGCCACGGCGACGACCACCAGGGTGGCCAGGGCGCCTTCCATCAGCATGGCGCCGTAGCCGACGAAGAGGGCATCGTTTTCGCTGCGCACCTGCTTGCCCGAAGTTCCCGAGGAGACCAGGGCGTGAAAGCCTGAAATAGCGCCGCAGGCGATCGTGATGAACAGGGCGGGCCACATGGCCGGAGCCTGCGCCGGGGCGGTCTGAACGGCCGGCGCCACGATTTCAAGCCCGCCGCCGAATGCCGAAACCAGCACGCCGAGGATGATCAGCGTCATGGCGATCAGCAACTGGTGGGAGTTGATGAAATCGCGCGGCTGGAGCAGCGTGGTAACCGGCAGCACCGAGGCGGCGAATCCGTAAATCAACAGGATGATGGTCCAGACGCCGGTGGGCGGTATTCCGGCCACGGCCGGCATCTTGAGGGGGATGTAGGGCCCCAGGAACACGAAGATGTACATGGCGATGACTGCGTAAATGGAAAGCGTCGTCACGTTTCCGCCCTTTTTGTAGACCAGATACCCAAGATACATGGCGATCGGCACTTCGATCCAGACCGCGATCACCGACTGCGGGTACATGGCGAAGATGATGGCGATGATCAGGCCGAAGATCGCGATCACGATCCACAGTTCCAGGAACACGATCAGGAAAAACATGAAGCGCGTGCGGCTGTTGATGTACTTGGAAGTATAATCGGAGATCGACTTGCCCTGGTTGCGCATCGAGATGACCAGGGCGCCGAAGTCGTGCACCGCCCCCATGACCACGCTGCCGACGAAGATCCAGATCATGGCCGGCACCCAGCCCCAGATGATGGCGATGGCGGGACCGACGATGGGCCCAGTGCCGGCGATGGAGGTGAAATGGTGCCCGAATATGATCTCTTTCTTGGTCGGCACATAATCGACTCCGTCCTCGAATTGGACCGACGGCGGTCGGTTCGCCGCCGAAAGGGCGAAGATCTTCTTGCCGATATACTGGCCGTAAAGCCGGTACATCAGGATATAACCGGCAAAGGCAACAAGCATCATCAACAAAGCATCCATGACATTTCCTTTCCATTCGATTCGCGCCCCCCGGCGCCAGGAGCGGTGTCCACGCGGAGGACAGGTGAGTTGGGCTCTCGAGGAACTGAGGCAGGCATCCCTCCTTTCCGCTGCGCCTTTGAATGAGTCGATCGAATCGCGGTCGGCGCTTCCGGCTGCAGGCGTATCCGTCACCAGAGGGGTGGTTTCGATGTCCTGCCGCGCACCAGGGCCTTTTTGTTCCGGCAGGCGCATTTTTCGGCGGTGGGCGCAATTGTGATCTGCAGGGCTACAAAGGCCGGGGCCCTCATAGGTTGGCTGATGTTTATGCGGTGCCCGGAAGTGTGTCAATGATTTTATGTTTCATACTGTGCAATGCGGCATGCCGGAGCCGTTTCCCCCGATCCCGGCAGGTTGCCCGGAGGTAAATACATTCAGGCCCTTCCCCGAATACGATGCGCCACCCATGGCGATCGCGGAACGCGGCAGAAGATTCAGAGGCTGTCATCTGCGAAATGAGAAGGGAACATGAACCGGGAGCCGTCACCCATTCTCCACCTGTCGCGCGGGGGCATCCTGGCCGGCCTTCTGGTCCTGGCCCTGATGCACGCGGTTTACTTTTTCCGCACCCTGCTGCTGCCGGTCGCCATCGCCCTGCTGCTCGCCCTGGCGCTCCTGCCGTTGATCCGCTTCATGAGGCGGTTCCGCATCCCGGATGCCGTGGGCGCGGTTGCGGCGGTCCTCCTGATCGTCTGCGTTGCCGGAGCCGGTGCTTATCTGCTTGCCGAACCGGCGGGCGAGTGGATCGACCGCGTCCCTTTTTTCGTTCGCCAGATCGAATTCAAAATGGGTACATTTCTGACCACCATCCAGCAGGCCAAAGAGGCGTCGCGCAAGATCCAGGGTCTCACCGATTCTCCGGGCGACAGCAGGGAGGTGGTGGTCAAAGGACCGAGTCTCAGCGACCAGCTCTATACCAGCGCCAAATCATTGGTGCTGAGCGTCGGCGTGGTGATCGTGCTGCTATACTTCATCCTGGCTTACGGCCAGAGAACGCTGGAGCGGATGAGTGCAGACCGGCCGCAAAGCAGGCTGGCGCCGACCATCGACGCCATCGAACGTGATGTCAGTACCTATTTCGGCACTTTGACGATCATCAACACCATTCTCGGAATCGTCACCGGCGGCGTGATGGCCCTGCTGGGCATGCCCAACCCCGTGTTGTGGGGCGCGCTGGCCGGCCTGCTGAACTATATTCCCTATCTGGGACCCGCCATCGCCATTTCGATTTTCACCGTGGTGGCCGTCATCTCCTTCGAGCATTGGTTCCGCATGGCGCTGCCGCCGGCCTGTTTTCTTCTGCTCACCACGCTCGAAGGGCAGTTCATCACGCCGACGGTGCTGGGCCGGCGCCTGACCATCAACCCGCTGCTGGTCGTGCTTTCGATTTTCTTCTGGGGCTGGATGTGGGGCGTGCCGGGGGTGATCCTCGCGCTGCCTTTTCTCTCCGCACTGAAAAGCATCAGTGAAAAGGTGCCCTCGCTGCACCTGCTGCGCGAGCTCTTCGATTGACGTTTACAGCGGAACCTTCAGGATAGATCCAGGTGGGTGTCGAACCATGTTCTCAATTCCCGGCTGACGAATGCGCCCCGATAGACGGTCGATTCGCCCTGCCGGACGGCGAAAAGGCCGATCAGGACGTCATCTTCATTGTGGAAATAGTGGATGGAGAGAAGGTACGGGAATGCGGCGCCGAGATCCACATCGCACGAAAAAATGATCCTCGGTTCATAGTCGGGCATGGGCACGAAGGGCCGCACGGCGCGGCAGGCCCGCGCAAATTCTTGAATGCTGGACCGTTTTTCGATAATGGCGATGGGGTCCGCCTGGTGCTGCCGAAGAATAAAAATCCGGGTGATGCGCGCGGGCTCGAGGGACCGCAGTCGATCGAGTGCTTCGGAGCTGTTGACGTGCACGGCGAGATTCAGGTAGGCGCTGTATGCGAGCAGGTGGGCCGCAAGGCCCAGGATGATCATCATTGCATAAGGCCTTTCAGGCGCCCGGATTTTCAGATGCCAGCCCAGCCCGGCCCAGAAGCCGGCGAAGAGCCCGATGGCGCCCGCCGTGTGGAATGTCAGCCAGCGGTCGTGACCTCGTGCAAACCAGAATCCGGCCAGGATGCCCAGTGAGAGCCCCAGGAGCATGGCCGCCGGAACCCTGTAGGCCGCCCCGATGAATTGAATATGGCGGTTCGTCGGCATCATTCCCTTTGAAACGGTATCCGGCACTGCGCTGGGCCGTCATCCGGATCCAGGTTGTAATTGCCGTCCAAAAAACACTCGGCCAGTTTGTCCACCATCGCCTCGTTGTGCATGAGCATATCCATCTGGCGGGTATAAATCAGCAATCTGCCAAGCAAATCCAGTTTTTCGCGGATTCGTGGGGCTTCGAGTTTTTCGAGCCGGGCCGTAACCCGATCGTTGACCGTATTGACCATGAAGCCGCCGGCGGTCAGCACCTTTTCGATGACGCGCGCCCGCCGGTTGCGGCGCAATTCGTCGGCGGCGCCGCCTTTGAATTGGAAGTTGATGTAATTCTTGGCGGCCGTCCGACCGCAGTGGCTGTCCAGGACGCTGAAATGATAACCGACCCGCGAGCTGAAATTTAAATAGCGGTCGGAAATGATCGCATAACTCTTTTCGCCGAAGCGTTCGGCCGCGATGTGCGGCGGCGTCAGCAGCTGGCGCCCCATCACTGAGAAAAACCCCCCCAGGTGGATCGGACGGGGTTCGCGGCAGATGAGTTCATCGCAGATCATACCTTTGAGCAGTGCTCCGAAAGGCGCCGAAACGACATCCTCGGGGCGGATTTCGGATGACCGGACGGCATCTACGCGCAATCCCCCACCCAGATCGATGACATAAAGGTCCAGGGGCAGCGGTGCCTTGAGCCGTACGGACAGTTTGCCGCGGTCGGTGACCAGATCGCCCAGCTGGAATATCTCTTCATACGATTTCTCGTGAATGAAGCGCATGATGTCGTGCAGCGTGCGGCAATTGGCGGGCGTAAAACCCGGCGCTTTGGGATCCTTCAGGTTGAGCGGCACGATGAGGTCCGCCCTGCGGCGCAGGGCATGATAGGTGGGGGTGTGATGCATGATCCCGCTGAAGCGGACCGCGGATTCAAGCAGTTCCGGGGCGCGGCCCAGGTATACCCTGGCGTTGAACGCATCCACGGTTACCTCTGTTCCGGGCGTGAGGACCTGCGTGGCCCGCTCGAGATTGAGCAGTGTCGGTACCATGTATTCGCGGGCCAGCGAGGACATGTGCCCGGCGATGTTTCCCGTCTCGGTGAGGATGGCCCTTGCCTTGGGCATGGCCATGACCAACTGGGGGGAAGCGGCTGCCGAAACCAGGACTGCGCCGTCCGGAAAGGCGGCCAGGTCCGCCTCGGTGGCCACGATGTGGACCGGCCCGCAACCGGCCCCCACGCACCCGATATCGCCGCCTTCCAGGAGCAGCGGATAACCGGCCAGCGGTTCGGCCGCCGCTTTTGGAACCCCGCTTTCCGGGGCGTCCACGCGCAGCGGGCGGGCCTGCAGCAGCACCAGCCGGCTGTCCCGGTCCAAAGCCCACTCGATATCCTGCGGCCGGCCGAAATGAGTCTCGAGCCGCATCCCATATTCCGCCAGCTGCCGCGCCTGATCTTCGGTCAGGCACGGCAGTCGGCGTTCGCGGTCGGGCACCGCTTCCTCGGCGAGCTTCCCGTCCGCAAGGGCCACCAGCCGGGCCGGCTTGTCCGCAGTCTCGGATTCCACCAGAACGTGTGGGGCCTGCCGGGTGAAGACATGGGCATCCGGGGAAATCACCCCGTCGACGACATAAGGCCCCAATCCCCAGACCGATTTGATCAGAATCCGGTCGTCCAGAGGATCGATGGGGCTGCGCGTGTACATCACGCCGCTGGCTTTTGCATCGATCATCTCCTGGCAGGCCACGGCCATGACCGCTTCCTGGAACGTGATCGCCATGTGCAGCCGGTAGCTGATGGCATGCGGCGTGAAAAGGCTGGCCAGGATGTTTTTGTATTCCTCCAGAATCCGCCCGGCCGGTACGTTGAGGACGGTCAGGTACTGCCCGGCAAAGGAAAGGGCGCTGTCCTCCCCCAGAGCGCTGCTGCGCATGGAGATGTTCGGCGACGTGCCGCCGATCTCGCGGGTAAGGCGCGCGTGGGCTTTTTGGATGGCGTCGGCCAGATCCGGGGGGATTTCGGCCTGAAGCAGCCGTTTCCGGATCTCCTGACTGACTTGCAGAATGGTTTCGGCTTCGATGAGATCGGCCTTGGCCTTCATGCGCATGATGATTTCGGCCAGGTTGTTGGCCTCGATGTAGCGGCGGAAGGCGGTCGTGGTGATCGCGAATCCCCGGGGCGTGGGAATGCCCAGTCGGTTCATGATCTCGCCGACGTTCGCGTTTTTGGCGCCCACCGCGTCGACCGACTCCCGCCCGATGCGGCTGTAGTCAAGCAGCAGGTCGTCGCCCGCCGCCGCGCTGCGGGTGATCTCGCCCTTTTCGAGTTTGATCTTGCGATGAATTTCATCCAATGCCGCGTAAAGCAACGGATAAGGGCGTCCCGCCATCTTTTCCAGGCAGTCGATCATCCGCGCGGCGTGAAAGATGCTGCGCATGGTTTGGGCTTCGATATAAGCGGGGCCGAACACAGTGTGGCCTTGAAGCTTGTGCTCGATGTCCGAAATGATTTTGAGCAGTTGGGCATTCGAATCCAGCAAGGTTTGAAAGTTGGCGTACTTGCGGCGGAACACCGCCATCAGCTGTTCGCGTGCGGCCGCGCCGCCATCTGCCTTCCCGGTCCAGAATTTGAGTTTTCGGAGTATTCGCATTGCGTATGGGCTCGAGCCCCTTGCGGGGCGTCGCATCTTCTTTACGAACTGTCAGGAGCTTTTACAGCCGACCCCGGCCTCGGTATCGTCATCGTCCGCCTGGTTCGGCGGCGGTCCGCCGCAGGGACGATGGAGCGATCCCGATTATAACCGCCGCATGCGGAAGAAAACAATATTCCCGCCTGCCGCGGCCCGCCTCCGTGTAAACCGAGCAATAAGCAGGCCAACCCGCACGTGGAGCGCTGGATTGCACGCGATCAGCGAATCCCGTTGCCCGATGAACGTCTCGGGATCCGGTTGGCGTGCTCTTTGCACCGGCAGTGCGGGGAGATCGGGCGCCGTGCCATCATTCGGGGTCGATTCATGAAACAGTTCAGACGTGCACCGCTGGAACACAGGACTATCGCAACGGTGCTCTTCATCGCGCTTGCGGCGGTCGCCGCCGGAACCGTGATCAGCCTCTGGACCCGGCGGGAAATCGGCCGCGCGCTCACCTATCAATTCAACATGCAGCAGCTGGTCGTGGCCCGCAATATCCGCAGCGTGGTGGAACGCGAGTTGGGCCTGATCAAGCGGGAGCTTTTGTTGCTCGCGCACACCCTTCGGCAGTATGAACGCCAGGCCGAAATGCTTCCCGAAATCACGCGCGAAAGCCTCAAGCGGGTCGTGGAAAACGGTGTCCGCAAGATCGAGATCATCGATTTAAGCGAACGCTCCCAGGCGTTTTACCTGCCCTACCAGATGACGGCCGCCGCCGACATCACACCCGCCGTTTTCGAAGAGATTCACAAGCGCTTCCGGGTCGACGATCTCGGCGAATGGATCTCCGATCCGATTGTCGCGGATTCCGAACTGCTCCTCAAAATGGCGGTTCCGGCAAGCGCCGATAAGCGCCGCATCGTGCTCTTCCACATCAATATCGGGTGGTTTCTGAACGCGTTCATCAAGGATATCCGTTCAGGCGTGAGCGGTTATGCCTGGATCATCGACCGCAACGGAACATTTCTCTACCATCCCTTTGTGCCCTACATCGGCAGCAATGCGTTCGAAATCCGCGCCGTGCATTTCAAGCGCCACTCGTTTTCCGGAATCAACCGCATTCAGAGCGAAAGCATGCTCAGGGGCGAGGAGGGCGTCGGCGAATATACATCGGTCTGGCATCGGGGCGTGACCGGTGAAATACAAAAGTTGATCGCCTATACCCCCATCCGGGTCAGCGATGCGCCGCCCCAGTTCTGGTCGGTTGCCGTTGCGGCCCCTGTCTCGGAGATCGCCGACAGCATCCAGCGGCTCCAGTTGTGGCAGCTTTGGCTGCATGTATTGATGATCGGTTTTGTCGCCGCGGGCGCCGGCACGGCGATTTACTTCGAGGTGCGTTGGTCGAAAAACCTTGAAAAGAAAGTTTCGAGCCGAACCGAAGCCCTGAAACGGTCCGAGGACAAATACCGCTCGCTGATCGAAAGCGCAGAAGACTTCATCTTTACGCTCGACTCCGAAAAAAAGTTTCTTTCTCTGAACAGCTATACGG
>JAEYRZ010000183.1 GCA_023435265.1 Pseudomonadota bacterium
GGCGAAGGGGTGGAACACCTTCATGGTCACCAGCACGCGCCCGGGGGAAGGCAAGACGCTCACCTCCATCAACCTGGCCATGACCTTCGCCCGGACCTTCAACCATACCGTACTGCTGATGGATTGCGATCTGCGCCAGCAAAAAATCTTCCGCTACCTGGGAATCGAAGGCAGCAAAGGAATCGCGGACCACCTCGCAGGCGAAGTTCCTTTGAAGGAGATCATCGTCTGGCCTGGAATCGATAAAATGAGCCTGATCTCCGGAGGGCGGACCTTCAACGAGAGTGCCGAACTCCTGGGATCGCCCAGGATGAAGTCTCTGATCCAGGAAATGAAGGCACGCTATCCCGACCGCTATATTCTGATCGACGCGCCGCCCGTTCTCAGCGGCCCCGATGCATTACTGTTGTCGACGCTGGCCGATGGCATCGTCATGGTCGTGGAGTCGGGCAAGACGGCGTTAAAAGAAATCGAAGAAGCATTGGCCCTGATGCCGGCGGAAAAATTCCTGGGCTTCGTGCTCAACCGGCATCGCGCGGAAAACAAAGGCTACTACAACTACTACAGCAGCGCAAGGCAACGCTGATCCCGCACTCCGAAGTCTTTTAGAAGGCGCACTGCCGCACGGCCGTGCGCCTTTATTATTGGCTTCGTGCCTCAGGCGTTTTGCGATTTGAGGGAACGCACGGGGCTTTTTTTGTGTTCCGGCGGGTTGGCCGAACCGGCGGACGAACCCTGCACTGCCTCCAAGTGGGCCCGCAGGGCGGCGTTCTCCGTCAGCAGCTTGTCCGCCCGGCGGCGATCGTTGATCAACTGGGCTTTCAGGAGATTATGCAGTTCCCTGGCGTATTCGCCGAGAACACGTTCCAGCGAAGCGATGCGTGCCTCCAACGCCTGTGCAGACTGCATCGTGCCGGCATGGGGCTGGGCCGCAGGCGGTTCGGCCGCGCCGTCTGATGTTCCGCCGGCGGCCGGCGGCGCGGCGAAGTAAAGGCCGACTTCTTCCGTGACCTGCTGGATGGTTTTGGCGTCGATGGTCTTCAATTCGTCTACGAAGCCGTACACCAGCGCATTGTCGCATAAGTGGTTGACGGCCCGCGGTATTCCGCCGGTGACCCGGTAAATCAAATCCATGGCGCCCGGGGAGAAGATGTCCGGCCGGCCGCCGACTTTGCGGAGCCGATGGACGATGTACGCGCGGGTTTCAGGTTCGGTGAACGGCCGCAGGTGATAGCTGACCCCGATGCGCTGAACGAACGAGGCCAACTGGGGGGCTACCAGCCTGGCTTTGAGTTCCGGCTGGCCTACCAGTATGATTTGCACCAGTGCCCTGGTGTTTTTCTGAAGGTTGGAAAGCAGTCGGATTTCTTCCAGGGCTTCGAATGCCAGGTTCTGGGCGTCATCGACAATCAGGAGGGGACGCTGGTTGCGGGCGTGCAATTGATGCAGCAACTGTTCGAGCGCCTGGATGGTGATCGCTTTGTGGTCCGACTGGACCGCGCCGCCGAATGCCTGCAGGATCAGAAGCAGCAGCTGGTCGGCGGAGACATTGGTGTTGGCGATGCAGGCGATCTTGATCTGGCCTTCGATATGGCTCAGCAGATGCTGAATCAGCGTCGTCTTGCCGATGCCGATTTCGCCGGTGATGAGCATCAGGCCCACATCGCGCAGCAGTCCGAATTCCATGCAGGCCAGTGCCTCTTTGTGCTTCGGACTCATGAAGAGAAAATCGATGTCGGGTACGATGTGAAACGGCGTTTTGTCGAATCCGTAGAATTCTTTATACATCTTTTCCGCGCTTTGCGTTGGTTTTGGAAGGGAAGGCGACCGCCGCGGATGCCCGGGAATCGCACCAGGTTTTCCTCTGCTTCAGAATACCTATAACGTTGCCCTTACCTGGAAAATACCCACTTGACCCCATTTGCACGTCTTGGGGCCCGGGCCCGGCCGGCGTCGCGACCGAGCGTTGCCGAGCCCTGCGGGAACCGGCCCGCCCGCCGCAAGGCTGCATCGCCGCAGTTTGCCAACCCCTTGATGTTCGTCCCGCATTCCTCTATGCATACCGTCGGAATGGATCTCGATCACACAGAATACATGCAAATCGCCCTTGTGGAGGCACGCGCCGCCCAAAGTGACGGTGAGGTGCCTGTGGGCGCGCTCCTCGTGGACGGCCGGGGCCGAGTGCTGGCGCGGGATCACAACCGCACCGTCGCCCGCTCCGACCCCACGGCGCATGCGGAGATCAACGTCCTGCGCGCGGCCGCGGCCGTCCTGGGCTATTATCGTTTGTTATCGACTTCGCTCTATGTTACCATCGAGCCCTGTTTCATGTGCATGGGCGCGCTGATTCACGCCCGTGTGGCGCGTGTGATCTTCGGAGCCCCCGACCCCAAATGGGGAGCGGCGGGCTCTTTGTATGACCTGGCGGCGGATGTCCGGCTCAACCACCGCATCGAGCGGATCTCCGGCATCTGCGAGGAAGCCTGCCGGGACCTCATGCAGGCGTTTTTCAGGCCGAAGCGATGCGCCCGGCGACAGGCGGACGGACAAGACTGAGCGGGTGAAGCAAGGAGTGTGATGTGGCCAACATCGTGATCATCGGCACCCAATGGGGTGACGAAGGCAAGGGCAAAATCGTCGATCTGCTGGCGGAACACTGCGATCTCGTGGTGCGCTTCCAGGGTGGCAACAACGCCGGCCACACCATGGTGGTCAAGGGCGACAAGTTCATCAGCCATCTCGTGCCCTCGGGTATTCTGCAGGGCAAAACATGCCTGATCGGCAACGGCGTCGTGGTCGACCCGGCCGTGCTGCTGGAAGAGATCGATTACCTGAAACAGAAAGGCGTCGACTGCAGCCCCGGCAAGCTTCTGGTCAGTGAACGCGCCCACGTGATCATGCCCTACCACCGCAAGATCGATCTGGCGCGCGAGATCAAGCAGGGCAACAACAAAATCGGCACCACGGGCCGCGGCATCGGTCCGGCCTACGAAGACAAGGTGGCCCGGCGCGGCATCCGCTTCGTCGATCTGATCGACGCCGAAAGCTTTGCCGAAAAGATCGATGCCGTGCTTCCCGAAAAGAACTTTTACCTGCGGCAGTTCCTGAACGACGCGCCGGTGGACGGCGAGGCGCTCAAAGCCGAGTATCTCGGGTATGCCAAGCGCCTGGCGCCGTATGTGGCCAACATCTCGGTGGAGATCGACGCGGCCGTGCGCGCAGGGCGCTCGCTGCTGTTCGAGGGCGCCCAGGGCACCCATCTCGACATCGACTACGGCACCTACCCGTTCGTGACCTCGTCCAACACAGTGGCCGGCAACGCCTGCTGCGGCGCTGGCCTCGGCCCGGTGCGCATCGACGGCGTGGTCGGCATCGTCAAAGCCTACACCACCCGCGTGGGCGCCGGCCCGTTCGTATCCGAGCTGTTCGACGAGACCGGCGAATACATGCAGTCCAAGGGCGCCGAGTTCGGCGCCACCACCGGCCGGCGGCGCCGCTGCGGCTGGCTGGACACCGTGCTGCTGAACAATGCCGTGCGCCTCAACGGCGTCACCGGCCTGGCGATCACCAAGCTCGATGTGCTCGGCGGCCTGCCGGAACTCAAAATCTGCACCGCCTACCGCTGCAAAGGCCGGCCGGTCTCGGCCTTCCCGGCCAGCCTCAAGGTGCTGGCGCAATGCGAGCCGATGTACGAAACCCTGCCCGGCTGGCAGGAGGACATCTCGGGCATACGCCGCTTCGAGGACCTGCCGCGCGACGTGCGTAACTACCTGCGGCGCATCGAAGAGCTGACCGAAACGCCGATCCAGCTCATCTCCGTCGGAGCCGGGCGCGAGGAAACCATCATCCTCAAAAATCCGCTGGCCTGAAGCAGGATCGGCTGAAACCCATTGACAACCGGGAGGCGGTAAACTAAAAGGCACACTTTGAAAACGGGACATGGCTCAGTCTGGTAGAGCACAGCGTTCGGGACGCTGGGGTCGCAGG
>JAEYRZ010000191.1 GCA_023435265.1 Pseudomonadota bacterium
TTCGCAGAGGGATTGCGTATTTTATACGGCGGCAGCGTCAAGCCGGCCAATGTCAAGGAGTTGATGGGGATGCCGGATGTGGACGGTGCGCTGGTTGGAGGCGCCAGTCTGGATCCGCAATCTTTCAGTCAACTGGTCCGCTTCAACCGCTGACACGAATTTGGATGGCGCCTGAACCGCGCGCCATCACGCGCGATTGGTAGAATTTATGTCTCTTTTGGTGATTATCGTCCACGTCGTCGTCTGCATCGCCCTGATCATGATCGTTCTGCTGCAAACCGGCAAAGGCGCCGACATGGGAGCGGCCTTCGGCGGTGGTGCCAGTCAGACGCTCTTCGGCACTTCCGGCGCCTCGACCTTCCTGACCAAGATGACGACCGGTGCGGCCGTCATCTTCATGCTGACCTCGCTTGCACTGGCCTACATCCGCAGCGAACGCCCGGAATCGTCGATTCTTTCGACCCCGCCGGCCGCAAGCGAGCAGAAGGCCACCGAGCCTGCACCCACAGGCGACACAGCACCGGGCGCCACCGGCACGGCGGCGCCACCGGCAGCCGACGCTCCGGCCGCCGACCAGGATGCGGCCCCGCAATCTTCGTCGACTCCGGAGCCCTCCAGCGACGCTCAACCGGAGAAATCCAAGGAGACGCCTCAATAATGAATTCCGTGCCGAAGTGGTGGAACTTGGTAGACACGCTATCTTGAGGGGGTAGTGGGGCAACCCGTGCCGGTTCAAGTCCGGCCTTCGGCACCACCTGAAACAGCAAGGGTTTGCAGGTTTTCGAACTTGCGAACCCTTTGTTTTTTGACCTGTGATTCCCTCCCGGGTTGAAATTTTCGCTACTAGAGGACTTGGCGCGATCCGAGCGGCGGCTGCCCGTCCGGAATCGCGGAGGTGAGCGGATGAACGCGCCGGAAGTAGAAAGCGACGGGGCGCTCAAATGGAAGCGGACGCTTTACATCATGGTGTTCGCCCAGATGATCTCGGTCGTCGGGTTTTCATGTGTGTTCCCCTTTCTGCCGCTCTATGTAAGATCCCTGGGCACCGTGACTTCCCTGAGTGTGGAGATTTGCGTCGGCCTCGTTTACTCCGGTCAGGCCTTCACGATGGTGTTGGCCTCGCCGATCTGGGGATGGCTTTCGGACCGGCGGGGCCGCAAGTTGATGGTGCAGCGGGCCATGCTGGGCGGTGCCGTCCTCGTGGAATTGATGGCCTTCGTCAACTCGGCCGAGCAACTGGTGGCGTTGCGGGCCGTTCAGGGGATGGTTTCCGGTGTGATCGGCGCAGCCAATGCGCTGGTGGCGGCCACAGTGCCGCGCGGACAGGTGGGTTTCGCCATGGGACTCCTGCAGGTCGGCATGGGCGTGGGGCTGGGACTGGGACCGGTGATCGGCGGCACGCTGGCGGATGCGCTCGGTTTCCGGGCGGTGTTCCATGTCACCGCCGCCCTGCTGGCCCTGGCGTTCATCGTCGTTCTTTTCGGCGTCGAGGAGAAATTCGTAAAAGCACCGGCCGGCAGGAAAACGTCCGGTTTTTTCAGTGGGTGGCGCCGCGTCCTGTCGGCGCGCGGTGTCCCCGCGGTCCTTTGCATGCGTTTTCTGAATTCGACGGGGCGCATGGTGTTCATGCCCGTGCTGCCCATGTTCATTCTCCCCCTGATCGCTTCGTTCGAGGCCGGCAACAGTTTGACCGGGCTGGTGATCGGCCTCTCTTCGGCGGCCACGGCCATATGCGCTGTCTTCCTGGGACGCCTGGGCGACCGCACCGGCCACCGCCGCGTGCTCATCGTCTGCTTTCTCGGATGTTTTCTTGCCTTCGTGCTGCAGTGCATCGTGATCCGCTATTGGCAGTTGCTGGCCCTGCAAATCGTTTACGGCATCGCGCTGGGCGGCATCATTCCCGGAATCAGCGCACTGCTGGCGTGCACGACGGCACGCGGAGACGAAGGATCGATCTATGGCATGGACAATTCCATCAACGCCGCCGGGAGGACCATCGGCCCCATGCTGGGCGTCGGCGTATCCGTGTGGTTCGGCCTTGGGGCCGCCTTCGGCGCGGCGGGCCTGCTGTACCTCATTGCAGCCCTGTTCGCATTGCTGGCCCTGCGGGACGGAACCGGCGGGGCGTGCCTCACCCACCCGACCACGGATCCCCGACCTTGACAGGCGCCCGAGGCCTGAACCCTGGAAAATTGCACCGCCGGCCGAAGCCGCATGAATCCTGATGAAAATCACCGAGGCTCATTCATCGTTCGCGGACCGAATCAGCAGCACCGGGATGCCGGCCCCCTGCAGCACCCCGGCCGCCACGCTGCCGTACGATGCTCTTGGAGAAGCACTTATGCCGTGGGATGCAATGGCGATCAGGTCGGCCCTGATCCCGGCAGCGGCCGCCAATATGGCCTTGACCACCGTTCCGTAGGCCAGCCGCGTCTCTGCATGGATGCCCTTCTCCCGCAGCCTGGACCGGAGCGACTGAAGATAGGCATCGGAATTTTGTCTGCGCTTCTCGAGATCATTTCGATACTTGGCGACATCGATCACTTCGTCGCGCTCGAGAAAGATAAATTCCTCTTCGACTTTCAGCAGCACCACCCGGGCCTCTTGAATCCTGCCCAGCTTTTCGACATGGCTCAAAATCGCTTCGGCCCGCTTCGATCCATCCACAGGAACCAGGATTGTCTGATACATCGTTGCCTCCTTCCCTCTCATGAATCGACCATTTTCACCCGGCGGCCGCACGAGGTTTTCAGGCGCCGCGCCAATGAGACCGGGCGCATTCATATACCGGCGCGCTGGAGTCCGGCGCCCCCCTGCGGACCGCACAATATGTGTATAGCAATTGGCAGGCCGCCGCCGATTCTTATGGCCGAGATAACCCTCCGATGGGACAGCCGATATGAATGGGCCTCAATAAAGGCGCCAATCCTGTGGAAACAGGTTTTCATCTTTTTTACATACTGGAAAAAAATTTGGCATGCGCCGAAGCCCGCGCATCGCCAAATCTGTTCCAAAATGCGGACAAGCGTTCTAATATGCGCCTAACCATACCTGATTACGGTTCCAATGATGTCTGCGGCGCACGCTTTCGCAGGAGAATCGAAGATGGCCAAAGAAACGATCCTGGTGATCGACGACGAGGAAGACATCCTCGAACTGATCCGTTTTCATTTGACGCGTGAAGGCTACGGCGTGGCCGTTTCCACGACCGGCGAAGAGGCAATTTCCATGGCCCGGAGCGCCCCCTCCGACCTGATCGTCCTGGACCTGATGCTTCCGGGCATGGACGGACTGGAGGTGGCCAAGGCACTGAAAATGGATCCCAAAACACGGTCGGTGCCCATCATCATGCTCACCGCCAGGGGCGAAGACGCGGACATCGTCGCCGGTCTCGAGATCGGGGCCGACGATTATGTGACCAAACCGTTCAGCCCGCGGGTGCTGTCGGCCAGGGTCAAAACCGTGCTGCGCCGAAGCACCGCGGAACCGGTCGGCAAGGACCTGATCCTGTCCATCCATGAACTGGAAATCGATCCGGGCCGGCGCCGCGTCGCCGCCGGCGGTAGGCCGATGGACCTGACCTACACCGAATTTCAGCTTCTGTGGGTGCTGGCGCGTCGGCCGGGCTGGGTATTCACGCGCAGCCAGATCGTCGACGCGGTGCGCGGGAGCGATTACCCGGTCACCGACCGCAGCGTGGATGTCCAGGTGGTCGGGCTGCGCAAGAAACTTGGTCCCTACGGCAAATATATCGAAACAGTCCGCGGCGTCGGCTACCGCTTCAAGGAGCGCGCATGAGGAAGCGCACGCGGCTGGTCTGGCGCCTTTTCGGATCCTATACGCTCATCGTCTTCGGAACCCTTCTGGCGACCGGCTGGTATTTCGTGTACACGCTGGAAACGTTCCTCGTCAACGGCGTGGTCGCGGAGCTCTCCGGTCGCGCCCGGCTGATCCAGCCCCAACTGCTTCCCCACCTGGACCCACTGGACGCCGCCGCCGTGGATGCGGTCTGCAAGCGGTCCGGCGCCGATTCGGGCACGCGGTTCACGGTCATTCTCTCCTCAGGCCGGGTGGTGGGCGACAGCTGGGAAACACCGGCCAACATGGAGAACCATGCCGGGCGGCCCGAGGTGGCCGCCGCCCTGGCGCAGGGCACGGGCATTTCAAGGCGCTACAGCACCACCATGCAGCGCGATATCATCTATGTGGCCCAGGCGCTTGGGCTGCAGGGAGGCCCCTCCCCGGCAGTGGTCCGCGCCGCCATACCGCTGGCGCGGGTCGAGGAAGAGCTCGCCCGGGTCCGCGCCCGCCTCATCGGCATCGGCAGCCTGATCGCCCTGCTGGCTTTGGGCGTGACCCTGATGATCTCCCAGCGGCACAGCCGCAGCGTCCGCGAACTGCAGCAGGCGGCGGCGCGCCTGGCGCAGGGCGATCTGGCGCATCGGGTCGAAGCCACGGGGGCGGAGGAGCTGGCGGGACTGGCCGATACGGTCAACCGCATGGCCGAGCAGATCGAAGCCCGCATGCAGGCGGTTGTCCGTCAGCGCAACCAACTGGAAGCCGTGCTGTCCAGCATGCTGGAGGGGGTGATCGCCCTCGACCGCGAGGAGCGGGTGATCAGCCTCAACCCGGCCGCCGCCCGCTGGTTCAACATCCCGCAGGAAAAGATCCGCGACCGCAGTCTGCAGGAGGTGATCCGCGATCTTGCCTTCCAGAATTTCGTGGCGCGCTCGCTTCAGAGTCCTGCGCCCATCGAGGAGGACATGGTCGTCTCGCAGAACGGGGAGCGCATCCTGAACATCAGGAGCACGCCGCTGCGCGGGGCCGGAGCGGAATCGTCCGGTACGCTCATCGTCTTCAACGACGTCACGCAACTGCGCCGGCTGGAAGAGATCCGGCGCGACTTCGTGGCCAACGTCTCCCACGAAATCAGGACGCCGCTGACGGCCATCAAGGGGTTTGTGGAGACGCTGCATCACGGTCAGGTGGAAAACCCGGACGAGGCCCGGCGCTTCGTGGGCATCATCGCCAGGCATGTCGACCGCCTGAACGCGGTCATCGAGGACCTGCTGCTCCTCTCGCGCATCGAAAACGCGGCCGAAGCGGCCCCTATACGCACCGAAAGCATACACCTGCGCGACATCTTCGAAAACGCGCTGCAGATCTGCCGCCACCGGGCGGATGCGAAGCGCATCCGGATCACGATCGCCGCCAAGGCTGCGCTCAGCGCCTCGGTGGACCCGGTGCTCCTGGAGCAGGCCGTAGTCAACCTCCTGGACAACGCCATCAAATACAGCGACGCCGACCGCGCGGTCGAGATCACGGCCCGCGCGGATGGGCCGCAGGTTCGAATCAGCGTGCAGGACCACGGCATCGGGATCGAACGCAAACATCTGCCGCGCCTGTTCGAGCGCTTTTACCGGGTGGACAAGGCGCGCAGCCGTTCACTCGGCGGCACGGGCCTGGGTCTGGCCATCGTTAAACACATCGCCCAGGCGCACGGCGGCCGCGTGACCGTGGAGAGCGCGCTCGGGCAGGGAAGCCGGTTCACGATCCACCTGCCGCTCCACCCTTCCGGTCGGTAGAAGGACAAATCCGACCGCCCGCGCGGCCATGGACGACGGCCGCCGCGCCGATTGCGTCCGGCTGCGGCCGGCGAAGCGCCCGGCGCTTTACTGCAGGTCGGCGGCGGTAATCGTCTTGAGCGTCCTGGCATCCGAGCCGAACTTGGCCCGCTCGGCGTCGGGCATGGGAATCAGACCCTTGTCGGCCAGATAGCCCTCCATGCCCCAGGCCTTTTCGCTGCTGAACTCGGCGAGATATTCCTGGATCCCCGGGACTTTCCCCACGTGCGCCTTTTTCACGTAACAGAAAAGCGGCCGCGATACCGGGTATTGTGCCGCGGCGATATTTTCGAACGTCGGTGCGGTGCCTTCCACGATCGCACCCTGAACCCGGTCGGTGTTCTGATCCAGGAAGCTGAAGCCGAAAATGCCGAATGTATTCGGATTGGCCTCCAATTTCTGGACGATCAGGTTGTCGTTTTCACCGGCCTCGATATAGGCGCCGTCTTCGCGGATCGTATGCGCGACAGGCCGGAACAGCTTCTTTTCATCTTTTTTCTTCATCGCCTCGACGAACGGAAACGCCTGGGCGCCTTCCTCCATCACCAGTTCAAGGAAGGCATCGCGCGTTCCGGAGGTGGGTGGCGGCCCCAGAACCTCGATCTTCACTGCCGGCAGGCCGGCATCGATATCGTTCCAGGTCTTGTACGGATTGGGAACCAGGGTCTCGGAACCGTTGGGATCGGGCACATTCTTGGCCAGCGCCAGAAAGAGCGCCTTGCGGGTCACCTTCATGGCCGGCGCCTTTTTCGAATTGGCCAGGACGATGCCGTCATATCCAATTTTGAGCTCGACGATCTCGTCGACGCCGTTTTCCATGCAGGCCTCGTACTCGCTTTTTTTCATGCGCCGCGAGGCGTTGGTGATGTCAGGCGTTTCGATCCCGGCGCCATCGCAGAAGAGTTTGAATCCGCCGCCCGAGCCGGTGGATTCGATCTTGGGCGTTTTGAATCCGGAGGTCTTGCCGAACTGCTCGGCCACCACCGTGGCAAACGGATAAACCGTAGACGAACCCACGATGCTGATATAGTCCCGCCCGGCGGCAACCGCCGCCGAACTGGCCAATAAGAGCGCCGCCATTGACCAGAAGACTTTCGTTAACATTTTGCCTCCTTTGAAAGAATTTGGTTTGATGTATATCGATCTCCTTTTACTGCCGAAGAATATGAACCGAATGTTCAGAGAAGGTTTGCGAGGGATTAGTTTTTTGTTTCGGGGCTGACCGGGGGATGATGATTCTCGGACCGTGCAGTGAGAATCAGGGGGAATTTTAAAAATGAACACGGGGCATCATCCGAAACGGCCGGTGATGTAGTCCTGGGT
>JAEYRZ010000212.1 GCA_023435265.1 Pseudomonadota bacterium
CGACTGCGGCAAAGCGATCAATCGCACCTCGGTGGAAGGCCAGATGCAGGGCTCGGTTTCCATGGGGGTCGGCGAGACCATGCACGAAGAAGTCAAGTTCGACGCCCAGGGGAATGTGGTCAACGCCGACCTGGCCGAATACAAGATGGTGACGGCGCTGGATATGCCGCCGGTGGAAGCCATCATCGTGGAGACCGATGAACCCAACGGCCCGTTCGGAGCCAAGGAGGTGGGCGAAGGCGCCATCATGCCCACCATGCCGGCCATCCTGAATGCCGTTTACGATGCCACGGGCGTTCGCTTCGACGAACTCCCCCTGACGCCGCAGCGGGTGTACGAGGCGCTGCAGCGCAAAAAGGAACACGAGCGCTGATCCTGGATCGAGCGCCAGGAAGCCCATATGCCGCCGATTCTGACCGCAGAGGAGAAGGAGCGCTACAGTCGCCAGTTGATGATGCCGGAAATCGGCGAGCACGGGCAGATGCGCATCCGCCAGGCGCAGGTATTCATCGCCGGACTGGGCGGCCTGGGCTCCATCACGGCATACTACCTGGCGTCCGCCGGCGTCGGCTGCCTGAAGGTAGCGGATCCGGATCGGGTCGCGCTGCACAACCTGAACCGCCAGATCCTGCATTTCAGCAGCGATGTGGGCGCCTTGAAGACCGAATCGGCCCACTCCAAATTAAGCGCCTTGAACCCCTTGTGCCGTATCGAGGCGCTCGCCGTAAGCATCGATGACGACTCGGTCGACACCCTGGTCCGCGGCTGCGACCTGATCGTCGACGGCACCGACAACCTCGAGACCCGGCGGGTGCTGAACCGTGCAGCCTGGGCCCACGGCATTCCCTTTATCTTCGGGGCCGTCGGCGGTTTCGATGGCATGGCGGCCACGTTTATTCCGGGCCGATCGGCCTGCCTGGAATGTATTTTCCCGACCGGAGACAATGCTCCGACCGGAGCGATCGGCGTACTCGGCCCGGCCGCAGGCCTGATCGCCTGCCTGCAGAGCATGGAAGCCTTGAAGATACTGACAGGCAACGACGCCGATCTTGCAGGTGGACTGACCCATTTTCAGGGACGCGGCATGCGGTTCAAACAAACGGTGGTCCTTCCCGACCCGGACTGTCCCGTCTGTTCGCCAAACCGTTCATGAAGCGCATTGCCCCCGTTTATCGGCCTTTGAAAGCATGCAGCCAGCGGAACACATCGACATCATCCTGAACGATGCGCCCGAACGGGTGCCCAGAGACAGCAGCCTGGAGACGCTCATCCGGCATTTCGGAGAAACCGATCCCCATCTGATCGTGGAGTTGAACGGCCGTTTTGTCTACCCGCGGGTATATGCCGACACCATTATCCGAAGCGGCGACCGCCTCGAGTTCATCAATCCGAATTTTGGCGGCTGAACACCCATTGGTGCGGATAGCCCGTAATCCCACAGGGCACCACTATCCTTCCCACAGTTCTTCTCCAGAAGTGAAATCTTTTGTCAGCCGGCGTGGTCGTCCAGCCTGCTGCGCAGCATTTGCACTGCGCCGGTCAAGACCGCGATCGACTTTTCGGTCTTCTGCGGTATCATGCTGCTGGACATTCCCACCGCCCAGACGGCCATGGGCGGGCCGATCAAATTCTGCAGTGCCACGGCTACCGCACTGACACCGGCCAGGTACTCTTCCTGATCGACGGAGTATCCGACGGCACGCACCTGTTCCAGCTCGGCCAGGTACCGGGCTTCATCCACAATGGAACGAGAGGTGTATCGGGGAAGACCTTTTTCGCGCATCAAGGAGATCACCTCCTGATCGCTTTTCGCGGCGTGCAACACTTTCCCTGCTGCACCGGCGAAAAGCGGCAGAATCGTTCCCGGGGAGGCGGAAATCCTGAAGGCATCCGTGGCTTCGGCGGCGGCCATGATCAGGATGTGTTTGCTGATCAGCGCCCCCAGAACGATCGTCTCCTGGACTTGATCCCGCAGCGCGTCGATGAGCGGCTGCACCGACTTGGCGATTTTAATGTAGTTCCAGCCCGAAAAGGCCAGATCGACGATGGTCGCTCCCAGAAAGAGCTTGTGTCCGTCCGGTCCCTGGACCAGCGCGCCCTCCCGCAGCAGGGCATGAACCATTCCATGGGTCGTGCTTTTACTGTATCCCAGTCGAAGGGCAAGATCCGTGAGGCTCAGCGGTTCGCGCGACTCCGCCACGGTCCGCAGGAGGTGAAATGTCTTCTGGATGGCCGGTGCTTTGTAGCCCGGGATCTTGTCTTTTGAAGATGTTTTTCGCATATTGTCCGTTCGGGTCAGGATTGCCTATTCGCATGCGAAACCGCTGCTCACGGTTCATCTGCGTGGGGTCAACCGCCGGGCGACTCTATTGCCGCCCGGCCGGTGGGTTGCTGCCGGGACGGTTCAGTCACCGGACACTGCGGATCGAGACCCCTGATCCGGCCGGAACTTGCGCCGGTGAGCCCTCAGCAGTGCCGTGTCATTTGTGGTCGAGCCGCTGGGACGGTGCTGATTCGGGCGTTGGATTTACCAGAATGAATTGTTTTCCCGACGGCTCAACCATCCCGGCGCTGCCTGCTTGGATGTTCAACATGATAACTGTGGATATTGCAAGTAAAACGTGCAAGTATCGATACTATCCAGTTGCGATACGGGGGTTTCAGTATGCTGAATATTGTCTTGTTGTTTTCTACCAGGGTAGCCACGACCTCAAAGCGACTGGAGCAGGGTCTGGTTGACGATTTCCGTTGAGCCCGGAACGGGCATAGGCAGCAATAGCAGGCCAGCCTCCTCAAAGGCGCATAAGTGGTTTGGTTGCGAAGTAATTGTTGCATCACCTGTTTTTTCAAATTTAAAGATGTAGCTGGCCATTCTGACGCTGGCGGCCGATCGATTGAAGCAGTTTGGTACCTTCTGCGAAAAGACGGCGGCGGCCTTCTTCGATGCAATCATGAATACCGCGTTACAGTGTGTTGGCTTGTCAAAGAACAAATTGGCGATCGCTTAAACCGATCCCGAAAGTTGAGATATAAGTGAAACAGCTGTCAGCTGGGGGAGAAAGAGAGAAGCATGAAGGCGGTGAGGTTTTCAGCGGTTGTCGTGTTTTGGCTCGCATTGGTCTTGGGCTGCGGCGGAAGTGGCGGTGGAAGCAACGATGACGGCGGGAGTGGCGGTATCACCGACAGTACGGCCGTCGCCCCCTTTAATGATGGCTGGCCGGAGGCAGGCAACCCGGACGGCCGATATGCGGTGCCGATCGAGGCCGGACTGGCGGACAGTTCGCAGCCCGACACGGTGGTAGGCAGCGGCACGCCCGAGAGCTGCACGGGTGAGGCGTTCCGCCAGGCCGTGGCCCGCGGGGGTGTGATCACCTTCAATTGCGGTGAGGATCCGGTCATCATCACCATAGGCGAAACCGCCAAGGTTTTCAATGACACGCAGCTCCCCGAGATCGTCATCGACGGCGGCGGCAAGGTGACCCTGAGCGGCGGCGGCGAGGTCCGGATTCTCTATATGAACACCTGCGATCCGGATCAGGTCTGGACCACCTCGCATTGCCAGAACCAGGATCTTCCGCATCTCACCGTGCAAAACCTCACCTTCATCGACGGCAATGCGACTGGCGAAATTATGGACGGCGGCGGCGGCGCGATCTTCGTGCGCGGCGGCCGCTTCAAAATCTACAATTGCCGCTTCTTCAACAATGCCTGCGACCCCAGCGGGCCGGATGTTGGCGGTGCGGCCGTGCGCGTGCTGAGCCAATACGAGAATCAGCCGGTTTACGTCGTGCACAGTACCTTCGGGGGCCGCGAGGATCTCGGCAACATCGGCTCCAACGGCGGGGCGCTCAGCAGTATCGGCGTTTCATTCACCGTGATCAACTCGCTGATGAGTCACAACCGGGCAATCGGCAACGGGGCCAACCCGGCGCAACCCGGCACCCCCGGAGGCGGCAGCGGGGGCGCGATCTACAATGACGGAAATGCATTTACTTTAAACGTATTCGGCAGCCGGCTGACCGCCAACACGGCCAACGAGGGCGGGGGCGCCATCTTCTTCGTCAGCAACGACCGGACCGGCACGTTGACCATCGACAACTCGTACCTCAAAGGCAATCCCAGTCTGGGTTTCGAAACCGTGCCGGGCATCTTTGTTTTAGCCGGAGACATAAACTATATCGATTCGACCATTGAAGAGTGACAACTCGATTAGGTTCATCGATCCCTTTACGATAAGGCCGGCATCCGTCCCGAAGACATCCGCAGTCATGCGGATATCCGCCATGTGCCCAAGGTCGAGAAATCGATGATGCGCGATGTACAGCGCAAAGATTCGTTTCCATACGGCGACGCCTTGTGCGTCCCGTGGAAGAAGTCTACACCTTCCGGCAGACGAGCGGCACCACCGGCCAGGCAGTCTACCAGGCGGACACCTGGCAGGACTGGGAGTGGTGGTCCGAATGCTGGTCGTTCATCCTGTGGGCCCAGGGGTACCGGCCGGCGGACCGGGTCTTCATTCCTTTCGGCTACAATGTATTCGTGGCGTTCTGGGCCGGCCATTATGCCGCGGAAAAAATCGGCTGCGAGGTGGTCCCCGGCGGCGTCCTGGACACTCAAGCGCGGATCCTCAAAATCCGCGAGCTGCAGGCGACGGCGATGATGGCCACGCCGACCTATGTTCTGGGCATGGCCGAAACAGCCAGGAGCAAGATGAATATCGACCCGGCCGAGTTGGGCATCCGCCGGATCACCTGCGCGGGAGAGCCCGGGGTGTGCATCCCGGGTACCAAGGATCGCATGCAGAAGGCATGGAACGCCATGGTGTACGATCATGCCGGGGCCACCGAGATCGGTGCCTGGTCCTACGAGTGCGCCTATCAACCCGGCGGACTGCAGTAAAGACCCAAAATCTTTTCAGGATCGGAGCTGTTGACTTGCCGGGGTCTCTTCATCTCTCCTCGGCCGTCGCCGAATCGTTATAAATTGCCTCAAGCCCCTTTTGCGGCCAGAACAACGCCCCTGTTTTCTTCAGGCGGCGGAGCCGGCACGGGCTCACCAGTAATTCGGGTCACCGCGCCGAAGCGCTCCGGGCATGCTTCGAAGCAGGTGCCGCATTTGATGCATTTCTGCTGGTCGATGACGTGGATCCGCTGCTTGCCGCCGTCGATGGCCTCGACCGGGCACTTGCGAGCACAGATCATGCAGGCCTGGCATTTTTGCGGATCGATGTAATAGGATACGGTTTCGCTGAAAAGCTTTTCGATTTCTTCCGGGGTGTACAAGGCCTCCAGCTTCGCCGGGTCGCCGATGCGTTGCGCAAGCTTGTCCCGCTGGGTGATCTTGATGTAGGGAACGAGTTTTATTGCTTCTTCGATCCGAGGCCCAATTTCTTCGGGCGCTGCTTCGCCGCCGCTGCCGACCGGCCCGAGTTCCTTTATCTGACGGCTGAACTCGTTCATCACTTCGGTAAACAGGCCGCCGTCGGCCGAAGACATGAAGGCGATCCGCAGCCGCTCCGGATTGAGCCCGGCCCGCGCCATGATCTTTTTGCAGAGATGCGCCATATTCAGGGCATGGTAGTTCCCGTGGGTGATGTAATTGCATTCGTTGAGGCGGCAGGCGCCGATGAACACGCCGTCCATCCCTGCGGCAAAGGCCTTGAGAGCGAACGCAAGATCGATCCTTCCGGAACACATGACCCGGATCAGCCTGATTTCCGTTGCATATTGTTGTCTGGAAACTCCAGCCATGTCCGCAGCGCCGTACGCTCACCAGTGGCAGACAAAGCCCAGCAACTTCGGCGTAAACGTAAAATTTGCTCCCATTGATCTCACCTTATCGGGATCGCCACAGAGCACACGCAAGCCGGTCTTCGACCCACGTTGCGCTCGGTGTATTGAAAATTTTCATCACTGCCCATCTCAATCTCAAGCAAGCGCCGCATCGATCTGACTCAGCAGCAATTCGTCCGAGAAGTGCTTGAGCGAAATCGCATGCGTCGGGCAAACGGCATTGCACAGGCCGTCGCCCTTGCAGAGGACCGGATTGACCACGGCCTTCACCCCCTGGCGCGTTTTGCGCATTTCAATGGCGCCGTAAGTGCAGACGGAAATGCAGGCCCCGCAGGCCATGCATTTCTTATCGGTCACTTCGCAGACCGCGCCCGAGACCTTGACGCTGTCGTGCGCCAGGAGCGCTATCGCGCGGCCCGCCGCGCCCTGCGCCTGGGACACCGCTTCGCCGATGTGCTTGGGATAGTGGGCCATGCCGCAAAGATAAACGCCATCGGTGGCGAACTCGACCGGTCGCAGCTTGACATGCGCTTCCTGGAAGAAAAGATCCGGCCCCAGGGCGACCTTGAACATTTGGGCGATTTCCCGGTTCGTGGCCGGTGGGACCACGCCGGCGGACAAAACCAGCAGATCGGCGTCGATCGCCAGCGGCATACCGAGAATCGGATCGTTCGCCGAAACCACGACCACCGCGCGCCCTTCTATCTCGGCCGCCTCTACCGTGGGTTTATCTTCCGGATTATAGCGGATGAAGCGCACCTCTTTTGCGGATGCCTCGCGGTAGTAATCCTCCATGGCGCCATAGGTTCGCATATCCCGGAAGAGGATGTATATCTCCACTTCCGGGTTGAGGTCCTTCATTTTGAGCGCGTTCTTGACCGCATGGCTGCAGCACACGCGGGCGCAGTACTCGCGCTCCGTCTGCCGGCAGCCCACGCACTGGATCATGGCGATGCGCCGGGCTTCGCTCAGCGCCGGATCTTTGGCGGCGATTCGCTGCTCCAATTCAAGCTGCGTGACGACCCGTTCGTTCTGCCCGTACAGGTACTCGGCCGGCTTGTATTCATCCGCGCCCACGGCGATCACCGTGGCGCCGTGCTGGATCTCGCTCTCCCCTCTTTCCGAAGAAACGCGGGTCACGAAATTTCCGACATATCCGCCCGCCTCCGTAATAACGGCTTCGGTCAGCACGTGAATCAAGGGGTTGCGGTATACTTCGCGCACCAGATCGCCCAGGAACTGCTGGACCTCCATTCCGTCCAGCGTGTAATGCAGCCTCCTGGCCATGCCGCCCAGTTCGGCCTCCTTTTCGACCAGGTAAACCTCGTGGCCTTGCTGGGCCAGTGAACGGGCGCAGGTCATCCCGGCGATGCCGCCGCCCACCACCAGGGCCGTTTTGTTCACGGGCAGTTCGATTTCCAGGAGCGGCGCCAGGTTCCGGGCACGGGCCACCGACATGCGGATGATGTCCTTGGCCTTGCGGGTGGCGGCTTCGCTTTCCTTTGAGTGCACCCACGAATTGTGCTCCCGGATATTGGCCATATCGAAGTAATACGGGTTCAGCCCGCCCTGGCGCACCGTGTCCCAGAACAAAGGCTCCAGGGTCCTGGGCGAACATGCCGCCACCACCACGCGGTTCAGGCCTTTTTCTGTGATCATGTCCGTTATCTGCTGGGCCGAATTGGTGGCGCAGGAGAAGAGCTGCTCCTGGGCATGCACGACATCGGGAAGGGTCAGGGCATAATCCACGCAGGCCGGCACATCGACCACCCGGCCGATATTCGCGCCGCAGTGGCACACGAATACACCGACCCGGGGCGCTTCGCCGGCGACATCGCGCTCCGGCGGGAATATTCTTTCGCGGGAAAGTTTGTTTCGCCGATAGTCGAGCAGTTCTCCGCATTTCGAGCCTGCGGCGCTGGCGCCGTAAACCGATTCGGGGATATCGATCGGTCCCTGAAAAGCGCCGCTGACGAAAATACCGGGCCGCGAGGTGGCCGCGGCATTGAACGCCGCAGACCTGCTGAACCCATGTCCATCCAGTTCGATCCCGAATGTGGCGGCCAGATCGGCATACCCGGCGGGCGGATTCAAACCGATCGACAAAACCACCATATCGAATTCTTCTTCCTTGACGCCCTCTTCCTCCGTGGCATACCGGACGATGACATTGTGACCTTCCGCCGTCTCCCCGGCGATGGCGGCGTAGCTGCGGATGAACCGCACGCCGGGCATTTCGGCCGCTTTGTGGAAATAGCGCTCGAAACCTTTGCCGTGCGAGCGGATGTCGTTGTGGAACACCGTCAGCTCCGCGCCCGGGTCGTGATCCTTGGTCAGCAGGACCTGCTTCTGGGTGTAGGTGCAGCACACCGAGGAACAGTAGCTGTTGCTGCCCGGGGTCACGCGGCGCGAACCGACGCACTGAATCCAGGCGACTCTGTGCGGATGGCGCTTGTCCGATGTGCGCAGGATTTCGCCCTCGTAGGGTCCGGTGGCGCACAGCAGCCGTTCGTAATCCAGGCTGGTGACCACGTTGGGAAGCGTTCCGTAGCCGTATTCACCGGTTACAGCGGGATCGTAGGGTGCAAGCCCGACCGACAGGATGACGGCGCCCACTTTGACCCTGATTTTTTCCGGCTTCTGCTGCAGGTCGATCGCCTTGTTCTTGCAGACCCCTTCGCAGATGCGGCACTTTTTTTCTTTAAGGTAAAGGCAGCTTTCATCGATATAGGCCACCAGCGGTATGGCCTGGGCGTAATAGATGTGGACCGCCTTGTTCTGGGAGATCTCCTGGTTGAAGGGATCCGGGTACTGAACCGGGCAGTAATCGACGCACGTGGTGCAGCCCGTGCATTTGTCTTCGATGATATAGCGCGGTTTGCGGGTCAGGGTGATGTCGAAATCGCCGGCCTTTCCCTCTACCGTTTCGACTTGGGTATACGTCAGTACTTCGATGTTTGAATGCCGGCCGACCTCGACCAGTTTAGGTGAAAGAATTCACATCGAACAGTCGTTGGTCGGGAAGGTCTTGTCGAGCTGTGCCATGTGCCCGCCGATGGCCGGCGACTTTTCGACCAGATAAACTTTGTAGCCGGCGTTGGCCAGGTCGAGCGAGGCCTGAATGCCGCTGATGCCGCCGCCCACCACCATCACGTCACCGAAATCGGCATCGGCGAAACCCCTGCAAAGTTGTCGGATGTATTCTTCTTGCACGGTGATCATCCTCTTCGATCCGCCGGCCGGCAGACGGCATCACTTCGTCCGACTGCCGGGCCGCGGGTTAATCGTACGGTCCTTGTCCGGACCGGCGTAAAACGACTAATCAAGATCCAGTTCGGCCTTGCACGTATTGCATCTCACTGCCCCGCGAAAAACGCGATGGCCGCACTGCGGGCAGATGTAACGCGCTTCTTCATCTTCGATCCATCGGGCGACACCCACTTCGCGGATGTGCGGAATGGCCCGCAGGATCACTTTTTTGCCCACCGTCATAGGAAATTCTTCGATATGCCGGCAGGGAAATTCGGCGCACTCATGGCACCCGCTGTAGCCCTTGGCGCGCGTGCAGTCCCGGATGGCGCACTGCCGGCAGTGCAAAAAAAGATCGTCCGACAGGCAGCCCTTGCAGTGGATATCCCGGGCGCTGAGATTTTCGCTGTTCGGAAGTACGCCCTTGCCGGCCACCCTGCCCTTGTACAGATCGGCCAGGCGCTCCTTGAACTTCTGGTTGCCGTCCCGGTGGGCGATCAAAATGGCGCACACGCCGCAATAGAGTCCGCAGGGAGAAACCAGGTCGGGGTTGTACGTCATCTCGAGCGATCCTCGTGCCGTTTGCGGCGGCGGCCTTGCCGCATGCTACAATGCCGCGCCGATGATTTCGGTAATGTCTTTGACTTCTATTTTATCCGCCAGATTCATGGTCAACCGGCTGTCTTCGAAATTGGCGATGCAGTAGGGACAGGTGGTCGCCAGCACTTCCGCGCCCGATGCTGCCGCCTGCGCCAGCCGGATATCGGAGAAGCGTTCGCCCTTTGGGGTCTCCATCCAGATCCGCCCCCCTCCGCCGCCGCAGCACAGGCTGTCTACATGCGACTCGGCCATCTCCAGCAGTTTCAGCTCCGGCACCGTGCGGAGGGCCTCCCGCGGCGCATCGTACACCCCGTTGTGGCGCCCCAGGTAGCAGGGGTCGTGATAGGTCACGCGTCTGGGATACGGTTTGTTCGGCGTAAGCCTTCCCTGGCGGAGCAGTTCGATCAGGAACTCGGAAATATGGACCACCTCGAAGTTCACCCTGAATTCCGGATACTCGTTCTTGAACGTGTGATAGCAATGCGGCGACGAGACCAGGATGCGTTTCACGCCGTGGTCGATGAACGTCTTGATGTTTTCTTTGGCCAGGCGCTTGAACAGCTCCTCGTCGCCGGTTTTGCGGATGCTCTCGCCGCAGCAGTTTTCTTTTTCGCCGAGGATGCCGAAACCGACTCCGGCCGATTTCAAAATGCCAGCCGTCGCCCGGGCCACCTTGATCAGCCGGGGGTCGTAACTGAGATAGCAGCCCGGGAAATAGAGAATCTCCATCTCCTCGCTGAATGTTTCGACGCCCAGGCCCTGGGCCCAGTCGGCGCGGTTGCGGCGCGCCTCGTTCAAGGGGTTGCCTTCGCCGACCAGACTTGCGGCGATGCTGCGCAGCGGCTTGACCGATTCGGGAAAGACGCCGTACTCGGTGGCGATCCTGCGCAGGGCGACGCCGGATTCGATCTGCCGGACATCCCGCGGGCAGCGCTGAGGGCAGCGGCCGCAGGTGGTGCAGCGCCAGATGCCTTCGCTTTCGAGATCGGTCAATCCGAAAGTGGCTTCACGCACGATTTTACGCATGCTGAACGGTTTCACGCGGTTCCATGGGCAAAGCGTATCGCACAGCCCGCACTGGAAGCAGTGTTTGAACGCCTCGCCCCCCTTGGCCTTGATCAGATCCACAATCTCTTTGAAGTCGCCAACCGTATCCACCGTATGCTCAATCCTCTGTATGCGCCTTTTGGATATTCTTCTTGTCCTGCGCCATGCGGGCGAGCGCTTCGGCCAGCTTGTCCAGGCCGAACTTGTCCGCAAGCGATTCCAGGCCCGCATCCAGCTCGCTGCCGCCTGCTTCTTCGGCGGCCGCCTCTTCGCGTTCTTCGTAAGTCAGGGCGTCGGTGATGCACCACTGAACGCACAAGGGTTCGCTGAGCGTAGGGTCGCCTTCGCAGCCATCACACTTCAGCGGCAGGCCCGAATCGGGCTCCTTGAAGATATCCCGGGAGGGACAGGAGGCTCTGCAGAATGCGCACTCGTCGTAGGTTTTGCCGTCGATGATGTATTTGTCCCGGCTGTTGCATTCGGCGGCGGTATATTCACCTGCATAGACCGGGATATAGATATCCTTGAGCGGGTCGCGGATCACCCGGATGCGGGAGCGGGCCGGATTGTTGGTGCTGTACTTGGGCGTGGCATGATAGGCCGAGCAGATGACCTCGCAGGCCCGGCAGCCGTTGCACTTGTCCGCATCGATTTTGATGGTCTTTACGATCTTCTTCTTAGTGTCATTCACGTCGATCATGCCTCTTTCGATGATTGCCCGCGCCGCAACCGATTCAGGCGGCAGCGGCGCCATCGTCTTTCAAAATGCCCCGTTTAACGAACGCTTCGCCGACATACCCCAATCCCAGTTCATCCAGGGATTCGCGGGTCGGTATTCCGTCCTCGTTCCAGCCTTTGAACCGGTAATAGGTATCCAGCAGCTCCTGCTCGAGTTCCGGAAATCTTTTCTTCCAGTGATTCTGCGGGGGCTTTTCATCCTTGCGGCGCATGCCGCGGCTGATGTTGATCGCCCGCACCAGGGTGCGGTAGCGTTTGGCGGCCTGCGACAGCTTCGCTTCGTCCATGTCGATGCCGGCGCCGGCCGAGATGAATTTGGGATAGTTGTGGATGTGATACGGCGGCTTGAGGGGGAAAGAGGACAACCCGGCGCACATCCCCAGGGCGTCGTCGATATAGTGCATGCGCTCCTGCCAGTCGACGATGTCGCAGCACATTGCGGGCGTCGGATAATAGGGGATCGATTTTTCGCCGCGCGGCTCCCAGTCGAGGAAATACTGCTTGAACTTGTCATTGGGCACCTGGATCCAATCCTTGACAAAGTCCTCTCTTTGCGCCCGGTCCGGAAACGGTGCCTGCGGAAACTGCCCCTCGATCTGGGTGATGTTGATCTTCTCTCCGGTGGCATACATCAGGAAGTAGATCGGGTTCAGCATCGAGAGCTTGAGCGGCAGCTGCTCGTGCTTCTTGATTGTGTTGTGGGCGAATGCTTCCGCACCGCCGCCGATCGCTTTGGCGGCCCAGTAGGTACCATCGGCCAGGAGATCCCCGATGCCTTCGCGCCGCACGATTTTATCCAGCAGATAGTAGAACCGATCTTCGCTGCCGGACGGCAGGCCCGGAAAATCGCTGTCTTTGAGGATGCCGTTTTCAAGCAGTTCGAGGGCGAAGGCCATGACCTGCGGGGTCGAGTAGCCGTCCACGCCGTATTCCGTAGCCCTCTGGGCGATGCGCAAGCCGAATTCGAGATTCGAGAACGCGGCCATGGTATACGTCAATTTCGAAAAGCACTTCATCATGTAGGTGGGCAAACCGGGCAGCGAGAGCGTCGCTCCGCATTTCATCGGGCAATTGTAGCAGCTGATCAGCCGGCTGCGCGAACTCTCCAGCGTGTGGGTCCACTCCCGGGCCACTTCTTCGTTCCAGAAATCCTTGCGGCGCACGCGCGAATTGCCCCACATGAAGTTCTCGGTGTGCCACTTCTCGTCGTGCACTTTCATTTCCTGGGGCGACCCCAGCCCGGCGAGAATCGGCATCACGCCCGGGATCGGGTTTTTTTCGCGGAACTTGATGTATTCCAGCACTTCGTTGCACAGTTGCATGTACTCCGCCGGCCGGGCCACATGGACATCCCGCGTTCCGCGCACGGCGATCGCTTTGACCCCTTTGTCGCCCATCACCGCCCCGATCCCCATGCGGCTGGCGCTGGAGCGGCCCTGTTCGATGGAGGCGAAAAACACCCTGTTTTCGCCGGCCAGGCCGATGGCCGCGACCTGGGCGTTGGGCTCGTTCAACTCCCGACGGAGGATCTCACCGGTCTCGATGGCGCCCTTGCCGTGCAGATGCGCGGCATCGCGGATTTCCACCTTGTCGTTGTGAATCCAAATGTAGACCAGCTTCGGCGATTTGCCGCGCAGGATCACCTTGTCATAGCCGGCATGTTTCAGCTCCGGCGCCCAGAAGCCGCCCATCATCGAATAGGCCATGTACAAGGTCTGCGGGGAGATGGTGGAAACGATGGTGCGGTTGCAGCCCACCGCAGGCGTGCCGCACAGCAGGCCCGCGCTGAAGATGAGCAGATTGTCCGCGGAAAAGGGTTCGACTTCGGGCGGCACGCGGTCCCACAGAAGCTTGGCGTTGGTCCCCAATCCTCCGAGATAAAGCTCCGTCAACCGGGGGTCGGTCTGCACCCGATCGATGCTGCCCCGCGTCAAATCGATCTCCAGGTTATATCCTGTTTCGGCATACCTCATTGCGACCTCTTATACGAATTACAATGCAATCATTTTATAGCTACTTTATAGTTAAAAAAACGCTCCCCTGCTGTCAAGCGAAATTTCAACGCCTGCCGTGCCGGACTGAATGCAGTGCGGCAATCGTCGGCCGGGGCGCTGCGCTATGCCTTCTGAAAAACGTAGGTGAGACGGCCGTTGGCGGTTTTGCCCGGTACGGCCTTGAGCGCCATGCCCACCACAAGTTGTTCCGGAGGAATATCCGGATCGATGCGGCCGAAAACCCGGAAATCGCCCCAGTCCACCAGCGCGATCGTATAGGGCAGATCCTCTTTGAATCCCGCGGGAGCGTACTTCAAACCCGAAAAGCCCATCAGCGTTCCGGGCCCGGTCACCTCGAACCACTCCATGTTGCTGGAAAGGGACTCGGCGCAATGGGCCCGGGGCGGAAAGAAACGGCGGCCGCAGTCGACGCAGCGGGTTCCCATGATGCGGCCCTGCTCCAGATGGCCGATAAAATCGTTGACCTGGGTCACGGCGGCGAAACTCACCGTCCCGAATTTGGCGAACCGCGAATCGAGTTCCTGCTTGGCCATGGTTACTCCCTTCCCAGAATGGCGACGTTGCCGTACAGGCCGACGCCGCCGATGTTGTGAACGAGGCCGATGACCGGCTCCTTGACCTGGATGGCGCCGGCTTCCCCGCGCAGCTGCAACACGATGGTGCGGATCTGGGAGCCGCCGGTCGCGCCGATGGGGTGTCCCTTGGACAACAGGCCGCCGTCCACGTTAACCGGAATGCGCCCTTCCTTGTAGGTCTGCTTGCTGCGAATCAGTTCCCGTCCCTCGCCCGGCTTGGCAAACCCCAGATCTTCGTAGGCCATCAATTCGGCGATGGTGAAACAGTCGTGAACTTCGGCCACATCCACCTGCGCGGGGCCGATGCCGGCCATGGCATAGGCCTGTCGGGCGGCGGCCGCGGCCGCATCGAGGCCTGTCAGCCGGGTTCGTCCCGCCATGTTCACCGGCGCCGAGGCGGCTCCCAGCCCCAGAATCCAGACCGGTTTTTTGCACAGCGCGCGGGCTCTCTCCTCGCTGGCCACGATGATGCACGAACAGCCGTCGGCATTGGCGCAGCAGTCGCCGGTGCGCAGCGGCGTGGCCACCGGCTGGCTGAAGATGTGCTCGGGATCGGTGAACTGTTCGGCCGAAACCGCTTTGCGATAGACCGCCTTCTCGTTGAGCTGGCCGTAGGTGGCCGCCTTGACCCGGATCAGCGCCAGGTCTTCCGGCGTCGTGCCGTAGGTGGCCATGTGGGCCTGGGCGTGCATGGCGTAATAGGCCGGCATCATGGTGCCGAACGGCGACTCCCACTGGATGTCGGCGCCGCGCCCCATGCGCTCCTGGGATTCTTCGGAGCTGAGCTGCGACATGATCTGGAACCCGATTACCATGACCACCTGGTGGAGTCCCGACTGGACCAGCGCATAGGCCAGCTTCAGCCCGGTGCTGCTCGAAGAGCACAAGGTCTCCGCGTAGAAGGTGGGCTGCGGATTGAGCCCCAGATATTCGGCGATCACGCCCGCCGGCGAGCGCTGTTTATCGTATTCCGGAGCGGAACATACAACCGTGGCCTCGATTTGACCGGCCGATATCTGCGCATCCGCCATCGCTTCCCGGAAGCCCTCGAACACCAACTCGCGGATGGAACCCGGATAGGTTCGCACAAATGTACTCTGGCCTACCCCGATAATACCGACTTTGCCCATTCGCCCTCCCCGCCGGTTTAACCGCCGGCACGGTCATCATCCTTGACGTCGCCGTTAAAAATTCCACTGCGTTGCGCTTCATCCCGTTGTCCCTGCGGCGTACTGTCAATGCGCCTCGGAACACGGGATTCGCGGCGCCTCGATCTTGAACTTTTTACGGCGCCGTCGGTTTGAGGCTTTTTACGAACGCGTCATCCTTTCGGTTTACCCAAAACTTCGGCAAACATCTCCTTGTCCCACGTCCGGCCTTCTGCGATGTTCTGCCGGAACTTGAGGAAGTCGATGGTGTCCTGCCCGGTGATCTTCTTGGTGTTGAAAGCGCCGAATCCGAGGAAGGCCTCGCCGCTCATGTTGGCCGCCAGCCAGTGGCGGTTGGCGTTCTTCATCAGGTCCCAGAAGTATTTTTTCTTCTGGCGGATGCCGTCGATCGATTTGATCAGGCAGCCGGGGAACAGATAGGCCATTTTGCGGATGACTTTATCCACTTCGGCATCCAGCAGCGTAAAATCGGCGGCGGCCTGATGCTGCTTGAGCAGGGCGCGGCCCGCGGCGAGGGCTTCCCCGGTCTTATACTCGCCGTAGACGATCTCGCCGTCATCGACATAGCGATCCGTGACGATCAGCGGATTGCGCACCCACTTTCCGTCGATCTTGAGCACCGGTACGCATTTGCTGATCAGGCCCTTCATTTTCATCTTGTAGGCCGACCACATTTCGCAGCTCACGCAGTTCCACATGGCATCTTCCATGGATAGGAACCAGGGCAGAAAGTCGGTGGACCCGCCGTCGGGTGCGGAGCCGTGCTTGGGGCCGGCCTGCCCGTAGATGGCCAGATCGGAAGAGACGGCCAGGTCGCAGGCCATGCCGATCTCCTGCCCGCCCGCCACCCGCATGCCGTTCACGCGGCAGATGGTGGGCTTTTTGCACAGCAGGATCGAATCGACCATGCGGTTGAACAGATCCATGTACTGCCCGTATTCATCGCAGCGCAGGCTGTAGTACTCGCTGTACTCTTTGGTGTTCCCGCCCGTGCAGAAGGAGTAGGGGCCGGTGCCGGTGAACACCACCGCCACCACGCTGCGGTCGTTGGAGGCGTTGTCGAAGCCCGCGATCACCCCTTTGACCATGTCGGTGGTGTAGGAATTGTACTGCCCCGGATTGTTGAGGCGGATCCAGGCCGTGTAGAGCCCCTCGACGACCTTGCCGTTGTCGTCCGTCAGCGGCCGTTTCTCGAATACCACGTTGGGTGCGCCGTCGTCGCCGCCCCAGTATGGACTGCGGTGCAGGTTGTGATCTTTCTGCTCATTGTCTCTGGGCATCCATTCCAAAGCCATATCTTTCCTCCTGCTTATTGCGCGTGGCTTGATTTTCGTAAATACCCGACCATAGAGGGGCCGACTTTTGGCTTGCTGCCCCCGCAGGGGGGCTTACCGGAAGCACGGCAGAGCCTATCGGCTCTGACTTGGCCCCGAAGGCCAGGATTTCCCTGATAGATAAAACGAATACTTGCCTTGCCCGTCTTCCATTAAACGGATACTTGCCTGACCCGTCTTCCTGATTAACGAATTTTTGCCTGGCCTGTGTTACAGTTAACAAATGTTTGCCTGACCCGTCTTCCTGACTAACGAATTTTTGCCTGGCCTGTGTTACAGTTAACGAATGTTTGCCTGACCCGTCTTCCAGATTAACGAATCTTTGCCTGGCCTGTTATAATCCCGCGGAGCGGGATAAGTGCCTTGACGAAAAAAATCTGCTGATGCAGATTTTTTTCTAAGGCACTAATCAGGCACCAGCACGATCCGTTTCTCGGGGGGCTTGTGGTGCGCCTCCTCGAACGTCTCCCGGATCGTGCTCATCGGCCGGGTCTGCACAAAGGGTTCGAGCTGCACCTTGCCGGTGAGCACCATTTCCAGCACCTGCGGATAGTATTCGGGCAGGCAGCCCCAGGTGCCCATGATCTCGGCGTCGAAGGCCATCAGGCGGCTGATGGAGTAAGACACCTTCTGCATGCCGAACCCGATGACGATCAGCTTGCCCGTGAAGCTCAGCAGGTTCAATGCCGTTTCCTGGCCGGGCCCGCTGCCGGTGGCCTCGAAGATCTTCCAGCCGAACGCGGGGAGGCTGCGCTGTTTGCGGATGCCCTTCAACTCTTCCGCCACATCCTTGGGCCCCTTGCCCGCGGCGTTGATCACGAAGTCGGCGCCGTAGCGCTTCATTTTTTCGAGCCGCGCCTCGACGATGTCCACGGCCACCACGGTGCGGGCGCCCAACCCCTTGGCGATCTGGACCATGTACTGCCCGACGCCGCCGACGCCGATGACGACGACATTGTCGCCGATTGTGAGCTCGGCTTTTTTGGCCGCCTGAAAAGGGGTCGTGGCGGCGTCGGCCACCACCGCCAGCTGTTCGAGCGGCATCCCCCGGCGGTCGCCGATCGGGCAAAGGTCGATGCTCGGCACCGGGATGTGGCTGGCGAAGCCGCCGTAGATGCCCAGACTGTTGCCGGGCATTTTCTGGCTCAGGCAGCGATTGCCGCGCCGCGTCTTGCACAGCTCGCAGCGGCGGCAGGGCATGACCGCCGGCACCAATACCTCCTTGCCGACCCATGCTGCATCGCCCGCCACCACGGTGCCGGATATTTCATGGCCCAGGGTCAGCGGCGGCTTCTGGACCGTTGGGACGCCGTCGTAAAAATAGCCCAGGTCCGTGTGGCAGACGCCGCAGCCCGCCACTTTCACCAGGACCTCTCCGGGGGCGAGCGGCGGAACGTCGAGTTCCACCCGCTCCAGCTTGCCGGGGACCACTTCGCCGCTTTTCGGATCGCGCGAGCCCGGCTGCACCATCTGCCAGGCCAGGATGCGTTCGGGGATCTGCTCCATAATCTCTCCTTCCACATTGACCGCCCGCGATGTGCCGAACGGATTGCGGGGGCAAAAGTTCTTCTTGTCGCCCAAATGCTATCGATTGCGCCACTGGGCGGGGCGTTTCTCTTCGAAGCTGCGGATGCCTTCCATGGTGTCTTCCGTTTTCATCAATGTGTTCAGAAATAAATCGCCGACTCCCTCCAAGGCGCTGGGAAGATTTCGGCCGCGGTAATCTTTAACGGCGCGCTTGTTGAGCCGAATGATCAACGCGCTGCTCGAAACGATCTCGCCGATCAGGGCATTCACAGCAGCTTCGAACTGCTCGGCCGGTACCGCCCGGGTGACGAAACCCATGGCAACCGCCTCTTGCGCCGAATAGCGCTTGCCTGTGGTGCAGATTTCAATGGCGCGCGAGACACCCACCAGCTCGGGCAGGCGTACGGCGGCATAGGGGGGCAGGAAGCCCAGTTTGATCTCGGGCTGGCCGAAACTCGCCTTCTCCGAAGCCACCAGCATGTCGCAGGCGATGGCCAGCTCCATGCCGCCCCCCAGGCAGATTCCCTGCACGGCGGCGATGCTGGGGACCTCAAGGCTGTCGAGCAACAGGAAAATACGGTTGAACGAGGCGATCATCTCTTCCACTTTGTCCGGCTTATGGTCGCCCACTTCAACGCCGGCGCAGAAACTGGGACCCTGCCCGAGCAGGACGAGGCATTTGAGCTCCTTGTCTTCCAGCAGGCGTTCCAGTTCCCGGTTCAGCTGATGAATCATCTCGATGTTCATCACATTGTGCTTGGGGCGGGCCAATGTGATCCGCGCCACGCCTTCCTTCTTTTCGACCAGAATGGTTTTTTCCACCATCATCTTCTCCTTAACGAGTGTCCTTCCAGAAATGGTAGATTTCGGTTCAGGCTTAGGCCGCAGCCTTGGGCAAACCGCAGGCGTAGCTGCGCTACGCCGAGGATTGGCCCAAGGCGAGAACGACAGCCTGGGCCGAAAGATGCCGTTTCTGGATGGACACTAAATATATTGGCCGCCATCGACCTTAATCACTTCGCCGGTAATGTGCCTGGCGTTGTCGGAAGCCAGGAAGGCCACCAGATGGGCGACATCTTCCGGGGTGCCGATGCGCTTGATCGCGATCTCGGCCATGGCCAGGTCCACGATCTTGTCGCGGGCTTCGGCGTTTTTCAGCATGGCCGTCTCGATCAGGCCCGGGGCCACGGCATTGACATTGACGTTGAACGGCCCCAGCTCCTTGGCCACCGCTTTGGTGTAGCCGATGATTCCGGCCTTGGCGGCGGAGTAGTTGCTCTGGCCGAACTTGCCGCGCATGCCGTTGATGGAGGTCACGTTGATGATTTTGCCGTAGTTCTGCGACTTGAACAGCGGCGCCGCGTGGCGGGTCAGGTTGAAGTAGCCCTTGAGATTGACCGAAAGGACCCGGTCCCATTGCTCCTCGCTCATCTTCCAACAGACGCCGTCCCAATTCATGCCGGCATTGTTGACCAGAATATCGAGCCGCCCCAGCGTTTCGACCGCTGCTGCGACCACCTTGCCGGCCTCCTCGAAGGAAGAGATGTCGCACGGCAGCGCGACGGCCCTGCGGCCCATGTCTTCCAAGCGCTGCACGAGCTCGCGTGCTTCCTGGTCGTGTTTGCGGTAAAGCAGGCATACATCGGCGCCCAGCCTTCCCAGCTCGAGGCTGATGGCCGCACCGATGCCCTGGGATGCCCCGCTGACGATCGCATTTCGGTTCTGTAAAAGCATGGTTTCACCCATTCGGTTCGGTTCGTTTGTGGATCGGTTGGTGTCAGGATGGATTAGCGACGTTGTGAATACAATATAGCCCTTACACACTTACAGAGGCCCTGTCAAAAGGTTTTCGACCGTTTCGAGCGGACACTTCCGCCTGATGCGCCCCCCTCCCCGCTCCAGGCTGGTTGCAGCCCGCCAGGGGGCCGTGCACCCAGCGGTTCCCCGACACCCCTTTGCCGGACACCGTCTCTGCGGCTAAGGCTGACACGTATTCGCGGGCAGCACGCTCCTGCCCTTGGACATCCGCCGAATCTCGTCCTCACGGACCTCGCGGCGCAGGAGTTTTCCCACTTTGGATTTGGGCAGCATGTCGCGGAACTCGATGTACGAAGGCACCTTATAGGCCGCCAGCCGGTCGCGGCACCAGCGCATCAGCTCGGTTCCGCCCACGCCGCGGGCGTCCTCCTTGAGCACCACGATGGCCTTGATGCGTTCGCCCACCTTGGGGTCGGGAACGCCGACCACGCAGGCGCCGACCACGGTCGGATGGTCCTGGAGAACGGCCTCGACTTCCGAAGCCGATACCCGGAAGGCTTTGTGCTTGATGATATCGGCCGAGCGCTCCATGTAGATCAGTTCGCCGCTGGGCAGGGCGCTGACGTAGTCCCCCATTCGGCACCAGATCTGTCCGTCGATCTGCACATAGGTCTTTTCGGTTTCCTGGGGCTTGTTGTAATAGGATTTGAGCGTGTACGGGGAGGTAATCAGCAGTTCACCGCATTCGCCCGGCTTCGCAGGCGTCAACGTCGTCGGGTCCGCGATCATCACCCGGCGGCTTTTCAGGGGAAAGCCGATGGCCCGCGGACTCGGTTCCACACCGATGCGGCTGTAGGCCACATGGCCCACTTCCGTAGATCCATAGACCTGGTAGATGGGAATCCCGCACCGCTCCCGCCAACGCTCCTTGACTTCCTCCGGGAGCACGTCGCCGCCGCAAAAACAGTATTTCAGCGATCGCAGGTCGTAGCGGTCCTGGCGGTCGTTTTCGAGGATCATGCGGTAGAGCGCCGGCACGCCGAGCAGCCAGCGGACGTTGCAGCGCTGGATCACCTCCAATATGGAATCCACCTGGGGCGTGGGGATGAGGGCGGTGGCGTTGCCTTTGTTGAGTCCGATGGACATGAAGAGCCCCAGGGCCATGATGTGGAACAAAGGATTGATGGCGATGTAGGTGTCCTCGCCCTCCAGGAGGTGATCGCCGGCCACGTCTTCGGTGACGTCGTTGACGTAGGAGGTCATGCCGATGTGGGTTCCCGGAACTCCCTTGGGGAATCCGGTGGTGCCCCCCGTGTAGAGGATATACGAGAGGTCCTGCGGATCGATCGGCACCGGCTCGGCCAGCGGCGGATGACTGATCATCTGCTTGAAGCGCCGCACGCGCGGATCGCTGTCGACTTTTCCCGTGGGGATCTTGTCGAAGAGGTGGCCGAGCACCCGCTTCCAAAGCGGCAGCAGGTCGGTCAAGTTGGTGACCACCACCCATTTCAGATCGGTTTGTGCAAATGCCTCCTTCACATAGCAGAAATTGGTGTCCGTACAGACGACCGTCTTCACTCCGGCGTCCTTGATCATGTAAATGATTTCGTGCGACGTATAGATGGGCGCCACCGGGACGATGGCCGCGCCGATCTTCTGGATGCCCAGAAAAGCGACGACCCACTGCACGCAGTTCGGGATGTAGACCATGACCTTGTCGCCCTTGGAGATGCCCATGGACGAAAGGCCCCCGGCGAAGCGCTCGCTCAACGCGCGCAGGCGCCGATAGCTGAAATGCTCGCCGAGATAGATCAGGGCGGTCCGGTCCGGGTATTTCTCGCTCATGCGGTCGAATCGGGTGAAGGTAAGCTCGTCGTACAATGGGTCGCCGCTCTTGTTCATGTCCCGTCAGACTCCTTGTATACAGAAATAAACAGCATATCGTTTCGGGGTCGGGGTCGTTATCGGGATCGCAATCGAATTGGATATCGATTCCGATTCCGATACCGACAGCGACCCCGAGACCGGCCGATCATGAACCCAAACCATCCCCAGGCAGTACGTTGGGCTCTGTGCCTTCCGAGTCGCTAAACGCCGAAATAGGCCGCGCGCACGTCCGGATTGTCCATCAATTCTTCCCGCCGGCCTTCCAGCACCGCCGAACCGTTCTCCAGAATGAAGGCATAATCCACGATCGGAAACACCGGCCGGGCGTACTGCTCGGTGACGATGATGGCGATCTTGCGTTCATCCCGGATCTCCCGTGTGGCGCGCATGAGCATGGCCTGCATCAAGGGACTCAATCCCAGCAGCGGCTCGTCCAGCAGCAGCACTTTGGGCTGGGCCATCAGGGCGCGGCCGATGGCCAGCATCTGCTGCTCGCCCCCGCTCAAAAAACCACCGAGCCGGTTTTTCAGGCGGTTCAAGGGTGGAAATATCTTGAACACGTATTCCAGCGTTTCCCGGGCCTGGGCGGGCGTGGCTAGATATGCGCCGATCTTCAAATTTTCCAGGACCGTGCTCTCGTTGAAGATCCGGCGCCGCTCGGGGCACAGAACGATACCCATCCGGGCGCGCTGGCTGGGGGTGAGCCCCATCAGTTCCCGGCCTTCATAGAGCACGCTGCCGGCCACCGTGATGCGCTCGCCCCCGGCCATGCGCTCCTTTTTCTGGATATCCAGGATGATGCCCGAGATGGCATACATCAAGGCCGATTTTCCGGCGCTGTTGGCGCCGAACACGCCCACGATCTGATCCTGCTCGCACCGGATGCACACATTGTTCAAGGCAAGCATGTTTTCGTAAAACAGCATCAGGCACTTGGCTTCAAGCATGGAGCATCACCTCCTCGACTTTTTCGGACCCGAAGTAGGCCTCCCGCACCCGAGGATCGGCCATCACCTTCTCGGGATCGCCCTCGATCAGCTTTTCGCCGAAATTGAAGACCATCACCCGGTTGGCCACCTGAAACAATTCCCTGAGGCGGTGTTCGATCATGATCAGCGTGATGCCGTCCATCTGCAGGCGTTCGATCAGCGGCACCATGCTGGCGATCTCGCTCATGCTCAAGCCGGAAAAAACCTCGTCGCAGATGATCAGGTCCGGTTTGAGCGCCAGGCAGCGCGCCAGTTCCAACCGTTTGAGATAACCGGTGGGCAGGGTCGAAGTGAGCTTGTAGGGCACATAGGAATCGCGTTCGAAGCCGATTTCTTCCAGGATATCGATGCCGACCGTATTGCGGTCGCCGAGCTTGCCGCCGCCGCGCCAGCCGCCGGTCCTGCGCGCGCGCGGCGAAGACAGAGGAATCACCAGGTTCTTGTAGGCCGGCAGGCTGTAATAGGGCCGCATGATCTGAAAGGTGCGCAGCACCCCCATATCGGCGATCTTGTGCGGCGGCTTGCCGGTGATGTCTTTGCCGCGGAACAGGACGCGCCCGGCGGTCGGTTTGATGAAGCCGGTGATGCAGTTCACCACCGTCGTTTTGCCGGAACCGTTGGGTCCGATGATGCCCAGAATTTCTCCCGGAAAGATCTCGAAACTCACCTTGTAGAGCGCCATGATGCCGCCGAACTGCTTCGTCAGGCCGTCAACTTTTAAAATAGGCGTGTCGGTCATATGTCCTTCCATCGTTCGAACTGAAAGTATTTGCGCTGGCCATAGATCATGAGGCCTTCACTGCGGAAGACGACGAAGGCCAGAAGGATCAAGGAGTAGAACACGATGCGCAGCGTGCCGAAATCGCGCAGCAGTTCGGAGGCCGGCACCAGGATCAAACAGCCCAGCACCGGGCCGACCAGGGTGCCGCCGCCGCCGATCACCGTGGCGGCGATGGGCAGCACGGAAAAATCGAGGGCGAAGGTGGAAATTCCCGCCCACATGTAGGTGTGGACCACCCAGGCCCCGGCCAGGCAGCCAACGCTGGAGGCGATGAAGACAGCCATGGCCTTGTAGCGGGTGATGTTCATGCCCGAGGCCTTGACCGCCTGGTCATTGTCCTTGACCGCCCGCAGCACCAGGCCAAGGTCCATGTTCACCAGGCGCCGCAGCCCGAACAGAATCAGCAGCAGCAGAACGATGACGCCGTATTGCTCCAGCCAGGAATAGGGAAAACTGTCGATGCCCATTATTCCGTCCGTTCCGCCCAGGATGTCCAGCGCCTCGATCACCCGGGCCAGGAACAGCGGGTACATCAGCGTGACGATGGCGAAGTAAACCCCTCTCAGGGGCAGGCAGGGCAGCAGCAGGACGGTGCAGATCAGCCCCCCCAGTACGGCTGCCAGCGGCACGCCGATCAGCGGGCTGAGGCCCAGCTGGGAATTGAAGATCGCCGCCAGATAACCGCCCACGCCCACGAAGAAGGCGCCGCCCAGCGAGACCAGGCCTACGTAATGCGCCAGGAAATCGAAGCTCAAGGCCAGCAGCGCATAAATGCAGACGATGGAGATCACCCGCTCCCAGTACATTCCGGGCATGATCAAGGGCAGTGCCAGCATGCCCAGGATCAGCAGCAGGCGCGGCGTCAACAGAAACGACAGCTCCCGCCAGGACATCAGCGCGTACAATCCATCCGCGCGGACCTTGATGCCCCGGTCGATTCTTTCTTTGCGGCGGTTCAGGGTTGCGGTTGTCAAACGCGTTCCTCCAGTTCTTTTTGGCGCCCGAAAAGACCCGACGGCTTCAGGATCAACGTCACGATGATGGCCAGAAGCGCCACCACCATCTGGAAGTGGGGACCCAGGTAGACCACGGTGAGAATCTGGGCGAAGCCGATGATAAAGGCCGCCAGCACCGCCCCCATCCAGCTGCCGATGCCGCCCACGATGCACACCGCGATGGCGAGGATCAGCACGTTGTAACCGGATTCGACCACGATGTTGCCCAGCGGAAGCAGCAGGATGGCGGCAAAGGCGGCCAGCATGGAACCCAGCCCCATGGCCACCACGGCCATGATATCCGAGTCGATGCCCAGCATCAGCGCCGCACGCTCGTCCTGGGCCATGCCGCGCAGCGCCAGCCCCACCCGCGTGTAATGGGTGAACAGCCACAGGCCGCCGACCAGCGCCGCACCGATGAGCACCACCAGAATCCGCTGGTAGTCCACCGAAATTCCCGCAATGGTGGTGCTGCCCTCGATGAAGGGCGGCAGGGTATAGGTCATCCCCTTGAAGCCGCCCCAGCGCAGCCCTTCCAGGATTGCCAGGGCGATGGCATAGGAGGCGATGATCTCGGAGATCTCCATGCAGCGGACGCGGATCAGAAAGAAGCGGTAGATCGCCGCGCCGATGAGGGCGGTGACCCCCAGCGCGGCGATCACCGCCACCAGCAGATTGGCGCCCAATGCATTCAGAACGGTCCAGGCGATGAACCCGCTGAGCACGTAAAGCGCGCCGTGGGCGAAGTTGGGCAGGCGGCTGATGCCGTACACCAATGCGAACCCCAGGGCATAGAGCGCCAGCGCCACACTGTTGATGGTGCCGTAAACCAGGATTTCCATATCACTTCCCTGTGGATGGTCAGAGCGATGAATTTTTTTACGGACGACCGCCTAGTTTTTCTGCATCCAGGGGGGCAGCAGGATTTCGCCCGTAGCGATACTGGCGGGATAGACCACCACCCGTTTTTCTTTCTGCCACTGCAGGATGCTTCCCACCGCGCCTTCCTTGGGGTCGGTGGCCGGAATCACCTGGTGGGTTTTGGGATCGAAGCGCAGTCGGCCATAGACGCCCATCATGTCGGTCTGTTCCAGGGCGGCGACCACCTTTTCGGAATCGAGGCTGCCGGCGCGTTCGATGGCATCCTTCAAGGCGTAAACCGCCATATAGCTGCTGGAGGTGCCCAGGCCTTCGGGTTCGACGCCCCAACGCTTAGTATAGGCATCGAAGAACTTCATGGTCCAGGGGGTGGCGTCGCTTGGCGCATTGCCGGCATTGACCACGTTGCACAAGGTGTATTCGCCCTTGCCTTCGGTGGCCTTCCAGAAACCCGGCTGTTCGGCGGCTGCCAACGTGGAGCCGAACGGCAGGGCCGGGATCTTCATGTCATACCACTGCTTGAGCAAGATGGCGCTTTCCGGCATATCCATCCAGATATTGATGATCTGGGTGTCGCTTTTCTTGGCTTTCAGCAAGCCCATTGAGAAATCGGTGGCCCCGGTGGGATAGACCTCCAGACCGGTCACGTTCCACCCTTTTTCAGTGGCCACTTTTTTGATGATCTCCGCGGCGCCCCGGGCATGGGAGACGTCCTGGGCGATGATGAACAGGTTGTTGAAACCGTGCTTTTCCTTGAGCTGGTTGAAATTGGCGAAGATCTCCTTGACCAGGTTGCCGGCTTCGCCGTGGATGCGGAAGCAGTACTTGAACTTGTCGTAGTTCTCGGCCACCATGGCGTGATATTTGGGGGTCAGCGAGCCGGTGGTCAGAATCGACACCTTCTTGTGTTTGCTCAAAAGGGGCATGGCCGCCAGTGCCGCCTCGGAACGCACCGGACCGCCGACAATGAAGTCGGCCTTCTTGTCCAGGATCAGCTTTTCCACTGCCAGCAGGGCTTCGCTGACCGGCACCCCAGGCTCGAGGTCGCGCGTGTCGATCACCTGGATCGCAAGCGGCCGCTTTTTGCCGCCCACATCCACGCCGCCTTGGGCATTGATCTCTTCGATCGCCAGGGTCGCACCGCGCTCGGCATCCCAGCCATAGAGAAAGGCGGTGGAAAGCGGACAGCCGATCACGACCGGTTTTTCGGCCAGTGCGTTCGCCCCCGGAATCGCCGCAAAAAGAGCGACCAGCAGCACCAACAGCAACTTCTTCTCCATGGTTTTCATGACCTTGTCCCTCCTTCGTTTAGGTGCACGTGAACGTGAATGCTCATGACGATCGCTCCGGTTTACACAAACCGTGCGTCCTTATCTTCTTTTTTACTTGGGCCAGCGGGATCTGGAGCAGGCGGGAGGCTTTTTCGAGATTCCAGTCGGTTTTGGCCAGCACCTTCTGCAGCAACTCCAGTTCCTTGTCGTGAAGCGTCTTGATCTTCATCCGGCCGACCCCGAAATGAATACTATTCATTCATTGTATTATTTTTATTTATCGTTTGGTTTTCGAACGGATGATAAACGCTCAGCAATTGCCATGCCATGGGGGGAATGAATGACCCCCGAGATGTTAAATCGTTCAAATCGCAGCCGATCTAAAGCAATGGGGCCGGTTGCGTCGCAACCAGGCAGGGGCGTTTACGAGAAAGAAAGTTTCAGGTGGGTGAAAAAAGCTTTCACCGGCCGAAGCGGCGTGCCTCAGGATCCTTCGCCGAAAGTTTCGATCCCGTATTTTTTGATCTTTTTGCGCAGGGTGGGCAGCGAGATGCCCAGCAGCCGGGCGGTCTCCGCCCGGTTCCAGCCGAGCCGGTTCAGCGCCTTGCGGATATGTTCTTTTTCCATATGGGGTAAAGAGTAGCAGGCCAGTCCGGTGCCCGAAGCCACACAGGGGTTGGAGGTCAGGATGGTATCGATCGCCTCCAGCAGAATCACCTTGCCCCGGGCGCCGATCACCGCCTCGACCAGCACGTTCTCCAGTTCGCGCACGTTGCCGGGCCATGAATGGGCCAGCAGGCGCTCCATCACCCCCTTCTGCAGGGTGGAAACGTCGGTACCCAGTTCCCAGTTGATTTTCTGCAGAAAATGGCGGACCAGGTCGGGGATATCCCCAGGCCGGTCCTTGAGCAAGGGAACCTGGATCATCACCACCTTGAGGCGGAAAAAGAGATCCTGCCGGAAGAGACCCTTCTGGACCATTTCCGCCAGGTTGCGGTTGGTGGCGGCGATGATGCGGCATTTCGACACTCTGGGCTGCTTGCCTCCCACCCGTTCGTATTCATGGCGCTGCAGGAAACCGAGGAACTTGCGCTGCATGACCAGAGGCAGTTCCCCGACTTCATCGAGAAACAGTGTGCCGCTGCCGGCGAGCTCGATTTTACCTTCTTTGGCTTCGGTGGCGCCGGTGAAGGCCCCTTTTTCGTGGCCGAACAGCTCGCTTTCCAGCAGGGTCTCGACCACGGCCGAGCAATCGAAGGTAATGAACGGTTCCTTGGCGAACAGCGTATTGCGGTGGATCACGCGCGCGATCAATTCTTTACCCGTTCCGGTTTCGCCCTGGATCAGCACCGGCGCCCGGTTCTGGGACAGCAGGCCGATGGTTTTGAAGATTTTGCGCATCCGGTCGCTCTTGCCGATGATCACTTCCGCGTTCGGCGGCTGGCTGACGGTGTCGATCAGCGGCGCTTCACGGTCGATCTTCAGCGTATACAGGGCCCGCTCCACGGCCTGTTCGACCTTGTCCACGTCCAGCGGCTTGTGGATATAATCGTAGGCGCCCAGCTTCATGGCCTGAATCGTGGTTTTCATGTCCTGGAAGGCGGTAATCATGATCACTTTGCCCGGCCGCTTGCGGTTCTGGATCTGTTCGAGCAGCACAATGCCGTCCGTGTCCGGCAGCCGGATGTCGAGGATGACCACTTCCGGTTGGTGCTGGTCGTAGAGGTGCAGGCCCTGACAGCCGTTGGTAGCCTTGAGCACGCGATGGCCCTTTTCGGTGAAAAACATGTCCAGGCTTTCCAGGATCGATTGCTTGTCGTCGATGATCAGGATCGTATGCATGGCGTCCATCAGGCGCTCCCGGCCGGAAGGTTGATTTTGAAATTGACGCCGCAGGGACTGCGGTTTTCCAGTTCGATGCACCCCCCGTGGGCCTCGATGATCCGCTGGGCATTGTTCAGGCCGAGCCCGGTGCCGCTGCTTTTGGTGGTGAAGAAGGGCTTGAAAATCTCCGCCGCATATTTTTTATCGATTCCATGGCCTTCATCGGCGATGAGCACCCGGACGCCGCGCCTGTTGCGCGCATCGAAGGCGGTATGGATTTCGATTTTGGAACCGCAGGCCGAGGCCTCCATGGCATTCAGGAGAATGTTGATGAAGGCCTGCCCCAGCTTCTCGGCATCGCCTTCGATCTCGGGGAGCCCGGGATCGAGTTCGACGATGATCTCCATGCCGGCCTCGGCGAACTTCATCTCCAGCAGTTCCAGGGCGTCGGTGAGCGTCCGGTTGATCTGCACGTGTCCGAACTTGATCTGCAGCGGCTTGGCGAAGTCGAGCAGTTCTTCGCAGATGCCCTCCAGCCGTTGGACTTCCTGCGCGCTGATATCGATGCGTCGCTGATCGTTTCCCTTAATGCGGGGGTTCTTCTTGAGAATCTGCAGGTTCATCTTGACCGCCGACAGCGGGTTGCGGATTTCATGCGACAGCGAGGTGGTGATCTGCCCGATGTAGGCCATGCGCTCGCTTTCGCGCATCTTCTTCTCGAGCTCCACGCGGTTGGTGATGTCGCGGCAGATCCCGATGCTCGACAAGCGGTTGTCGTACTGGGTGACTTTGGAGAGGATCTCCGTGGGGAAGGTTTCTTTTTTACGGGTGTAGCGCTGGTATTCGAAGGTGCGCGGGCGGGCCCCGCTGCCCAGGCCCTTTTGGTACAGATCGATCACCCGGTTGCGGTCCTCGGGGGCCACGAAGTCGTAGAAGTGGCGGCCGAGGACCGCCTGCGGCCGGAAATCATGCATTCGGCAAAAGGCCTGGTTGGCGAACACGATGATTCCGTCCTGAACCACGAAATAGCCGTCGTTGATCTCTTCCACCAGCGTCTTGTACTTGCGCTCCGACTCGCGCAGTTCGGCGGTGCGGACGCGGACCTCCTGCTCGAGCCTGCGGTTGTGGGCGATGATCTCCCGCTCGTGCATGGACTGGAAATGATCGCTGAATCGATGGATGGTGTAGCTGAGGCAGTCGTTCATGCGGACCACGGCATCCGCGAGTTCGCTTTGGGTGGTCTCGGGAATCAGGAAATCGATGGTGATCTTCCGGAAAAATTCAAACGCCTTCTGAACGTCGGACAGTAAAAATCCGGCTTCTAGGCGCATCCGGGTGATTTTGTCGATGAAGACGTTGATTTTCTCGTAATCCGCCTTCAGAACGAAATCCACTTCCGCGTCGTAAGCACCCGACACGGTTTGCATGAGCTCTTCCAGGGGGCGCGCGGCGTACTGATCGCTGACCGTGTATTTCAGCCGATAAATCCAATCCTTGATGATGTCGTCACGCTTGGATTGGAAGAAGTCGGCAAGGTCGAATCCCACGAAGTGCCTCCTGCGCCACATTGCCTGTTCATGCCGGCCGCTGGATTTCGGCGCGATGCTCATTCTCAAAGCCCGTTAAGGCTGTTTCATATTTTGATGTTCGTTCATTATATAGAAATTGTAAGATTCTGCAAATGGCCGATGGTCGCCGCCCGCCGCCGAGGCGCTACAGTCCAAGCAACCGGGCGGCGTTGCCCCCGAAGACCAGCCCGCGCTCTCGGCGCCCAAAACCCGCCCTCGCCGTCAGGCGGTCGATGCGTGCGATTTCCTCCCGGGGATCGAACCAGGGCCAGTCGGTTCCGAACAGGATGTGTTCCGGCCCGTGCGTCATCAGTAACTGCACGAATACATCATCTTCCAGGATATGGGCCGCATTGGAGGTATCCAGGTAAAGATTGGGGGCCGGCGCCAGGTCGCGCGTCAGCACCTCGGCCGGCGCGTCGAGGCCGCCCATGTGGGCACCCACGAAGCAGATATCGGGAAAATGTCCGGCGAGCCGCGCGAGGCGCTGCGGCGTAGTGGTATGCACCGGGGCGCTGCCGAATCGGCGGTCGGCCCTGTAATAAGTGTCCAGCACCACGAAGAAGCGCCCGGGACCCCGGCGGTTGAAGTCCTGGAGTTGCGCCCACATCGCCATCGCAGGTCGATCGTCTAGTTGGAATTCCTGAGAAAAACTGCACACTTTGAGGGCCCTGACGCCGCCCGCGCACAGCTTGGTCAACTCTCCGGAAATCGCACCGCAATTCGGGTGCAGGGTTCCGGCCGTGGCGATGAATGGAGCCGCTTCAGACAGGGCCAGGGCGTTGTCGTTCACCGTCGAGACCCGCGCGGCCTTGGCCGTGGGCAGATGCAGGGCCAGTTCCACGCCGGCCTCGCGCATGGCCCGGCCCAGGACATCGGGGCCGATGCGCCGTGCGGCGGCATCCGCCTGCAGGTGCAGTTCGGCCACCATCTCCGCGCGGCCGGCCACACTGGCGATGACGCTCGGCGGGAACAGGTGGATGTGGGCATCGATGATCATTCAGCACGGTCTTCAATCACCCGGACGCAGGGTACCGCGTCGGTCACGGACAGGCGGTGAAAAGCTTCGCCCCGAGCCATGGTGCTGTATTGCGCGGCTTCAAGAATACGCACCTGCCGGCGTGTATGCGGCGCCGGTTGAACGTCGCGCGCCTTGCCGGACGGCCCGCCGCCCGTTTTTCATCAACTGTCGACGGAAACACCCCTGCGCTTCGAAGGCGACGCTGCTTTCAAAATAAATGTCGCCATGGCCGCCAACACGACTTCCGGCATGTCCTTGTGGGGGGCGTGCCCGCAGCCCTGCATCAGGAGGACCTCCGCACCGGCGCCAGCCTTTTCTTCGATGGACCGAACCTGGCCGGGCGTACCATAAACATCGTTCTCCCCCTGCACCGCCAGAATGGGAACGGCGATACGGGGCAGATAGTCCTCGATGTTCCAGTGCACGAAGTCGGGATGCAGCCATACATCGTGCCATCCCCAAAAAGCACCGTCCGTATTGGAGCCGTGATACTTTTGAAGCGCCGCCCTCAAAGGGCCATGGTTGAATTCTCTGCCGATCTTCTCGATCGACTGCCGGGTCAATGTCTCGCAGTAGACATGGGCGGCAAGCGTGATCAGACCCAACACCGGCTTCGGCCGAAGGCCGCCCGCGAAAATCAGGGCGATCGAGCCGCCGTCGGAGTGTCCGATCAGGAACGCCCGGCGGATTCCGACAGCCTCGAACAGCGCCGGCATGACGGTCAAGCCTTCATCGTGCATGAAACGAACCGGCCGGGGCAGTTCGCAGCCCTCTGATCCGCCGTAGCCGGACCGGCTGAAAACCAATGCCCCGCACCCGGTGCGTTCGGCCAGCCTGGCGGGGAAATCATGCCACAAGGCGGCGCAGCCCAGGCCTTCATGCAGAAACACCAGCGTCGGCGCCTGGTCCGGCCCCGGTCCGAACCAGGTGTATTCCAACTTTTTCCCGTTGACGATCAAAAACTCCATCGGCCGGTACCATGAGGCGTCACTTTGCATGCTTCCACGAAGCCGCGAACGGCGCGTCGGATCTCGGGGATCCAGAACCATATTCAGGTGCTGATAGTTATTAAGTGACTGAATTGTGATTACAGGAACCCGGTTCCGATGTCAAGCCGAGATCGGCCGCCTAATATGTATGGTCATTATTTCAGATAAGTTATCAAAGGTTATGGTTTCTATGGATGGTTCTTGGGGATTGACCTCCACTGCATGAGAGTGTTATTTTGTAGCTTGTTTGCGAGCCTGAATGTTCAAGCCAAAGTGAAAGGTGGGCGCACGTGGCGATAAATGCACGAACTGAAGAACCATCCGAGTCCCCGGCCGACAGCACCGCCAAGAAGAAGCAGGTCAAGTTCGAAATATACGGCGAGGAACTCATCGAAAAGAAGGTCAAAGCCAGCGGAAACAGCGGCAGGGTATACCTGCCTCCGGACTGGATCGATCACCACGTCAAAATCGTCCGCATCGATTAATCGGGGCCGCGCATTTCCCGGGTTCAACCCGCATTCCCGGGTTCAATCCGATCGAGCAATCATCCCGCATCGCGGATTTCAAGGAAGGCAACTGTGGAAGAGATCGTTGTGCGCAAGCTCAAACCGGAAGATTCACCCGCGATCGGCCGAATTTATCAATCCATCACCCAGGCACCGGACGTAAATGAATTCCAGAAGGTGGTCGGCGATTTGGCCGACCGGGACGTCAATGCCTGTTTTGTCGCCGAATGCCGCGGCCGCCTGGTCGGATACATGGTTTCCTATGTGCTGTCCGCCAGTTTCGGGATCCACAAAAGTGCCTGGATCCCCATCATGGGGGTCGATCCCGCCTATATGGGACAGGGGGTGGGCAAGCAGATGGCCGAAGCCATGTTCGATTTTTATCAGAGCCAGGGGATCAAAGAGATCCACACCTCGGTCCGCTGGTACGATGCCGATGTCCTTTCCTTCTTGAGAACCCTCGGGTTTAACCGCAGCGAGTTCATCAACCTGCGCAAACAGCTCGAATAACCGCAGAGGCCGTCAATCCGGCTCCACCGGGATGACCGTCACCGGAACGCGTGAATTCTTCACGACTTTTTCCGCCACGCTGCCGAAGCGAAAATTGCCGTGTTCCCCATGGCTGGCCATGACCACCAGGTCCACCTGCTCTTTTTCGATCAGCATCAGAATCTCTTTCGCCGGATCGCCTATGGCGATATGTTTGATGTAGCGCGGGCAGCCTTGAAGATATTTTTCACAGATCTGCCCCAACCTCCGGGTTGCGGTTTTGCGTGCGTGATCCATGAGTTCATTGACCCTTTTTTCCTCGAACACGCCGTACCAGCCGTCATGATGGGCGACATCTTCAATCACGTAGAGCACGTGGATTTCCGCTCCGTATTGCCGGGTGAGCGATTCGACGTAAGGCAAAGCCTTTTCAGAAATCCTCGAAAAATCGGTCGGCCATAATATTTTTTGTACTTCCATGTCAGCGCTCCAGCCGAATCATTCTCAAACCCGCAACAATCGCGGGTCTGGCGCCTGCCTGCGGTGCCTCCTGTCGAGGGGGACAGACCTACAACGTTGTTTCAAACTTGCGGACCTCCTTTTCAGCCTGCTCTTTGGCGATTCCATACCGCTCCTGCAACAGGCCGACCAGTTGCTGCCGGTTTCCGCCGATGACATCGATTTCATCATCGGTGAGCTTGCCCCATTGGGTGCGGACCTTGCCCTTGAGTTGCTTCCAGTTACCCGCTATTTGATCCCAGTTCATGCGTTTCTCCTTTCTAATCGGAATGACGGCAAACCGTCACAAAATTAAAATGGTTCCAATTTCAAAGGTCGGCAATGGGGCCGATTGCTGATGGGATGGGGTCAAATCTTCGTTTGACCTTCCCGGGCGGGCTCCGTTTGACATTTCTGGACAGAGATTTGAATTTGCCGTAATCGTCTTTGGAATGCGCTGTCGCGATTCAGTCGCTCCTTGATACGCATAACCGCGCTGCTCACCGAACTGTAATTCTGCATATCAAAGAGCGGTCCGATTCGGCTCAAAGGTTCTGCACGCAGGTTCCGAATGAGATAGATCGCTACATCACGAGGCTCGTTCACCTTCCCGCGGCGGACGCGCCTCAATTCATCCGCTCCGATACCGTAATATCGACAGACCTGCGCCACAACGTCATCCACTTCCGGAGTTAAACACTTAGAGGCCGGGATCTGCTTATCCATCTTCTCCTTGGCGAACTGGTTTTTGACCCATGCAGTAAAAGCCTGATCTCCAAGCATCGAGGGCAGTTTGGCAAGATTGACAAGATTGAAAAGATCGAGCAGCCGCTCATCTTCCTCTTCGGCCATGAATTGCCGATAGGTCTTGACACGCGCGCCAGGCTGCGCGCTGATCATCGCCAGCACGAAATCCTTGCTCAGCCAGCACCACTTTGGGGCTTTTGAAAGATACCCTTTATGGCTCGACCAGGCGTATAAATCGGCACGTACCACCAACCCGGCCTTGACGGGGTTATTGTGGATATAACGGACCAGCTGAAGCAGGTAGCTTTCGGCATCGACCAGGACAGATTTATATCTCCCCCGGAACAACGTTCCGTCGAGGTGGTGGCGTCCATTGTACCTTTGGGTGTAGACGCCGTTGATATGGCGCATAAAGCGCGAAAGATTGGCGTCGGGGGTTTGCACCAGCAGGTGGTAGTGATTGGCCATCAAGCAATATGCGGCAACCCGCACATTGAAAAGCGCCGCGGATTCGATCAACAGGTCGATGAAATATTGATAGTCATCCCTTGCGATGTAAAGGTCATAGCCGAGCCGGGCCCGATTCATGACGTGGTGCCAGGCATTCGGATAGTCGATTCGCAACGGCCTTGCCAATAGCAGCCCTCTATTCCAGAAGGTCAATCGAAGATTTGATTCCTCAGGATACCGTGCACACGGACAATCAACTTGTAGAATCAACTTATAGAAGGAGAGGTTGAGATTCTTATATTGGAATCGGATTCAAATCTCAACCGGAGATTGCCCCGGCTGCAAAGCCAAACGGAGACTTGACCCCCTGGACAACGGAGACTTGACCCCCTGGACCCCTAGCGCAGGAAGGTCTTGAGCACGTCTTCTTTGCCGATGATGCCGACCAGGCGGCCGTCTTGCACGACCGGGAGGGTGTGGAAGTTCTTGTCCACCATCAGGGCTGCGATTGTTTCCAGGCTGGTTTCCGGGGATACCGTGACCGGATCGGGGGTCATGGCGTCGGCGACGGTGAGCGCGGCGATCTTGCGAACCTCTTTTTCCCACTGCTTGCTTGAACTCAGCGGGATGTAGCCTCCAAGCATGGTGAACAACGAGGGGACCGGCAATCGCTTCTGCTGGGCGACGAGATCGCTCTGGCACAAGATGCCCACCACGCGCCCCGCATCGTTCACCACCGGGGCGCCGTTGATCCCCTTTTCGAGAAGCGCTCTGGCGGCCTCCAGAATTTCGGTTTCGGGGGCGAGTGTGACGACATCGGTGCTCATGATCTCTTTGGCGGTGACCATGGACCCTCCTTCGCTTCAGGAGCCCGGGGCGCGTGCGGCAGATAAAGTCGGATCTTCCCCGCCGGCGTTCCGGGCGGGTGCTCCTTGGTGACGGTTCTCGAATTCAACATCGTTGCCGCCCATCGCATTGTCAAGCAAAACAAAACATCCGCATTGCGGCGATCATCGTCCCATCCGGAGGCCGTCCGTGACATGTTCGATCTTTCTCACCGAAAAAAAATCGAGCACGCTGAGACCGACCAGGGGTATCTTTTTCGTGAGCCGCTGGATTTGAGGCAAGCCCTCCAGGTCGACGAGGAACCGTCCGCACGTCCTGTCGAACTGCGCTTGCGCGACCCGCCCGTTTTTTGAAATCCTCACCAGCAGCATTCGCTGGATCCAACCGCCGGCCACAAGGGATGCGATTTTCCCGGCCAGGTTCGCGCCCCGGGTTTGCTCGTTCTGGATTCGGACCTCGATGGTCTGCCGCCGGCTGTCGATGCACGTTTCGGATACCTCGACCCGCAAACGCATGTTCAACCGCACGCCGTACCGCGCCAGCGCGAGTTCGAGCCGAACACCGTCGGCGTTGAAATCCGAGCGGGCCAGCGTCACACCTTTCTCCGCGGCTACGGCCTTTTCGAGCTGAGGGCGCAACAGGCCCGCCGGGATCAGCAGGCTTCCTTTCTTCAGCTCTGCGATGAAATCGGGCTGAAGTCCGATATCCATCAGGTAGCGGTAGACGGGTTTTTCAACCAGGTCGCGCAACGCCATCGTCGAAGACCTCCTCGGTCATGAATCAGGCTTTCGAAGCCTTCTGCGGCGACGATGGTATTGGCGGTTTGCCGGCACGTCAACCCCCGCCTGCGGCATACGCAACCCGGATGACGCCGCCTTCGGCATGCCGGTGCGATAGGAGGACTGCCGTACATTACTTCCCCATTTCAGGCATCCGCATAAATTTATATTAAAGTTTGCAGCGGGCGCGCCGAAATAGATGCAAAGCACCCGTCCGGGTTGAATTACAGCCCGCCTCGAACCCTTAAAATTTATTTTCCAGGTTTTTGCCGGAAGGACTGCTCATGGCCGTCAACTTCAAAGTATCCGCCCTGAGGCGCGATTTGAATCTCCATTTGAATTTGTCCGGAGACTTCGACAGCGCATCCGCCTACACCCTGCTCAATGTGATGCTCCGCAACATCGCCAAGTGCGACAATGCCTTCATCAACACCAACGGTTTGGGATCGGTTGAAAACTGCGGCGTGGACGTCTTCACCCTCAACGCGAAGAAACTGATCCGGAATCTGAAAACCCTCGAGATCACCGGCCGCTTTAAAGAACGCTTTCACGATAATTAACGACCGGAGCACCTCTCCCGCAGCCATCGATCGAGCGCCGCATTTTCGACGCCGCGGCCCTGAGTGCATTCGCTCTGAGCACGGCCGCCGTGAACCTTCTTTTGCGCGCGGCAGCCCGAAACCCATGTGCCGCCGATCCAACCGTCGTCGCTGCAGATCAAACCGGCGACTCAAAACGGTCTCCTGCGCTGGCGCTAAGCCCGATTGTCTTCGCCCAGCACCCCGAACACCGCGTCGACCTCCGCCACGGCCGCACGCAGCGCCGTGCGCCGATCGGACGGCAGCGCACCGGAGGCATCCTCCCGTGCGGCCGCGAGCAACTGTTCGGTCACCGCGTCGAAAGCCCCTGCATAATCAAGGTTGTCGTTCATGTGCGCCTCGAACGCGGTGCGGACCGCTCCGTCCGGCTTCGCACCGTTTCTTTCTTCTTTCGCTCCAGGCCCGGACATCGCTTTCAGCAGCGCCCGCGTGCGGCGGCGGATGCGGTCCAGGCGGCCGGCGCACTGTTCCAGACGTGATAGACGCATGTCCAGCGGTTCGCGAAAAGGTCCGTAGAGCAGAAAAAAACGGATGTGGCGCGGCAGAAAACCAATGCCCAGAAGATCGTCGATGTAGGTGACGTTGTTTCTGGACTTGGACATTTTGACCCCGTCGACGAGCAAGTGCCCGCCGTGCACCCAGAAAGGACAGAAGGTTCCCCCGAAGGCGCCTTCCATCACGGCCCGGGTGTAATCATGGTGCCGGTAGAGGTTGTCGATGCCGCCGGCGTGGATGTCGATCCGATGCCCCAGGTGCTTTTCGATCATCGCTGCATCCTGGATGTTCCAGGCCGGGCGCCCTTCCCCGATTTCGGTATCCCACCACACCTCGCCGGGAGTATCCCGGCGCTTGTGCCAGAGAATGAAATCGCCCAGGTTCCAGCGCTGGCCCGGGTAGGTATCGCGGTGGAAGCGCACCTTGCGCTTCGGCCAGCGGCGCATGTCCAGTCCGTACAGACGTCCGAAGCCTTTGTAGGTCAATGGGTCGAAAAAGACTTCGCCCTCGTGCCGGTAGGCATGTCCCCGTTCGATCAAGCGCCGGATCAGGCGCACCGCCGCCCCCACGCTGGTCGAGGCGCGCGGGATCGTATCGGGCAGGCGGATGCCCAGCAGCGCGCACTCCTTGAAAAAAGCCTCTTCCACCGGACGGCGCAGCACCGCAACGTCGACGCCCTTTTCAGCGGCCTCGTCGACGGCCTTGTCCTCGACATCCGTGAAGTTGATCACGCGTTCGACCGCAAGACCTCGGTACTCCAGGTATTTCTGCAGCACATCTTCGAAAAGGAAGGTGCGGTAATTGCCAAGGTGCTGCCGGCGATAAACGCTTGGACCGCAGGAGAAGAATTTGACGCTCCCTGCGCCGCGCGGCGTAAAGCGCTCCTGTCTGTCGGTGAGGGTGTTGTACAGCTTCAGCTGCCCCATCGCGTTCCCGGTCTGTCCCCATTCGCATCCGTGGGGAAAATTCTGTTTACGTTGCCCGTGCGCGTTCCCCGTTATGGACACCGGACGCTGCCGGATTCACTGCACCTGCGGCAGTGCCGCGACATCATCCTGCACTGCACCGGCGACTTATAGAAATAAGCCGGGTCGGAGGTCGGTGCGATTCTGCGCGTGGATGTCAAGCAACCGATTGCCTGCAAACCGAAAACAATTACCGGCAGCCCTGACCCGCCCCCGGAATACATTCCAGCCTTCTTTTTTTTACCACGGGAGGCACATCGGCATCGGGGGATTGTTTTCTGAGCCACCTTATTTTTCCCGTTTGTGCCAGGTACCTGACCGTCTCGGATATTTGAGTGGTGTCGATTTCGGGTTGATCGTGCAATACGCTGATAAGATCGTACAAACTGGTTTTGACCTCTGCCGTTCGGCGACGCATACGCTTTCCTTTCCTGTTGGGTTGCGTCCCATTAAAGCGTATTGCGAAACACGGAACAATGGGAGTAAACCCCTATATTGTTCGTTCCGAAACGTGCAAAATGAATCTCCGTCATTCGCCTTCGCCCATTTATATGCTCAGGTTTCAATGCACTGGACTGCGTTTTATTGCGCGCATGCTGATCCCTCTGGCTCCGAAGTCAAGTGCGCTCGACGGATGGGGAACATCTTCGAAGATCGTGTGCCGTTGAGAGATCTCAGCCTTCGTGAATCCAGCGCCACGGACGATCTCAATCAGGTCTGCTTCCAGCAGCCCCCCTGCGATTCAGCCGGTCCACAGCGATATGTCGTCCAAAGCCTCGCGGGTCATTCTTTTCTGAATGGCGATATCCCCGATGAATAGACGACCACCCGGCTTGAGCACCCGTGACCATTCGTTCAACGTTTTATCTTTATCCGGCGTCATGTTCAGCACGCCGTTGCTGATGACGACGTCGGCGAACCCATCCGGCACCGGCAAGTCATCGGCAAGGCCATGAACGAACGCCACATTTCTGTTTCCGAGCGATACGGCCCCGTTTCGAGCTTTTTCAATCATCTCGGCCGTCATGTCGATCCCGACGACCCGCCCCTTGGGCCCCACTAGATTTGCGGCAATCAAGGAATCGAATCCCGCCCCGGATCCGACATCGACGACCACATCGCCCGGGTGGATCGGACCGAGACAAAAAGGATTGCCGGTGCCGGCAAATGAGGCGATATTCTCTTCGGGCAGCGACGCATACAGTTCCGGATCGTATCCGATGCGGGTTAAGGCTTCTCGCCCGGTATGGAAGTGATACCCTTTATGTGGATCGATCGCCACCTCCGAGTATTCCGCCTTGATCGCTTTGCGCAACACATCGGCCGGTATATTGGTAATGTACTGTAGAATATCCATACGATCTCCCTGCAAGAAGGTTCCAGACGCTAAGATTTAACAATGCAGGTATCTGAAATGCTCGAATACGGTGCTTGGCGCACCGGTGTGCCGGGGTGCTCGGGCATACCTGAACGTGCCATTGCCCGCCACTGGAACTTTCCAGATAACCGCATTAACAATAGTGATGGACGCGGCTGAATGGAAGGCGGGTTCTGGCACGTCCGGCAAGGAGCTCGCGCTCGATTGTTTCGATGAACTTATCGCGTGGATGATTGACCCACTGACCGGTTTGCTGCTGAGTCGCGTGGGAGCGGCCTGCCGCGCCGGCATTCCGGGGCGGCGGGAGTGTCGGAGAACGCACTGCCGACGACCTGTTCGAACCGGCACAGATCCGCGATGGGAATATGGCACAGGATACGGTGCCCGTTTGCGCTCTGGCGCCAGGGCGGCTTTTGCCGCCGGCAGATAAGACCATTGTCCGGCAGCATTTCCTTGCGCGGGCAGCGGGTGTGAAAACGGCAGCCGGCAGGCGGATTCAATGCGCTGGGCACATTGCCGCTCAGACGGATATCGGCCCTGCGGGCATCCGGGTCGGGGATCGGAATGGCCGAGAGCAGCGCTTCCGTATAGGGGTGATACGGCGGTGCGTAGATCGACTCCGCCGGTCCGATTTCCACGATCTTGCCCAGATACATCACCGCGATCTGATCCGAGAAGTAACGCACCACGCTCAGGTCGTGGGCGATGAAAATCATGGAAGTGCCGAAGGTGTGCTGAATTTCGAGCAACAGGTTGATCACCGCGGCCTGAACGGACACGTCCAGCGCGGAGACCGGCTCGTCGCAGATGATCAGATCGGGCCGGCTGGCCAGGGCGCGGGCGATGCCGACGCGCTGCTTTTCGCCGCCGCTGAGCTGGCGCGGCAGCCGGTCGTAGTAGCTTTTGCCCAACCGGACGGCCTTGAGCAGCCGCAGCACTTCACTTTTGACCTGGTTCGGCGGTACGGTTTTGAACCGCTTGATGGGCCGGCCGATCTGGCGCCCGACGGTGTAGGCGGGGTTCAGGGTCGAATCGGGATTCTGGAATACCATCTGCATTTCGCGGATCAGCCCGCTGTCGCGGGCGGTCACCGGGCCGGTGATGGAGAGGTCCAGGAAAGTCATGTCGCCGCCGCTGATCTCTTCCAGGCCGATGAGCCCCTTGACCAGTGAAGACTTCCCGCAGCCCGATTCGCCCACCACCCCCAAGGTATGCCCTTTGGCCAGGCGCAGACTCACATCGTCCACGGCCTTGACGAATTTCTTTTCCCCCAGGCCGAACAGGCCGACGATGGAATCGGATTCCTGAGGGTAGTATAGTTTAAGGTTTTGGATTTCCAGCACGTCGCCGCCGCCCGGATCAGGAGCCTGCTCCTGCCGTGCGTCGAAAAAGTTCCGGCGCCCATCCAGGTCGGTGTCATCTTCCAGCTTTCCGGCAAAAAAGCAGCGCGCACCGTGCTCCGGCCCCAGTCCCCGCATGGACGGCCGTGCGTTCCGGCAGGCATCGACGGCATAATCGCAGCGCGGCGCGAAAATACAGGCCTCCCGCGGCCGTTCGGCAGGCGGGGGGACCCGCCCGCGGATGGGCTTGAGCAGCGATTCGAGTTTGCTTTCGCCCAGGCGCGGGACGGCGGCGATCAGGCCTTTGGTATAGGGGTGACCGGGGTTGGCGAAGATATCGCGCACCAGGCCGGTCTCGACCATCTGCCCGGCATACATCACGCCTACGCGGTCGCTGACGCGCGCCACCACGCCCAAATTGTGGGTGATGAAGAGATTGGCCGTCCTGAATTCGGCTTTCAACTCTTCGACAAGGTCGAGGACGGCCGCCTCCACGGTCACGTCCAGCGCGGTGGTGGGTTCATCCATGATCAGCAGGGCCGGATGGTTCAGCATGGCCATGGCGATGACCACGCGCTGCTGCTGGCCGCCGGAGATCTGGTGCGGATATCGCCGCATGATGTCCAGCGGATCGGGCATATGGACCCGCTCGAGCATCGCCGCCGCCTGATCACGGGCGTCGCGATTGGAAATGCTGCGGTGGCAGGTGAGCACTTCGGTCATTTGCTCGCCCAGGCGCATTGCCGGATTGAGCGCCTGCATGGGATCCTGGAACACCATGGCGATGCGGTCGCCGCGCAGCGCCTTGAGCTCGCTTTGGGACTTGCCGGTCAGGTCGTCGCCCTGGAAGCGGATCCGGCCGCCGGCAATCCGGCCGTTGCGGCCGAGAAAATTCACGATGCCGAAAGCGATGGTGCTTTTGCCGCAGCCCGATTCGCCAACCAGGGCAAGCGTCTCGCCCTGCGACACGCAAAACGAGATATCCCGAACCGCCTCTACGATGCCTTTGCGCGTCCGGTAGGCGATGGAGAGGTTTTCGACTTCCAGAATCGGTGCTTTGCCTTCAACGTTCGTACAGGCTTTCGTTTTCATCATCGACTTTCGCGGTGCGGTTAATGATACCGCATGGATTCTTCCCGGATCCCGTCGGCCAGCAGATTGAGGCCGACCACCAGGCTGGCGATCGCCAGCGACGGCCAAAGCGCCGCCCAGGGGCTGCCGGACAAAATGAATTCCCGGCCCTTGGCCACCATGCTGCCCCAGTCCGGCGAGGGCGGTGGAAGGCCCAGGCCGAGAAACCCGAGGGTTCCCATGGCGAAAATGGCGTAGCCGACCCGCAGCATGGCATCCACGATGATCGGGCCCCGCGCATTGGGCAGAATCTCCACCAACATGATGTACCAGGCGCTTTCTCCGCGTGTTTCGGCCGAGCGGATGTACTCGCGGGTGCGGATGTCGAGCGTCAGGCTGCGGACCAGGCGGGCGATTCCCGGCGTGCCCACCAGGGTCATGGAGATGACCACATTGACGGCCGAGGCGCCCAGGGCGGCCATGATGATCAGGTAGAGCAGGATGATCGGAACCGCCATCATGGCATCGAGCAGGCGCATGATGATTTCGTCCGCCCACCCGCCGTAATACCCGCTGGCCAGGCCCAGGACCACGCCGGCCAGCAAGGCCACCGCCACCCCCCATACGGCGGTTCCGCCCGGCAGCCAAACCCCTTCGGACAGCGGCATGATCACCAGCACCACCCTCGCGCCGTAGATCAGACGGGCCCAAAGATCCCGGCCGAGTTCGTCGGTGCCCAGGATATGGTCGCCGGAAGGCCCCTGGTTGGGCGCCCGCCAATCCTGCTCGAGGGGCGTGTAGGGTGTAAGCAGGGGCGCGCATATCGCCACGCAAACCCAGAAAGAGACGATCAAGAGGCCGGCTATCGCGGTTTTGCTGGCGAAGAGCAGCGCAAATCCCTGCCGCAGTCCCCTCAGGCGCGAACCCGCCGGGGCGTCGGCATCGCCGTCAATGGCCTGCGGCTCTTTTTGCAGCATCATTGAATCCCATCCTCCCTCCGCATTCCGCTCAGCCATATCGAATGCGCGGATTCAAAAAGGTGTAGACAATATCGGCCGCCAACTGGGTCCCGACGGCCAGCAGCACGAGGATCATCGCACCCGCCTCCAGTGCGTTGGTGTCCTTGAACATGGCAGAATCGAGCAGATACTTACCCAGTCCGGGGTAACCGAAAACCACTTCCACGATCACGATGCCCCCCATCAGCCAATTGACATGCAGCATGATCACGGTGACCGGCGCCATCAGGGCGTTGCGGACGGCGTGCCGGACGACGATCCGTCCGTAGGGCAGACCCTTGAGGTAGGCCGTGCGGATATAGGGCGAGCGCATCACCTCGACCATGCTCGCCCGGGTGATCCGCAGAATATAGCCGAGTTCGATCAGGGTCAGCGTCAGCACGGGCAGGATCAGCATGTCCGGGCGCTGCCAGGGCGCTTTTTCGCCGAAGACCGCGGCGCCGGGGACGAGATTCAACCAGACCGACAGAATCAGGATCAGGAAGATGCCGGTAGCGAATTCCGGGATGACCGAAAAGACCATGCCGCCGATGGAGAGCACGCGGTCCTTGAGCGAGCCTTCCTGCAAGCCGGCGATCATCCCCGTGATCAGGGCCAGGGGAACCACGATGATAAAGGCGATTCCGGCGAGGACGGCGGAATTGCGCAGCCGCAAAAAAATGGAATCGGCTACGGGCCGTCCCGTACGCAGCGATACGCCAGGGTCGCCGCGCAAAAAACCCTTCTTGAGCGGGATAAAGGCCGCGGCCCCCCCGGAGGACGATTGCCACCCCGAGCCCATGACGAACGTCCAGACGTCCCGGCCGCCGCCCTTTTCCCACAGAACGGCATGGTTGTCCTGATCCACGCCCCAGAAGAAGCTGCGGTCCCCGGCAACGGTTTGCCAGCGCCGGTTGTCTCTGCGGGTGATGACGCTTCCGTCGGACCGGCGAACCACGGCGATCAGGTCTTCGCCTTCCAGCTTCCACCGCGTAAGCCGGCCGTCCCCGCCGACGGCCCACCATTCGTCGAAGCCTTCGGGCGTGCGGATCCGCGTCAGCTTCGCGCCGACCTTGCGGCCCGCGTGCCAGTCCGATCCCAGCAGCCAGTACGCGTAGCGCTGCCAGGCCGGCTTGTCCAGCCCGAGCTGGGCCAGGAAAGAGGCTTCCTGCTCGGGCGTCACGAAGGCCCCCAGGACATTGCGGGCCACATTGCCGGGAGAGGCTTCGACGATCATGAAGACCCCCATGGAGACCAGCAGCATGGTCAGGCCGAGCAGGATCATGCGGCGCAGGATGAATTTTCCCATATCAGCTCAGCCAGGCTTCGTTGAACAGGAAGATCAGGTTGGGATGAGCCTTGACATTCCGCAACCGCTTGTTGGGGCACATCCAGATGTTCATCCAGTAGGCGATGCCCACCGAGCCCCGCTCCATTTGAATCTCCTCGAGTTTGCAGAAGATTTCGCGACGCCTGGCGACATCCAGGGTCCCGCCGGCCTGGTCCAGCAGCCGGCTGAATTCACGGTCCACCCAACGCGTCTCATTCCATGGAACCGGCTGCCCCTTCTCATCGGCGACATAGGCCAGATTGGGAACCATGGTCCCGAGCGGACGGTGGGTCCAGGGGGTGATACCCAAGTCGACCTCGGTCCACTTTTCCCAATACTGGCTGGTGGGCATGGTCTGGATGGTAATCCGGATGCCGGCCGGCGCGGCGTCCTGCTTCAACACTTCGGCATAGCGGACCACATCGGTCCACTCCGAGGCAACCGCCAGGTTGACGTCGATGCCCTTGGGGTATCCGGCCTCGGCGAGCAGCTGTTTGGCTTTTTCAGGCTGGTAGGCCGGCACCGGCTTTTGACAATACTCGGGATGCACGGGATAAACGTGGAAATCCTGGCCCGGCAGCCCCTCGCCCTGGTAGGCCAGAGCCAGGATTTTTTCGCGATTCTGGCAGAACTTGAGCGCTTTGCGGACCCGGTTGTCGTCCCAGGGCTTCATATCCACGCGCATGCGCAGCACGCGGGTGGTGGCGGTCGCCACCGGGAGCACCTTGATGTGCGCGTCCTTTTGAACCGATTTCATGACCTGCGGACCCGGGTTGTCGGCCGCATCGATCAAGTCGATTTCGCCTGATTTCAAGGCCGCAATCTGGGGCGCCAGTTCTCCGCCCATGTCGATGAAGCGGATTTCGTCGATGTAGGGAAGCGGTTTGCCGTCGAAACCCTTCTGCCAGTAGTCCTTGCGGGCCTTCACGATGCAGATCTCCCCCTCCTTGTAGGTGTCCAGCGTATATGGACCGGTTCCGTGCGGCGCCTTTTTGATATCGCCTTCGAAGGTGCGGTGATTCAGGACCTGGGCCGTATACTGGAACAGGTGCTCGGGAACGCCGATTTCGGGCCTCTTGAGGTGCAGCCTGAATTGATGAGCGTTCACCTTTTCGATGCCGGTGGGCTCCAGGTAGGCGCCGACCAGCCCCAGCATGCTCGATTTTACGGTTTCGTCCAGCCACTGGCGGATGGTGAAGATGCAGTCATCGGCCGTAAATTCATCCCCGTTGTTGAAGCGCACCCCTTTGCGCACATTGAAGGTCCACGTTTTCAGGTCGTCGCCCGCCTTCCAACTCTCGCACAGGTAGGGCCGGGTGATGTTCCCGGCATCGGTCACGGTCATGTACTCGCAGACCATGCGCAGGGCGTTGGACGGCATCAGCCAGGAGAAGCGGGCAGGATGGTCGATCTTCTGAATCTGCTGCGAGATTTTGAGTACTCCGCCGCGCTTGATGTCGGCCGCCATCAGTCTGCGGGGCCAGCTCAGCCCGATCATCTGAGAAGCCGCCGCGGCCGAAAGGCCTAAAAGCGTCGCCAGGCGCAGAAAGGCGCGCCGCGAGAGTTTTCCCTTGAGAACTTCTTCGCGAAGATCGAATACAGCCGGGTGAGCCTCAGTCTTCTTTTTCATGATACCTCCGTCATAGGGTTAGAAGTACACTCCGATTGTCTGCCAGCCTGATGGTGACGATACGGGTTTAAGGAAGAAGCGGATGATGCCCGGTCAGCAAAACCCCTGAACGGTACGGCGGTGCGGAAAGCCGAACAGCGGCTCATTCATTGGACATGCCCGAAAGCCAACACGACGACCGTAACACATTTAATCCGGATTGCCAAATGCTGTATGCCAGCAGCAATGACGAAGAGATCGCCGCGCGTTCATCTACTACGCCGTGCCCCCGGCTCATGCAGGCCGTGAATCCTTTCTGCTGTTGAAGCCGCGCACTCCGGCACGGCGGCTTGTTGCGAAGTATTACGATTTCTCCCCTACCGAAGCAGAATGGCTGTCGTCATCTTCCAAACCCAGAAAGCCCCGCGTACTGCTTCCCGTCTTCAAGGGCAGCGGATTTCCCGGCTTCAATGCGCGGGAGCGCAGAACGACCGAGGCGTTTATGCTTTGGGCCGGATTTCCGCGTCCTGGCGCTGAACGTTGGAATTCATTGCAGCCCTGTCCGCCATGTTCAATTTGAGTCGGTGCAATTTTTCATTCCGCCACGCTGCGCGTGCAAATCGTGGGTGGCGACGACGTGCAGGCAATGGTACAGTATGGTGGTCCGCCTGCGGCCGAAACGCGAGGACTCGGGTTTCGGCATCTGCGGCATCCCTGTTCGATGCGGCTTGAAAACTATCGAGGTGATTTTGCGCGCAACCGATCCATTGAATGACGACAATCGACCACCCCAGCCTGTTCAGTCGGATGTCCTGAGGGGTATCAACAGGATTCTGCAAAAGGCATTGACCTGCAAAACCGAGGCGGAACTTGGCCGATTATGCCTGTCGGCGGCCGAGGAACTGACCTCCAGCCGGTGCGGCTTGATCGGATGGCTGAACGCCGAGGGAGGGCTGGATCCGATTGAAAGCAGCGCACCTGAATGGAGGGGCAGGCTGTCCGACCCGTTCGATCCTTGGGTTCGCCGGGTCATGGTCGACGCCGAAGGATATTTCACCAATGCTCCGGCCGGGGATACGGGCTGCATCGACGGGCCGCAGGGCCATCGGGCCTGGCAGACGTTTCTGGGGGTTCCGCTGCGTCATGCCGGCAAAACCATCGGCCTGTTGGCGGTGGTCGACCGGGAGGGCGGCTACCGGCATGTAGATCGGCTCGCCCTGGCCTCGCTGGCGCCGACAGTCGTGCAGGCATTGCTGGCGAAGCGCGCAGAGCAGGAACTGCAGGAAAGCAACCAGCGCTACAAAGAACTCGTTCAGTATGCCAACAGCGTCATTCTGCGCTGGAAGAGCGACGGCACGATCACCTTCATCAACGAGTACGCCCAGGCGCTGTTCGGCTATCATTACACCGAAGTTCTCGGTCGAAACGTCGGCTTGCTGGTGCCGCACAGGGAATCCACCGGCGGAGACCTTTCAGGCCTGGTTGAGGACATCGTCGCGCATCCCGTGAAGCACCAGAAGGTGATCAACGAAAACGTCTGCAAAGACGGACGGCGGGTGTGGATGGTCTGGACCAACCGAGCCATTCTGAACGAGCAGGGTGAGCAGGAGATCCTGGCGGTCGGATCGGACTATACCGAACAAAAACGCGCCGAAGAGGCTCTGAAGAAAAGCCAATCCTCGCTCGCCGCGGCCGTGCAGATCGCCCGGCTCGGAATCTGGGAGTACGATCTTTCGACCGGCTTGACGCACATGGATCAACGCTGCCGGGAGTTGTTCGGAATCGTCGAGGAGCGTCCCGTATCCGATGATGAGTTCTTAGGCATGGTGCACCCTGAAGACCGCGCGCGCGTCGAAAGAGGCATGCGCGCCGCACATGATCCTCAGGGCAGTGGTTTATACGAAAGTGATTATCGCATCATCCGGGCCGATGGCACGCTGTGCTGGGTCGCCGTTCGCGCCCACGCAATGATGTACGGCGACGGCCGGGGGAGCACGCCGAAGCGCTACATCGGCACCGTGATGGACATTACGGCGCTCAAGCGGAACGAAGCGGCGCTGCTGGAAAACGAAAGACGTCTGCGCCTTTCGCTCGAATCGGCATACGTCATCTCGTTCGAGTGGAACATTGCGAGCGGCAAGGTGTTCCGCCTGATTTCCAAAGATCCCGCCCTGCCCCCCACACCGGTTGCGGCGGGTTCGTTCGAGCAGGTTGTCGATGTGATCCACCCGGACGACCGGGATCGGTTCCAGTCCAATCTGAAGGCTGCGATGGCACAGACCGATGGACGGTACGAAAACGAATTCCGCATCGTGCACCCGGACGGCACAATACGCTGGCTTCATGAAAACGGGTATTTCGAGCGCGATGCGGCGGGCCGGCCCTCGCGATTGATCGGGCTGAGCCGGGACATCACCGACCGCAGGGATGCCGAGAACGCACTGCGCAAGAGCACCGAACGTTTCGAACTGCTGGCCATTGTCGCCGAGCGATTGTTGCGCGCCGAAGACCCTCAGGCGATCGTCGAAGAACTCTGCCGGCTGGTGATGGCGCACCTGGACTGCCAATTCTTCTTCAATTACCTGGTCGCGCCGGATGGCCAAAGGCTGGAACTCAACGCCTGCGCCGGTATTCCGGCCGAGGCGGCCGCCCTGATCCGTCATCTTGATTTCGGCGTTGCGGTTTGCGGATGCGTGGCCCGCGCGGGCCGGCGCATCATCGCCGAAAACATCGCCCAAACCGAAGATCCGAGGACGGAACTCGTGAAATCCTACGGCGTGCAGGCCTACTGCTGTCATCCTTTGATGGCGCAGGAAAGACTGATCGGCACGTTGTCATTCGGAACCCGCACCCGGCCGAAGTTCACTCCGGACGAAATCGCCCTGATGAAATCGGTCTGCGACCAGGTGTCGGTTGCCATGCAGCGCCTGCAGGCCGACAAGTTGCTTCGTGATCTGAATGCATCCCTCGAGCAGCGCGTCACCGAGCGCACGGCTCTGGCCGAATCGCGGGCCAAACAGCTGCAGGCACTGGCGGCCGAGTTGATCGAAGCCGAGGAGCGCGAACGGCAACGGTTCGCCCGATTACTGCACGAGGACCTACAGCAGCTTCTTGCCGGTGCGTTCTACATGCTTCAGGCGTCGCCTGGAGAAAAACTCGAATTCGAACAGGTTGGGCACTTGCTGGAGGAATCGATCCGCAAGTCGAGAAGCCTCTCGCATCAACTCAGCCCGGCGGTGTTGCATCACGCGACCTTTCTGGACAGCCTGGAATGGCTCTGCCGGCAGATGCAGGAACAGTCCGGTCTGCACGTCAGGCTGGAGAAGCGCACGGCCATCGAGGTCGAAAGCGCGCCCTTGAAGGTGTTCTTGTTCCGTGCGGTCAGAGAGCTCCTGCTCAACGTCGACAAGCATGCCGGGGTGAAGTCGGCCGGGGTTGAAGTGGCCGGGCGCGATGACCAGGTCGTCATCACCGTAAATGATTCCGGGAACGGTTTCGATCCCACCATCATGGAACACTACATACCCAAAGCCGGCCTGGGGCTGCCGAGCCTGCGCGAACGCGCCAGCTACCTGGGGGGCGGCCTGAGCATCGCCAGCGCCCCCGGGCAGGGCAGCCGCATCACCTTGAGTGTCCCAGTGGCCTTACGCACCGGCGCCCAATCCGTGCGTGCCGACGCCGTTCCAGCGGACAAGGTACGAACCCCGGCCCATACGAGAGAAGGGTCCTCCGAAACCGGTATCCGGATTCTATTTGCCGACGACCACAAAGTGATGCGTCAGGGTCTGATCCGCATTGTCGAAAGCGTACCCGGAATCCAGGTCGTCGGCGAAGCGGCCGACGGCCGCGAAGCGCTGGAGCTTGCCGTTCGCCATCGACCGGACATCGTGGTCATGGACATTTCGATGCCCGTGATGGACGGCATCGAAGCGACCCGCCGACTCAAGACGGAACTTCCCGATATCCGGGTGATCGGCCTTTCCATGTTCGACGACGAACAGGCTTCCAGACAAATGCTTGCAGCCGGTGCGGATGCCTTCCTGGTCAAAACCGCTTCAGCGGCCGAATTGCTCAACGTCATCTCGGAAGTCAACACGAAATCCCGACCAAGCCCACCCACCAGCGAACAAGGCTGCAGCCCACCATAGAAGACCGATTTCGGGGCCCTCCTGCGGAAACGCTACGGGGCGGCACGCCCGAATAAAGCGCATATTCCTTTTCAGTACATGGATCAGCGGATGTTGAATCTTCCCTCGCCCGGCGTAAAGTGCGATCGAATGCCCGTTCGCACGAAAGGAGGCAGGGATGCCGATGAACGCCGTGATTCATGTCGATCAGGAGGAAAGCGCCGTACTGACGACCGCCTTGGGGAACATCCGGAACTTCCTCGATCAGGTGCAGGCGCCCTCGGACCTGCGCCTGGTCGTCAATCATAATGCGGTAAAATTCTTCGCAGCGGAAAACGCGCAGAAGATTGCCGCCACCGTCTCCGAACTGGCTTCCCAGCAGGTGCGGTTCCTGATCTGCGGCAACTCGCTTTCCAGGCTTTCCATCGACCCGGCTTCGCTGCTGCCGCAATGCGAGGTGGTTCCGGCCGGCATCGTGGAGCTGATCCGCCTGCAGGCCGAAGGCTTCGCCTATGTGAAGCCGTGAACTCGAGCAGCGGCGATTTCGAAAGGAGGAAGGGAATGAAGGTCATCATGGTCGCCTTCGCGATATCTTTTCTCTGGATTCTATACACGCGCGGGTTTCCGACCTCCATTGCCGATCCGGCGGAGCGCGTGCTCGACGCCGCGGCCGGGGCCGGAGCCGATGCGGCCGAATCCAGCCCGGCATCTCCGGATGGGGTGGTCTTTACCGTTCCCGGCGTAACCGAAATCGCCGACCTCAACGGAGATCCCGTGGATCCGGATCTGACCGTTTTCTTCGGAGGCAACCAGTTCATGGCCCTGCCCGAACTGATTGCCGCGTTTCAGAAAAAGCATCCCGAGGTGCGGAATATCTTCTACGAAACCCTGCCCCCCGGCATTATCGAGAAGCAGCTGAAATCCGGCCGCCTGACGATGGGCAACCTGACCATCTCGGCCCGACCCGACCTCTTTGTCGCCGGAAAGGAACTGACCGGCGAACTGGAACGCGACGGTTGGGTGGAGCCGCCGCGTCCATATATGAAAAACCGCCTGGCGATCATGGTGGCCGCGGGCAATCCCAAGGCGATCAGGACCTACGCCGATCTTGGGCGCGATGATGTGCGCGTCAGCATGCCGAACCCGCAAACCGAGGGCGTGGCCGAGAAGATCATGACCGGCATGGAGCAATTCGGCGGTCAAGCCCTCGTGCGCCGGGTGATGGAACTCAAGCAAGAGGACGGAAGCACCTTCGTGACGCAGATCCATCATCGCGAAACGCCGCAACGGATTCTTGCGCAGCAATCGGACGCCGGCCCGGTGTGGGAGACCGAAGTGCTTTATCAGCTACGGATCGGCAGCCCGGTCGAGCGCGTGGCGATCGAAGATCGATACAATGTCAGCGGCACGACGGCGGCCGCGATCTTGAAAAATGCACCGCATCGCCGGGCGGCGGAGCTTTTCCTGGAATTCATCACCGGCGCCGAGGCGGCGCGGATCTACCAGGGCTACGGATTTACGCCGCTTCATGCCGGGGAGTAATTCGCCCGCCGGGCGTGCCCGCGTTGCCTGCTGCCGGTCGGACACATGTTCAATGCCGCGCAGCAAACGACTGGCAGAGAGTGGGGCCTGTCAAACGATCAGCCGGTTCCAGGCGGCATAGCGATGCCGAATCAGCCCGCGGGGAATGCTCAGCCCGATCACCACGAGGCCGGCCGCGACGCTGCCGGCCGCCGCCGCGGCGGTGGCGCCTTCGAGAAGCCAAGGCGCGGCAAGCAGCCATATCCCGAAAAGCAGATTGATGAAGCGCAGCGGCCGGGCGACTTCCGCCATCGCGAGGACCGAAACCGTGATCATCAGCGATCCCATCAGGTGGTCGCTGTCGGCCATGGCGCCCTGAGTCCCGAAGATCAGCCGTGTGAACATCAGCCACACGCCGATGGCGCAAATCGCCGAAAGGGTCACAGGCGCGTTGACCCCGCGCACCGCGAGGCGCGTCATCCGCCCCACGCCGCCGGCGAACTCGAGGCTTTCGTCCTTGCGCGCGCCGTCCATGGCGTCGCCTTTGAAGAAAGTGCGCCAGAAGGGTTTGCCGCGCCGGCGCGCGTCCTTCAGGAATTGCCCCATGGCCACCAGCTCGTCGAGCGCATACGGCATCATCACCAGCATCGCCAGCGCCTGCAGGAGGCAGAGCGTGCACCAGGTGCCGATGAAGATCGGCTGGGCGATGATGAAAAAGATGCTGACCGCGCCCAGGGGTACGACCACGATGCCGAATCCGGCCACCATCCAGGGCATGGTGCGCCAACGCCGGGCATCGCCCATTACGGCCATCAGGAATTCGAGCATATAGGCCAGCACACCGACCCCGGCGTCCGAGACCGGCCAGGCTTTGGACATCCGGGACGTGATGATGGCTTCGGTGCCGTTTTCACCGCCGTTGAAGAAAGGGTCCCAGGCATTGGCGATGTGCCCCAGCTGGTAGGCGGCCAGATAGCGGGCCAAAAAGATCCCGAAAATGGCGAGCGCGGCGATGGGCAGGCGCTGGAGCCAGGTCGAAGGATTGTAGTCCCATCCGGGCGGCACCTGGGCCTTCTGCATCATTCCGGACATGCTCATTCCCGGCATCATGGGCACCAGCACAGAGAACGCGATGACAAGGCCCCCGACCAGGAGGCCGTTGCCGTAGGCGGCCGGCGATGGCGTCCAGAACAGCAGCGGGGCGAACATGAGCCAGGTCCCCATAGCCGCGTTGGCCCACTGCGCCCAACTTTTGCGCAACAGCGAAAACACCGCGAAAGCAGCGATCAACGAACCGCTGAAGAGGTCGCTCCACGTCATCAGCAGGCTGCGGACGCCGACCTCCGGCAGATTGCATTCGCCGGCCAGCCGCTGCAGGTCGAAGTCGTTCGGACCGATGTCCAGATAGCCGAAAATGAAGGGTGCGGTCACGACCCACAGACCCAGAACGATGTTTGCGAAATGACACCAGAGCGTGGCGATGCGCCGGCGCTCCATCATCTTCATATGCGCTTCCATGCCCATGTCCGCTTGCATGGCGCCTTCGCGCATGTATTCCGCCTGGTGCTTCATCATCCTTCTCTTTGCGGCGGCATCAACCTTCCACCTGTCTGCGCCGATCCATCCGCCTCCGGGCTGGGCGCGCCGGTCGGCTCAGGCTGTACAGCAGGGCTCCGGCCCCGACCGCAATAACGGTGGACAAGACCTTGTGCCGCACTGCCGTAGTGTAGAGGCTGCGCTCGAAGGTCATGGCATAGCCGCCCCGTTCGCGGAGTTCCTCCCCGGGCGCGTAGAGGGCACCGCGCTGGATCCCGGGTACCGGCTTGTCGGTCCGTTGCAGAAATGGCATCACCTTGCCCATCACCTTGTCGGAGATCTTGGGCGCCAGGGTGCCCATGACGGTGAGCATCTTCCCTCCGGCCCCCACAACGGTCTCACGCAGGTCGTGCTCGGTTGCGTAAAGGATGGCCCGCGCCACCGTTTCGGGCGCATAGACCGGCGGCGGGTTTTTGCCCTCGACGCCCATGTAATTGCCCGCATGCTGCTTGTAGGGAGTGTCGATCGCGCCCGGCTTGATCAGCGTGACCGAGACCGGCGCCCCGTCCTGGGCCAGCTCCATGCGCAGGGCGTCGGTGAAACCCATTACGGCGGCCTTGGATGCACTGTAAACACCCTGAATGGGAATGGCGCGCTCCGAGAGCGAGCTGCCGATGTTGATGAGCTTGCCGCCGCTCTTGCGCAAATGCTCGCAGGCAATGCGCGAGCCGTACACCATGCCCCAGTAATTGGTTTCGAAAAGGCGCCGCTGGTCCGCGATCGAGACCTCCTCGACCTTGCCGTAAATGGATACCGCCGCATTGTTGATCCAGGTATCGAAGCCGCCGAAGCGCGCCAGCGCCGCTTCAGAGATTCGGCGCACATCTTCCTCGCGGCCGACATCCGCCGGCACGGTCTCCACGGCCGCATCCCCGGATTCGAGTTCGGCTTTCAGCTGCTGCAGCGCATCTTCATTGCGCGCGGCCAGAACCAGCAGCGCACCCGCCCGGGCCGCCTTGCGAGCCGTCACCAATCCGATGCCGCTGGTCGCGCCGGTCAACACGATGATCTGTTCGCGCAGCGGTTTTAGTTTTACTTTCACGATAGCCTCCTGGAATTGCGGATTTTGCAGCCTCCATCGAAACAGTAGGATTTGCGCCGGCTGCGCTCAATAAACGCCTGCCTTTATTCGGGCCGGAGAAAAACCGCAGGCCCGCATCAGACGGCCTTGCCGTCGATACCGATCCGGCACATCCGAACGCCTGTTTACTTCAGCTTTGCCGATAACCGGGAATTATATTGTCAGACCTATTGTTTTCGTTCGGTATCTTGAGTACCATGCAGACATTAACAGAGTCCAAGTCCAGATCCCGTTGTTCCATAGGTGGAAAATGCCCGGTGCCGGTCCTGTCGATCAAAGCAAAGCCAACGATCTTCTGATTCTTGAACTGAGAGCGCAGCTGGCCGCCAGGGAGCGGGAAATTTCCCGGCTGCGCACGACCAAGGAATCCACTTTTCGGTCGCTGTTCGATCGCCTGCCGAAGGGGTTCGCGCTGCATGAAATCATCCTCGACGACGACGGCAAACCCGTTGATTACCGGTTTCTTGAGGTCAACCCGGCCTTCGAGCGGCTCACCGGCCTGAAGCACGAGGCGGTCGTCGGAAAAACGGCAAAAGCGGTCGTCCCGGGAATTGAAGCGTACTGGATAGACACCTTCGGCCGCGTGGCCGTCGAAGGCAGCCCGGTCCGCTTCGAACAATATTCGGCCCCGCTGAGCCGCTGGTACCAGGTCTATGCCTACAATACCGCACCGGGCCGGTTTGCCGTCATTTTTACCGATATCACAGAGCGCAAGCGGTCTGAGGCCGAACTGAAAGACGCCAGTGGAAAACTGGCCTCCCAGATCGAAGAAAAAACCAGGGCCCTGGAACTGGCGGAACTGTCGGTCGAGCAGGAGCGAAAACGGCTCCGGGACGTGTTCGACATGCTGCCCGCCTATCTGATTCTGCTGTCCCCCGAATACAAGGTGCCATTCGCCAACCGCTATTTCGAGGATCGCTTCGGAAGGTCCTGCGGGCGGCGCTGCTACGAGTACCTGTTCCAGCGCTCGGCGCCTTGCGACGGCTGTGAATCCTTCAAAGTCCTGGAGACCCGGGCACCGCACCGCTGGGAGTGGATCGGACCGGACGGCCGCCATTACGACATCTACGATTTCCCGTTTGCCGACACCGACGGTTCGCCGCTGGTCATGGAGATGGGAATCGACATCACGGAAAGAAAGAAGGCCGAGTCCGCGCTGCAGAAACTGAACCAGGAGCTGGAGCAGCGGGTCGCCCAGCGAACGGCCGAGCTGCGATCGAGCGAAAAACGCCTGCAACTGATGGCCGTGGTCGCGGAGCGGCTGCTGCGCGCCGAAAACCCTCAGACGATCATCCAGGATCTCTGCCGTCTCGTTATGGCGCACATCGATTGCCAATTCTTCTTCAATTATCTTGTCGAAGGACGTGGCGATCGGATGCTTCTCAACGCGTATGCCGGGATTCCCGCAGAGGCCGCAGCCGATATCGGGCGCCTGGATTTCGGGGCGGCGGTCTGCGGGTGCTTTGCACGGGACAGAGAACGCATCGTCGCGCAGGATACCCGGAACAGCCGTGATCCGTTGACCGAACGCCTCAGAGCCTTAGGCATACAGGCGCTCTGCTGTCATCCGCTGAGGGCGCATGACAAAACGATCGGAACCTTGTCCTTCGGGACCGCAAAGCGGCCGAAATTTACGGAAGACGAAATCGCGTTGATGAAATCGTTTTGCGACCAGGTATCCGTCGCTCTTCAGCGGCTCATGACGGAAAAAGAACTGCGCCAGCTGAATGAAACCCTTGAATGGCGTGTGGCCGAGCGTACGGAGATCGCCGAAACCCGGTCAAAGCAGCTTCAATCCCTCGCCATCGAGTTGATCGAGGCCGAAGAAAAAGAACGGCGGCGGCTGGCCGGGCTCCTGCACGATGACCTGCAGCAAATGCTCGCCGCGGCCAAGATGCAGCTGCAGCTCATATCGGCGGACGCGCAGCACGACCCCATACTGAGGAATGTCAGTGAGATACTGGAAGCATCCATCGCCCAATCCCGGCAGTTGTCGCATGAACTGAGCCCCGCGGTGCTGCAGACTTCCGGGCTGGTCGCAGCCTTGAAGTGGCTCGCCCGGCACATGGGCCGCCAGTTCGGTTTCACCATAGAAACGGAAGTCTCGTTCGACCAGGAAATCGAGAACCCGCCGTTGAAAATTTTTATTTTCAGCGCCGTACGGGAGCTGTTGTTCAACTGCGTCAAGCATGCGGGTGTTAAGCGCGCGCGGGTCACCCTCTCCCAGGACCGCCGGAATCTCGTCACCCGGGTGATCGATGAGGGGAACGGTTTTAATCCCGCAACCGTGAACGATCCCCAAAGAATCGCCGGACTGGGGATCCTGAGGATAAGGGAGCGCGCCCGTTTCATGGGTGGCGATTTAAATGTGGAAAGTAGCCTTGGAAAGGGGAGCCGGTTTACACTGACCATCCCCATGCAGTCCTGACGTCCGGCCGGTGTCCACAGTCCGGCGGAAACCACTTGGTTCCCCTCAGGACTCCGGCAATCGATGATGGAGCCGAAATGCAGAAAGAACCGAAGATCACAAGACGCAGATTCCTGGCCGCGGCCGGCGGCACCATCGTGAGCATCGGGCTGCCCGGCGTTTTCGTCACGCTTTCGGCCGCCCGGCAGAACGAGCTGTCCGCCCGGACCCGGCCGGACGGAAGACCCCGCCTTCCACCCGGACAGCGGGCGATCGAGAAGATCATGGATATGGGCGGCACGCCCGGGGACGCGACCGCCGGGAACTGGCGCCTGCGCATCTACGGCGAAGTGGAACAGCCGCTCGTCCTCTCCTATGCGGAGTTGCTCGGCCTCGAGCAAGTGCAGATCACCTGCGACATCCATTGTGTCACCGGCTGGACGCTGCTTGATTCCCGCTGGAGCGGCGTTCGCCTGGCAACGATCCTCGATCGGGTCAAGCCTCGAAAAAACGGACGCTTCGTCATCTTCGAGGCGGCCGCCGGCTATACCAGCAACATCCCGGCAAGCGAAGCCCGGAAGCAGGATGTGATTCTCGCGCACCACTTCTTCGGCGAGCCACTGCCGCCGGCCCACGGCGCCCCGGTGCGTGCCGTGGTTCCCGACCGCTACTTCTACAAGAGCGCCAAATGGGTGGAGGCTCTAAAAGTCACGGCGCACGACGAACCCGGCTATTGGGAACGCCATGGCTACCACAACGCCGCCGATCCGTGGAAGGAAGAACGGATCCAATAGAGGCAGCAGTCTTCGCAGGATCCGCGCCGATTGGCCGCGCCTGGCGCGGATGGACACAAAGGGAACTGGAGACAGGCATGCCGACCGGCGCCTGCGGCATCGATTGCGATGTCTGCAAACTCAACCTGAAAGGGATCTGCTCGACGTGCGGTCCCGGCACCGACGATGCGGCGGCGGCCAAGTCGGCCGCCCAGACGCACCTTCTGGGCGCCCCGTGCGCGATACTGGAATGCGCGCGGCTCAATCGGATCCGGCACTGCCCGGCTGATTGCGGCGCCTTCCCGTGTGACAATTTCAGAAGCGGTCCTTACCCGTTCAGCGAGGCTTTTCTGTCGATGCAGCAACGCCGTATGAATGATGCGCCCGCCGTCTATGCCCCCGACGGCTCCCATCTGGAAGTGGCCGACGCCCACTGGCGGGCCGCGGCCGATCGTACGCACCTGGATGTGTGCAATCTCACCTTTTTCGAACCGGACGGTCCGGGCCGGTTTCAGTTCCGGTTTCTCAATGCGCAGGTGCGCATCGATTTGAGCCGGCGAAGCCTGCAGCGGCCCGATGCCGCGGGGGCGTGGGCGCCGGTCAAAGATCCCCTCCTGACCTTGGCGGTCGTGATCTACCTGAAGAACATCCGGCAGTTGTACCCACTGGATCGGGACATCGTTTCGTCCGCCGAACTCAAGGAGGGCCATTTCTTTACCGGGCCGCATCGGTTTCGCACCGATCCGCTGCTCAACCGCTTCGGCCAGGATGTGGCGGGTTTCGAAAAGGCCTGCCGCGCTTTGGGCGGAACCCCCATGGCCATGGCCGATGCCGCCTTTCGACTTCTGCCCTTCCCGCGCTTGCCGCTTTACTTCCTGCTATGGACCGGAGACGAAGAGTTCAAGCCCCGCCTGCAGCTCCTCTTCGACCGCCCGATAGAATCGATCCTGCCGGCCGACGCCATCTGGGCGCTGGTCAATCGGGTGACGATGGCGTTCGGCGAGGTGTGAATCCCGGATCGCCGTTGCGCGCTTGCGGTTCCGGCACTAGACTCTGCGAGCGGCGCAGAAATCGAAAGGAACGACCAATGAACCTGCGCGGCATGTTACGCAGACCCGCCCTGAATCAGCGGCAGTCCGGCAGCGAAGGTGGAGCCTGCATCGACGCACCGGCGCCAGCCATTGGCGCCATGCAGTCGGGATATGCGTATTCGACGCTGCCGCGGGAATCCTGAATCCATGGCCCTCGACGATTACCGCCGCAAACGCGATTTCGAGAAGTCGCCCGAACCGCAAGGGCAGGTCTCACCCAGTCCCTCCGGCCGTCTGTATGTCATTCAGAAACATGCCGCCCGCAGGCTGCATTACGATCTTCGCCTGGAGCTCGATGGGGTGCTCAAGAGTTGGGCGGTCCCCAAAGGGCCGAGCCTCGATCCCAAGGAAAAGCGCCTGGCCGTCGAGGTCGAAGATCACCCTGTCGATTACGGCGGCTTTGAAGGCATCATCCCCGAGAACGCGTACGGGGCCGGGACAGTCATGGTCTGGGAT